>JBEKIM010000156.1:0-14006 GCA_050011755.1 Bryobacteraceae bacterium | reverse complement strand
GCAGGGGAAGATAGATGTTCTGATGGCCGGTGGCCTTGAAGCGGGTGTCGAGTTCGCGCTGCAGGATCTCCCACACGGCGTAGCCGTTGGGTTTGATGACCATGCAACCCTTGACGATTTCGGCCGGTTCGGCCATATCGCCCGCCAGGACAACATCCTGATACCAGGCCGCGAAGTCTTTTTCTCGAGAAGTAATCGGAGAATCTGCCATGAGAGTAAGTCTCTAGTTTGGCAGATTCGCCGCCCCGGCCGCTGACTACGCCGCGGCGGGTCCGGCTAATTGGAACTTACGAAAGCCGGAGTCGTTTTGAATTCCTCCATTCGCGTCGCGGAAGAAAAACCCGGCGAGCGTGGGGGCGAGGTTGGCCGGCCGCACGACCAGGGCTACCTGCCAGGGCTGCGGGAAGAAGCGATCGAATAGCTGCACATCGGACGCGGAGAGGCAGATCTCCTCACGAGTGTGGGAATGGTAATAGCCCACAGGCTCAAGGCCTGCCAGTTGAGGATCGGTATTGGAAGACAGGAGCAATGCCGCCAAGGCGGATTCGTCGTTGCGCGAGAGCAAGAAGCGGGGGCCGTTGGCATACTCGCATTCGATGGGCCGCACGGCCAGGATGCGGAGGAGGCCGTCGCGGCGGGTGCCGAACAGGACGCCGCCGACCTCGACGCCGCCATGCCGCATGCGCTGGTAGCCTTCCGCGGCGCGGATGCGGATTTCATCCATTAAGGCGTTTGAATATTCGATAGACGGATTTCCCGCGCCTGCGGCGCAGGAGCCGAATTCCTGGGTGGCGGGAGCCGGCAGCAGTTCGCTCAAGGGCAGGGAGACCGGCCGGGGAAGCGTGCTGGCAAGATCCGCAAAACGGCGCTCGTATAGGCCGCGGATGGCGTAGCGGCGGGGAAGGGCGTCGAACACGACCGGATCGCCTGCGGGCAAAAGTGAGGCGATGTGGTGAATTTGGAAGCCCTGCGTGGGCAATTTTCGTCCATCGATGGCGCGCGCCAGAAGCTCCAGATCGGACTCTTCCTTAGGGGTCACCGGGCGAACGGGCTCGACATTCTGCAGATAAGACCTGGTTTGCAGCAGCAGTTGATCTTCTGTTTCGCGCTGGCGCACCTTCTCCACCATGCGCTTCGCCAACACGTAGACGGCGGGGGCCACTACGGTGGAGATGGCCAGAACAATACCGACCGTGATGCCGTTGTGGCGGCGGAAGGCCAGGATCAGGCTCGCCATGATGGCCAGCAACAGCAGCGAGCCCTTCTGCATGATCTGGGTGGTCTTAAGGGAATGTCCCTCGAATGCGTCGTTCAAAGTCATACGCGTCCCTTCAACTGCAATTCTACGGGAAGCGCAGGAATGCCGAGGGTTACACCAGTACGGGCCGAAGTACCTGGCCCTACAGGCACTTGCATATGGTTAACAGGGGGAGTTAACCCCCCACGCCACGGCGGTTGAGCGGGACTTTAGGAGTCCGGCCGGCAGGCTCATCAGAGACCCATTGCCGCTCAACTAGGTTAGCCGCTGCTTTTCGGAGGGACAAGCGACGGGCCTACGAGGGCCGCCGTAGGCTGCGAGCCTGCCCCACCGGGGGTCTCGCGGCTGTTTCACCCGCATACGCGGGGCACCCGGTAAAGCGTGCGCCACCGGCCGCGCCGAATAAGTCCAACCTCTCCAGGAGCGGGACTTAAAAGTCCCGCCGGCACGCTGAAAGCGTGTGCCACGGGCTCAGGGGCGGTCCACGACGCCGGCGCGGCGAACGCGCGGCATGGGCTTATCGCTGACGAAGTAGTCGGCGCTGGACTCCGAGGTGGAATCGACGCCTTCAGCTCCGGTCCGGCGGAGCGACTCCTTCGCGCGCTTGACCCAATCGTCGTTGTCGCAATGCACGGACAACAGCACGCCGCCCTGTTTGATGCGGCCTTCAAAGCGCTTAGCCTCATACTCTGGCACGCCCATACCGGCCAAGCCGCCGATGACGCCACCCACCGCACCCACCGCGCCTGCGCCTGCGAGAGCGGCCACAATGGGACCGGCCGCGATGAGCGGACCTAAGCCGGGGATGGCCAGCGCCCCGATTCCCGTGAGCCAGCCCAGCACACCGCCAGAGATGCCGCCGACAATGCCGCCGGCAGTGGCTCCTTCCGGGGCCTTCGTATTTTTTTCATGGGCAAAGTCCTTCGTGCCCTGATTTTCCTGGAACAGCACGGAGATATCCGTACCGCGAAATCCCGCCGCGCGCAGCCCATCCACGGCTTCTTCGACGCTGACCCGGTCGGGGTAAATGCCGAAAACCGCCTTGTTCTTGTCGGCCATGATCGTCTCCTTCCCGGGTGGAAGGAGCAAGGGATGCGCCAATGAGCGGCAACGCACGATCCGGCGTTTAGGTGAGCAGGCTGCGCAGGCGGCGGGCGCTTTCGGGACGGCGAAGCTTGCGTAGGGCGCGCAACTCGATCTGGCGGACACGCTCGCGGGTGACATCCAGGCCGGCGCCGATCTCTTCGAGGGTATGCTCGCGCCCGCAACCGACGCCGAAGCGCAGCCGGAGCACCTGTTCTTCGCGTGGAACCAGCGTCTGGAGGAAGGCGGAGGTCTCGCTGCGCACCTCTGCGGCCAGCACAGTATCGGCCGGAGAAGCGCTGCCGCGATCGGCAATCAACTCGCCCAGGGTGGACACCTCGTCGCTGCCGATGGGTGTATCCAAGGAGATCGGTTCGCGCGAAATGATCCTCAGCTTGCTCACTTTGTCTCCAGTGGTCTTCAACTGGGCGGCGAGTTCCTCATCCGCCGGAGCGTGGCCCAACTCGCGCTCCAATTGCCTGGAGGCACGGAAGAATTTGTTGAGCTGATCGTTCATGTGGATGGGAATCCGGATGGTGCGGGCCTGCTCGCCGAGCGCGCGGGAGACCGACTGCATCACCCACCAGGTGGCGTAGGTAGAGAATTTGAATCCGCGGCGGTAGTCGAACTTCTCGGCGGCGCGGATCAGGCCCAGGCTGCCTTCCTGCACCAGGTCGAGCAGGTGCAGACCGCGGTTCATATAGCGTTTGGCGACGGAAACGACGAGGCGCAAATTCGCGTTAACCAGGTCGGCTTTGGCTTGTTGCGCTTCCTGGTCGCCGCGGTGGATGCGGTGCAGGGTGGATTGCAGGCCGCTCCAGGCGGCGCCGGCCTGGGTTTCACATTTGCGGATTTCAGCGCGCAGCACACGCGCGCGAACCTGATTGTCTCTTCCGGAAGCCGGCTCGATCTGCTGCAGTTCGTGGTCGAGGCGCTGCAATTCGGATGCCTGCCGCTCGAGCGCGTTGGTGAACTCGTTCCATTGGTCGGGGCGAAAGGGGATCTGGCGGATGAGTTGGGCCACGGTAACCCTGGCGCGATGCAGCCGGCCAGTCAACTGGCGGCGCAGGGGGCGATCGCCGGCGGCCGCTACGGCGAGCCATTGTTCGATCTGCCGCAACTTGGCGTACTGGCGCTTGATGCGGGCAAAGTGGGAAGTAAATTCGGCCCGGCGCTGGCGATCGGCGGGGCCGCCTTCCTCGACATCGCCGCGTTCGATCAGCCCGTCGACATCCACGGAGCCGGCGGCGACTTCCGCCAGCAGCTCCACCACGCGCCGTTGTACCAGTGGGGCGCGGCTGATGGCTCTTTCGCGGCGGATCCGGCCGCGCTCCATGCGGCGCGCGAGATCCACTTCCTGGGCGCGCGTCAGCAAAGGTACAGAGCCGATTTCCCGGAGATAGCGGCGGACGGAATCGTCCGGCTCGGGGAAGGATGGCGCCCGTTCTTCTGGAGTGACGGCGCGTTCGAAGCTGTCTACATCGTCCAAGGAAAGTCCAAGTCCTGCGCCCACTTCCGCATCTGCCGTGTGCACAGGTGCGTCAAACTGGGTGCTCTCACCCACCCGCATTTGGTAATTCGATATCATCATGCCCCTCAACTCCCCTCTCCTCACGCAAGTGAGGCTAAAATCTACGCCGCATCAGCGGTTTATATCAGTTCTTCGGACAAAGCTGTCACCGCGAGCTGAAACGGGCCGCTCAGAACCGATGATTGCTGATGTTGCATGCGACGGAGGTGCAGTTTAGGGGCCATCCCTGGCCGGCAGTGTTGAAGATCGCGACAGCGCTGGATCTCTACTTCGCGCGGGCGGCAGTTTCGGCTTTTCGGACCGCTTTTTCGCGCAGATTGTAAGCGTCGATGGCGACCTGCGAAGCTTCGCGCGCCATGCTGGTGCTGAGACGCTTCTCAGCTTCGTCGAACATGCGTTCCGCGTCCATCCTGACGCGGTAGGCCTCGTCGTCGCCCTCCTTCAGCTTTAGCGCCACGGCCTTGATCTTAGGATCCACGGCGGCAGCCTCTTTCTTGACCTTCTCGTATTTTCGTTTGGCGGGTGCACCGCCCTCGGCCAGCGCCGTCTCGGCCACCAGCTCAGCATAGGCTTTTTGGAGATCGTCGCTCCAGCCGCTCTTGACGTCTTTTTCCAGTTCGTCGAAGGCTTCCCAGGCTTTATCAGCCGTCTGCCGCACTCTTTTCTTTTCGGTGAGCCATTTCCAGACGCCCCATTCCTTGGCGACTTCCAGAAGCGACTTGGCATCTTCCACTTGGACGAGTTTACGCATAAGCAAGTCTGCTGACAGTATCCGTAAGGCGCGCGGGGAAGTCAACGGGGGTGGGTTCCAAGTGCGGGACTTAGAAGTCCCGCCAGCACGCTCTTTGGAGAAACCCACTGCCGGGAGTACGCAGTTTCAACGAATTGCAGACCTAGCGCCGTCGGCCTTAGCTGCCGAGTTGCGACTTACCCGGTTTCCGAGACTGCAGACGGCCCGTAGGGCCGCTGGTGCTACCCTGAGACCCCATTGCCGCTCAATAAGTTAGCGGTTGTTTTTCGGAGCCGCAAAGATGATTAAAACCAAGAGTCGTGGGGCGGCCAATCTTGGCCCGGGGTCCCCGCTGGGGGCGGCTTTCCAGCCTTGCTTAGCGGCCTGAAAAGGCGGCTGCGGGCATGATTGCCCGCCCCACGGTGAGTTTTCGACGATTCCCCGCAGGGGGTCTCGCCGCTGTTTCACCCGCATCCGCGGGGGCGCCCGCTAAAGCGTGCGCCACGGGCTAGCGCGGGGCGTCGGCCAAACGCTGTTCGGCGGCGGCTTCGCCGGGGTGCCCCGTCGCGGCATAAACCTGGGCCATTCCCTGGTGCGGCTGGGCGTCGCCGGGGCGCAGCCTGGCGGCGTCGCCGAAGTAGCGCAGCGCATCGGGATACCGGCGGGCGGCCAGGCTTTTGTGCGCCAGGGCGAGCGCTGCACCGAAGAGCAGATCGGCGGCGGCGGCATCCTGCAGGTTGAGCTCGTGCGCCCGCGAGAGGGCGCGGTAAGCCGCGTCATCCTCTCCCAGTTTCGCGAGCACCGCCCCGTAGAGGAAATTCAATTGGAAGATATCCGGCCAGCGCGCGACGGCTTTGGCGATAGGCACCCGGGCCTCCGCAAAGCGACCCATCCGGTAGTAAGTGAATGCCAGGTTATACTGCATTTGGGGTCTTTCGGGCGTCAGCTCGGCGGCCCGCCGCAAAGGCTCCAGGGCGGCTTCCAGATCGCCGTGCTGGCCGTAAAGCGTGCCCAACATGGTGAGCCGGTCGGGGTCATCGGGAGTGTACAACTGCCGGCAAAACGCGCGGGCCTCGGCGCGGGGACCGGCATCCAGTTTCCTGGCGCATTCGGTGCGCAACTCGCTCTCGCCGGTATCGCGGCGGCGCAGTTCCGACGATTCGGCGAAGGCCTTCCTGGCTTCCTCTTCGCGGCCAAGCTTTCGATAGACCATCCCGAGCTGGTAGCGCGCGAGACTATCGCGCGGATTCGCCTGCGCGGCCTGGCGCAGCCATTTCTCCGCGGCGGGTAGATCGCGCTGCTTGAAATACGCCAGGCCCAGGTAGTAAGCCGTGTCGGGGAATGGAGGCTTGGCGACGGCCTGGTTGAGATGGCGCACGGCAGCGGCGAAATTCTGGTCCAGCAGGTCGAGGCGGCCGAGATAATACGACACGTTAGGGTGCTCGCCCACCTCCCGGCGCACGGCTTCGAACTCGCGGCGCGCTTCGGCCGACTGTTTCAGTTCGAAGAGGGCCACGCCCAGGGGAAAGCGGGCGCGCATGACGAGCGTAGGGTCCAGGCGCAGGGCGGCGCGGAATTCTGCGGCGGCCGCGTCGTAGCGCTCATCGCGCAGCGCGTCGTAGCCCTTGCCGAGGTGCGCTTCGGCGGTGTCCGGCGGCGGAGCGGAGTATGCCAGCGCGGCCAGCGCCAGAGATAACAGTAGGCGGTGGGCCATGTTCGGACTCACGGTATATGTTACCGCCGCAAGAAGACCGTAAGGCTCCGCCCGGCAGTACTCCCTTACTGTGCGGGCGCGGACAGGCGGAAGTGGCCGCTGGCACCGTCGATTGTGAGGGTGGCGTCCACGTAAGGCGTAGGGGAGGTGACACCACTCGGATAGGTGAAGTTTACCTGATCGATGATCAAGCCCGGAGCCGCGCCGCAATAAGCTATCGCGGCAGGCTGGCCGCCAATCGTAAGCCGGCAACTGGCGTTTCCGCCTGCCACTTCGAGCGGCGTCAACGACCCGTTGTACTGCGCCGGTACGCCGTCCTGCTCCGCAGCGCCCTTCGGACCGAGCGCATTGGCCCAAAGCTGATACACGCCGCCGGCTTGAGCGGCGCATTCCGACCCCTCGCACCCAGGGCCGGTCATCCATGCAATACCGGAGGTAAAATCTTCAAGAAACATGGCAGGCGCGGCGTTGGCCGCGATCGAGACCGTCTCCACCTGGCTGGGAACGCCCGCGCGCGTCACCACGACGTTCACGACCGGTCCGGGCGCAACCTCCCACGGCACCTGAAAATTGATCTGCGACCGGGAGACATACACCAGCGCCGCCGGGATTCCAGCTACGGTCACCGTGACGTTGGCCAGCGACTTGACGAAATGACCGTTTGAGTCGATCACGTTGGTGTAAGTATTGTCGGCCAGGTTAGCGCCATAGAGCGTCGCGAGTCCGCCCGGCGCCAGGTTGCCCAGATACGACGCCGTGTTCACGACGCTGCCGGGCGCGATCACCGGGTTCGCTCCGGTGGTGGCGATGGACTGATACACGCGCACGTAATCCACCAGCATTTCCTGGTTTGGAAATGGCTGGTTCGGATCGGGCGTCCCCAGAAACGTGCCCGGTCCGCCGATAGCGAGTTTCAGCAGGATGAAAAAGGGCTGGTTAAAGACCCACTGCGCGCCCGCCGGAATATCGGAGGCGGTGACCGACTGATACGGCACGCCATCGACGAACCATTGCAGCGAGTTCGGCGACCACTGGAGCGAGTAAACGTGATAGTCGTCGTAGACGGTCTCACCCAGGGGCAATGGGTAAGCGGCCGCGATGCCGCCGACTTCGGAATATCCCGGCCCTTGCGCCTCTCCGTTATTCATGGAGGCGTTATTGTCAAACGTCCCGTAGTTCTCCATGATGTCGATCTCGCCGCAGCCGGGCCAGCCGGTAAATACCAGGTTTTCGCCCTCCATCCAGAAGGCCGGCCATACGCCCTGGGCGGAAGGCGCCTTGATGCGGGCTTCAATCAAGCCGTATTGCCAGCTCAGGTCCGTGGTTCTTGTCGAAGCTTTCGGATTGCCAGTTTGCAGGCGCGCCGAAGTATAGTTGCCGCTGGAATCGCGGATCGCCTGGATTACCAGGTTGCCGTTGCCATCCTCAAAAACATTGTCCGTCGAGTTGGTATTGGTTTCCAGTTCACCGTTGTCCCAGCCGCCGGCGCCCAAGTCGTAATTCCAGTTCTTGGGATTGGGCGCGGATCCGGCCGCGCCGTTGAACTCATCGCTCCACACCAGTTGCCAACTGGTAACGCCCGCGGACACCACCACCTGCTGCCAGATACAGGTATTCGGGCCGACAGTCGTCGGCAAGCCTTCGTATTGCCCGAGAACGAGGTAAAAGGGACCTGTGCCAATGGTGCCAACGCCCGTCGAGCCCAAGACAGCTCCGGTCGGATCTTGAACGGTCACGGTGGTGTTCCCCATGGCATCGACCGCCATGCCGATGGTGTACCAAACATTCACGGAAGGTGTAGCATCCAGAAGCTTGGTGGCGGAATTGGACTCGGCTCCGAGTTGGTAATAGGGGATGTTTTGCGGATTGAGGTTTCCGAAGACGGTCAGATGGTGGTTCAGGTCGGCGCTGGTGAGACGCAACCAGAAGTCATTTCCATTGGCAACCACTCCCATTACGGTTACCTCGACGGCGAAGGGTGGAGTAAAGGCCTGGCTCGACTGCACACCGGTAAATTGAGAATCGCCGGCGACTCCCGACATGGTCATACCGGAGTTGGAAAAGGTTATCAGCGGAGTTTCCCAGGTTCCTTCACTCTTACCAAGGGCCTGCAACAAGGTGGTCCCGGTGCTCCAGAGCTTTTGATTTAGCGATGACTCCTCGGTGAAATTGTCCTGGAGCAAGGTTTGTGCGAAGATCGCCCGCGCGGGGACAAACAAGCAAAGAAGCAATAGGCAGGGCACCGCGGTTCCGATGTGCGCGGCCCGCGAACGTATTACATCAATCGACATGCTCCCTCCAATTTCGACGTGCCTCGTTCACACTTTTGGGAATTTAACATCGGCCAGCGGTGGAATACTACGTTAGCGAAGGTTATCGCCGGTTTGGCCGCCTGAAAGGCGGCTGCGGGCATGATTGCCCGCCCTCCAAGGCATTTCAAGAGCGGGGCGGGGCCCAGCGCTCCAGCCACTTCAACTCCTCGCGCACCTTGATCTTTCCGTGCCACGGATTCTTGTCCAGCTCATGGCCCTCGCCCGGAAAGATCAACAGCTTCACGGGCACGCCCTGGGCGTGCAGCGCCCGCTCCAGCAGGTATTGCTCGCCCACATACACCCTTATGTCCTCCGCGCCGCCGACGATGTGAGTGGGTGTCTTTACCTTATTGATCTGCCAGATGGCCGCTTCGTCGTTATAGTTTTTCATCATGTCCCACGGCTGGCCACCGAGGAAGTAAGCGTCATCGTAGGTGGTGTCGTCGTTGCCCCAGTTGGCGACGTGTTCCACCGCGCCCGCGCCAGTCACTGCCGCTCGGAAGCGCGTGTTCTGGGTGATCAGCCAATTCGTCAGGTAACCGCCGTAACTATAACCGCCGATCGTCAGGTTATCCGGATCGGCGATGCCCTCTTTGACCAACGCGTCCACACCTTCCAGAATGTCTTTCCCCGGTTTCGATACGATATTCGGCACGATCCCCAGCGTGAACGCGTCTCCATAGCCGATCGAGCCGCGATAGTTGGGCTCGAATACCAGCCATCCCTGGGTGGCGGCCAGCGATGCCCACTGATACCAGTCCGCCTCGAAGTGGTTGCCATCGGCGTCGCCGGGGCCGCCGTGGATGAGGGTGAGCATGCGCAGATTGGTTTCACCCAACTTGCCGGGCGGATAGATCAGCATGCCTTCCACCGAGACGCCATCGTCCGCCGTCCAGCGGTAAGGCCGTCCCTCGGGCAGCGCGCGCTGGGTGAAGAGCCGGTTGAACTGGGAGACCGGGCGCGCATCGGTGAGGCCCTCGCCGATATAAACCTCGGGCGGTTCGGTCAGTGTGGAATGCACGAAAGCGACGCGCGGCGCGCGGGCGGCCGCGGAGATGCGCTCATAAGTGCCGGGACGACCCGGCTCCTTCACAAAGACATGCTGTTCTTCGCGATAGACTTGCACCTCGGTACCCATGCGGCCGGCGACCAACAATCCGCCCTCCTGGGTGACCGCATACCCGGTAACGGCGCCCGGGAATTTCGACCAGCGTGTGACTCGCGCGCCGGAGCCCACCGCATCGACCCAATAGACGCGTGGCTGCGCATCCTGATAATTCCCTTCCACCGAACCGTTCAGAAACGAGAAGAAGATGTGCCGGGAGTCGGGTGTCCAGCGCAGGCTGTCGAGCACGGCGGGGCGCTGCACCAACTTGCGCGGCTGCCCGCCGGCCGCCTCCACCAGGTAGATGGCATAGGCGGTCATGTCTTCCTGCCGCTCGGAGACGGAATCGGTGAGAAACGCGAGGTTTCTGCCGTCCGGCGAAGCTTCCATCTGCTTCACGCGCCAGGGCGTCGGGGCGATCTGCTGCAACGCGCCGGTGGAGAGTTCCACGCGCGCGATGGCATCGCCGCGCTCGGATTCGCGAAACTCGACCACGTCTTGCCAATCCTTCTTATGGGCCTCCCGCAGATCCTTGGTCCACGGCGTGCGCGCGGCGAAATAAATGTGGCGCGAGTCGGCCGACCAGGCAAACGCGTGCACTTTCTCCTCGGCGTGGGTGACCGCGACAGGCTCGCCCCCATTTAGCGCGATGGTCCAGACCTGATCCGGCTGGTCGTCTTTTTCCTCGGCGCTCTCGCGATCTGATAGAAAAGCGATGGCGCGGCCGTCCGGCGACCACTGCGGACCGTGGTCGTGGCCCGAGCGGGTGAGTTGGATCAGGGAACCGCGGCCGTCGTCGCGATAGAGCCACAAATCGGTGCGGAAGCGATCCCGGTCCCAATCGGCGCGGGAGGTCTCGATGGCAACGGCGTGCCCGTCAGGCGACATCTCGACGGCGCGGATCTCGACGGAATCGAAGAACTCGTCCAAGGTCATCGGCGGTTTGGAGGTCTGGGCCGCCGCCGCCACCGCGCACAGAGCCAGTACAAATCGGAACATTGCTGGCGAATATAGCACGAGCGGGCTTCCTGAAGGAGCGCGGACGCAAGCAGGCGGACTTCAATCCGCCCAAGCGGGACTTAAAAGTCCCGCCGGGTCGCTGAAGCGTGCGCCACGGGCAAGCGGCCAGGCACCACCAGGTAAGTCCAAACTCCACGGCGTTGACGACGACGCCGTACAAGTCTATAACATTAGCCCAGGACTTCGTACCCGCTTTCCTCGGGCGGCCCGATGATACAATGCCGGTGACATGCGTATTCTGGCCATCGCGGCGATGACTTTCTCCGCTTATGGCGCCACTTACTATGTGAGTGGGACGGGCAGCGATGCGAACGCCGGCTTGAGCGTAAGCGCCCCGTTCCGCACCCTCCAGGCGGCGGCAAATTTAACGCAGCCCGGGGACGTCATCTACGCGATGAACGGAGTCTACACGACGTGCGACGGATGCAGCGTGTTGGACATCAGCCGCTCGGGCACGGCCGCGGCGTGGATCGCGTACCGGGCTTATCCGGGCCATCAGCCGCAGATTTCCGCGGGCACCGCCTGGAACGCGATCGAGATCCATGGCGGAGCGGCCTACATCGAGATATCCGGTTTCCAGGTGCAAGGCAACCTGGAAAACGTGACGCTGGAGCAATGCACGGCGCAGGCACTGGAGGCAACGCCGGACCCGGCCTGCAACGGGAACGGCATTAACATCGACGGACGCCAGGATGGGGTAAACAAGCCGCATCATATCCTGATCGCAGGCAACTATGTTTACGATTGCCCGGGCGGCGGGATCGGTGTCGAAGAAGCGGATTACGTGACGATCCAGGACAATTTCGTTTATCGGAACGCCTGGTATTCGCGGTATGGCAACAGCGGGATCTCGGTTTACGAATCCTGGAATTACGATCAGGGGCCGGCGCCACACACGATCGTCGAGCGCAACCGGGTATTCGACAACCGCTCGCTGGTGCCTTGGCAGGCCACCGGCCAACTGACCGATGGGGACGGCATCATCATCGATACCTCGCGCAACAACCAGGCCGGCTCGGACGATATCGGAGCTTATGTCGGCGGGTTTCTGGTGCAGAACAATCTCTCGGTGAATAACGGCGGGGCCGGCCTGATTTGTTTCCAGAGCGATAACATCACCTTTCTGAACAACACGATGTACGGTAACGCATTGGTGGTGAAGTATGCGGACATCTTCGTCAACCAGTCCGGGACGGTGAATGTCTGGAACAACGTGGTGGAAGCGGCGGCCACGGGCACCGCGATCAACGTCTACGGAAGTTCGAATGTGCAGTTCGATTACAACGTCTATTGGAACGGGCCGGTGAACACCACCGCGGGGCCGCACGATCTGACCGCCGATCCGCAATTCAACGGGCTGGGCACGGATCCGGCCGCATCCGATTTCCATCTGCTACAGGGCAGCCCGGCGGCCAGGTCGGGGAACCTGGCGGTAGCGCCGCCGGACGATCTGGAGGGCCTGGCGCGCCCACAGCAGGCAGGCACGGTAAACCGCGGCGCCTACGAATCGCTGATCAGCGGCAGTGTCGCCTTTCCTGCCGCGGGGGTGGTGAACGCGGCCAGCTATGCGGGCGGAAGCGTGGCGCCGGGCGAGTTGTTGACGATCTTCGGCACGGGCTTCGGCGCCGATCCCATCGCCGCGGCCAGTTATGGGAGCGACGGCTACCTGCCGGTAGAAGCAGGCGGCACGCGCGTCTATTTCGACAACGTCGCGGCGCCCATGATTTACTCGTACAGCCAGCAGGTGAGCGCGGTGGCTCCGTACGGGATATCCGGAACCACACAGGTACAAGTGGAATACGCCGGCTTGCGCAGCCAACCGGTGGCCATTCCCGTGGGCGCGGCCGCGCCCGGCGTTTACTGCTATGCGGGCGGAACCGGGCAGGCGGTGGCCGTGAATACATACCTGGATGGAACGGGAGCGTTCAACATAGACCGTCCCGTGCCGGCGGGCGGCTATCTGACATTCTTTATCACCGGCGAAGGCGCGCCATCGGCACCGTGGGCCGACGGTCTGCTGCCTGTCTCGCCACTGTTTCCGACGCCCGCGGGACAAGTGACGGTGCAGGTGGGCGGAGTCCTGAGCGCGTGTGTCTATAACTGGGTGGGTATGATCTACGCGGGGGTGACGCAGGTGAATGCCTGCGTGCCCGCCGGCGCGCCTACGGGCGATGCGGTTCCGCTCCAGGTGACGGTGGGCGGCGTCGCGGTGCAGCCGGGAGTGACGGTGCGCATTGGGAATTGACTTCCCCGCCCGCGCGGCCGGCTGAAGCGGGACGTAACAGTCCAGCAAAAGCGGGACTTAAAAGTCCCGCCGGGTCGCTGAAGCGTGCGCCACGGCCTCGTTGGTATACTATTTTCCGAGATAGGAGGGGGAATCCGAAGCCGTGGGTTTCGCAGCATTCCGGAACGAATTTGCCGCGCTTGCACTGGAAGAGGTGCGGTACGCGTATATGGTGTTCGATAGCGAATTCCGGTACATGCTGTTCAACCGGGAGGCGGAACGGCTGACCGGGCTCGACCGCGCGAAGTTGATCGGCCAGTGCGTGTGGGACGCGCATCCCGGCATTCTTGGCACGCAGATTGAAAGAGCCTATCGCAGGGCCGCGGCGGAACGCGCGCAGGCCAGGTTTGAGTATTATCACGCGGCCGTGGACCGTTGGTTTCACATGCAAGTGGATCCGATGGAGGGGGGACTCATCGTCGGATTCCGGGATATCACGCAGGAAAAATCGTTACAGGAAGAGCTGGCGCGTTCCAAAGATGTAATTTCGCTGGTCTCGGAATCGGGTCTAGCCGGCTCCTTCCGGTGGTCGATTGCGAATGACGAGGTAACGGTCTCGCCGGAAATGTGCGAACTGTATGGAATCGCGCCCGGCGAAGCCCAAATGGCGCCCGCCTTCTGGTCGGAACGGCTGCATCCCGAAGACCGGGCGGAGATGGCATCCAGACTGGAAGCCTGCTTCGCGGCGAAGGCCTCCGCGGTGGTCTTCGACTTCCGGGCCAGGCAGCCCGACGGGAGCTGGCGATGGCTCAACTGCCGGGCGAAGTTCCAGTATGACGAGCAGGGCAAGCCCGCGCTGATGGTGGGAATCAACGTCGACGGCACGAAGCAGAAGCGACTCGAGGAGCAGCTACGGCGACGGGTGGAAGAGCTTGAAACCCTGATGGATGTGACGCCCGTGCCGATTTTTGTGGCGCACGATGCTGGATGTTCCAGAATATCCGGCAACCGCGCCGCCAACGAACTGTA
>JBEKIM010000155.1:0-14026 GCA_050011755.1 Bryobacteraceae bacterium | reverse complement strand
CTTGAAAAAGGAGATATCATGCCACAAACGAGAGATGCCAAAGGCCGGTGGATGCAGAGTGTTCTGGCAGCAGACACTCTCACCGGCGATAGGGTTGTGAACCGCAAGAAAGAGGATCTCGGAGTGATCGAACACCTGATGATCGATTTGGAGAAGGGCCGTGTGGCCTACGCGGTTCTTTCATTCGGAGGATTCCTGGGTATGGGCGACAAATTTTTTGCGATCCCCTGGAGCGCCCTCGCGATTGACACCGACGAACGACAGTTCGTCCTGGACGTCGACAAGAAGTTGCTCGACCACGCCCCCGGCTTCGACAAGACGCACTGGCCGGACATGGCCGACCGCGCCTGGGGTGCCGAAGTCGCCACTTATTACGGCGCCAAGCCCTATTGGGCATAGGAGTGCAACAACATGGGCGCGGGTGACGTTTGCCCGCGCCGCTCCAAAGGAGAAATCAGATGAATGCGAGCACGAAGGACAGGATTCAGGGCAAGCTTCACGAGGTGAAGGGAAAACTCAAGCAAAAAGCCGGCCAGGCCGCGGGCAATCCCGACGTGGAGTCGAAGGGTCAAGCGGAAAACTTCGCCGGCAAAGTGCAAAAAAAGGTCGGACAGATTGAAAGCGTCTTTGAAAAGTAAAAGGGACAAGGCTCAAAACAATGCTGCTTTTGATTATTATTCTGTTATTGGTATTCGGCGGCGGTGGTTACTACGGACATAGCCGCTGGGGTTACGGGGGCGGTGCCGGCATAGGCGTGGGCGGAGTGTTATTGATTCTGCTCGTGGCTTATATGTTGGGCATGTTCCACTAGGTCTCGGGCTAAGATCTTGGCAGCGAACGTGCTGTTGCATTGGCTGCAGAAGAACAGGAGAGTGTATTGTGGTTTATAAGAGATTGATCGGATTAGTTTTTGCAGGCGGGCTGACGTTCAGCGCCGCGATGGCCGAAGTTGTCGTGCGCGTCGCGCCGCCCGCGGCTGTAGTCGAAACACGGGGTGTGGCGCCTGGCCCTGGCTATGTGTGGATTAACGGCTACCACCGCTGGGACGGTAATGCTTACGCCTGGAACGCCGGAAGATGGGAAATGCCACCACGGCCGCATGCTCGCTGGGTGGCGCATCGCTGGGTTCACCGCCGGGGCGGCTACGTATTGGTTGAAGGACGCTGGCGCTAGGCCGTTTTACACGAAATAAGGGCGACGTGGCAGGCGGCGGCATGGGATCTCTGTCCGCCGCCTTCCTATATTGTCGCCAGCATAACGATGGTGGCGAATCGGCATGACGCCTGCACATATCCACCCAAGCCAGCGGAGCAGCGGCCCGTTCCGGCGGTCGCCCATCACGTCGGCCCGGCTGGTAGGCAGCACGACCAGGACGAGCAGGGGTGGCGCCAATGCCCCGTTGAGCACGGCCGACCAGAATAGCATTTTGACCGCGGTCAGGCCCACATAATCAAGTCCCAGCCCAATGGCCATTGCAATAGCGATTACAGAATAGAAGCCGTGAGCCAGCGGTGGGTGGACTCAAGGGAGCCAACCCAATCGGCTGCTTCCGCGATGGTGTCCCCAGGATAGCTACCAGCGTGGCCCAATAAGCTCCGGTCCACTGCACACCATGCCCAGGCGGGCACACATGATCTGGATGGCGGCCATCAGGGGGAATGAGAAAATCGCGGTCCAAAGGGGGGCGTCGTCCGCCGCGCCAGTAATCAATCCGGGACCAAGATTCGAGAAGAATCTACCGAAGCAGCCCCATGACAAACGCGCCTGGCTGTCTTGGCGCCTGAGGAGTCCCGGCTCAATGCCGGGACTGGAGTTCTTCGACAGCGCGAAACCAATCCTCCGCGGGGGATCCTTCCGGACATCCGCGGTCCTGCCAGAACTTGTGCGCGAGTGCGGCGACCTCCTGCTCGGCGGCCGCGTGATCGCCCGTTTCCTTGCGGGCGCCGTGCCTTTCCTGCTGCGTCTGCAGGTAAGCACGATTGGAGTGCTCCAAGGCTTGCCTGGAGCTCTCACCTCCGGTGGGATGATCCTGCTGTCCGCGATGTTCGGCGCCGGTACGATGGGCGTGTGCGGCATCGCCGCGGTGCTCGGCGGCTATCTGTTGTGATTCGCGCATAACATTGCCGCTGCACGTATGGAACCGTCCTTCGCACCGTGCCAAAAGGCGGGCATGCAGGTTTCGCCAATTCGGGCGGTTCGGCAGATTCCGCATCCTCACGTGCAGCCTTTGCATTTAGCTCTCAGGCCGAGTGCATGTAGTGAGCACCTTTGGGGGCTGCAAGGTTGGGGGTCGGCAGTTCTGGCGGGGGTTCCCTCCCGGGGGCGGCTGCGCGATGGACCGTCCCGTGCAAGAAAGTTAGGACGGCGGCACCTGAGGGCGAAGGGAATGTCTATGACGACGACTATCGATGTGTTTCAAGAGATCCTCCTGGGCAAGGAGGCCGAGTTGGCCAGGTTACTGCGGAACCGGGACGGCATCGCCATTGAGAAGAGCGCGGATCAAATGGACGAGATCCAGTATGCCACGGAACGGGACTTGGCAATTCGAAATGTGGATCGCGATTCCATGCTGCTGCGTCACGTAAAAGCGGGATTACAGAGGATTCGCGACGGCAGCTTCGGAACCTGCATCGACTGTGAATCGGAGATCGGATCCAAACGCCTCACGGCAGTGCCCTGGGCGTCGCGCTGTATCCGATGCCAGGAGGCGGCGGATCGGGACCGCCAGGAGCGAGGGGAAGAAAGCGGGACCCTTCTGAATGCGGCCTAAACCGGTTTTGAAATTGAACTCTGCCGCGCGAACCATCGCGTTCCTCGGCGATTACCCGCCACGCAAATGCGGCATCGCCACGTTTACATCCGACTTGCTGGAAGCGGTGGCGGTGCGGCATCCACAAAGCCATTGCTTCGCCGTCCCGGTCAACGACGTCGACGGGTGCTACCGGTATCCGGACACCGTCCGCTATGAGATTGAGGAGCAGGACCTGGAGTCCTACCGGCGCGCCGCCGGCTTCCTCAACGGCAGCGAAGTGGATGTGGTTTCGGTCCAGCACGAGTTCGGGATCTTCGGCGGGCCGGCCGGCAGCCACGTCTTGGCGTTACTGCGCGAATTGGAAGCGCCGGTGGTGACCACACTCCACACGGTTCTCCGCGAGCCGAACGCCGATCAGCGCCGCGTCACGCAGGAATTGATCGCGCGCTCGGCCCGCCTGGTGGTCATGACGGAACGGGGACGGGCGATTTTGCAGGAGATCTACCACGCGCCATCGGGCCAGATCGATGTGATCCCGCACGGGATTCCGGACGTGCCTTTTGTCGCATCGGATCATTACAAAGATCAGTTTGGCGTGGCCGGGAAGAAGGTTTTACTGACGTTCGGATTGCTGTCGCCGAACAAAGGGATCGAACATGTACTGAATGCTCTGCCGGATATCGTGGCGGAGTTTCCCGATGTCGTCTATATCGTTCTGGGCGCCACGCACCCCCACGAGTTGCGCACGCGAGGCGAAGCATACCGCACGGGCCTTGAAGCCATCGCCAGGAAAAACAAAATCGAGGACCACGTTATCTTCCACAACCGTTTTGTCGAATTGAAAGAGCTCACCGAGTTCATCGGCGCAGCCGATCTTTACATTACTCCTTATCTGGACGAAGCCCAGAGTACGTCGGGAACATTGGCGTATGCGTTCGGCGCGGGCAAAGCCGTGATCTCGACGCCATATTGGCACGCCTCCGAATTGTTGAAGGACCAGCGCGGAGTCCTGGTGCCGTTCGCAGACCCTCTCTCGATTGCGCGGGAAGCGCTGGGCCTGTTACGCGATGGAACGCGCCGGCAGACCATGAGCGACGTCGCCTACAAGTTAGGCCGCACCATGGTCTGGAGCCACACTGCCGGCGTGTACATGCGCTCTTTCGAACTGGCGAGACAGCAGGGGCCGCCGGCGCCTCGCGAACGCGTTCGCGCGAACGGATCCGGCCATCGGCCGCAGGAATTGTTGGAATTCAATCTGGACCATCTCTACCGGATGACCGATTCCAATGGTATTTTCCAGCATGCCCGCTTCGCTTTGCCGAATCTTGCCGAAGGCTACTGCACGGACGACAATGCCCGCGCGCTGATCCTGGCCGTGCTGCTCGGCCAATTGGAAGAAGCCCCGCAGCGTGTGCGGCCGCTCACCACAACTTACGCCGCATTTCTGAGTCATGCCTTCGATCCGGGAACCACCCGCTTCCACAATTTCATGAGTGCCGACCGCCGCTGGCTGGACGTACAGGGATCAGAGGATTCTCATGGCCGGGCGATCTGGGCCCTGGGGACTCTGGTAGGACGTTCCCAACAGCCGGTTTCGCGGGAGGTGTCCGCACAACTCTTCACGCAGGCGCTACCCGCCGTAACGGGTTTCACTTCGCCGCGTGCCTGGGCATTCAGCCTGATTGGCATTCACGAGTATCTGCGCCAGGTGAAAGGCGATCGCCAGGCCAAGCGTGTGGGCAAGGAGCTGACGCAGCGTCTCGTCGCGGTCTTCGACCAGGTCGCCGAGCCCGGCTGGACCTGGTTTGAACAGGGATTGACCTATGACAACGCCAAACTGGCGCACGCCCTGATCGTGAGCGGCCGCGCCACCGGACAAGCGAAGGTGTACGAACGAGGCCTATCGGCTTTGCGCTGGCTGGTGGGCGTGCAGACCTCGCAGCATGGCCAACTACGGCCTATCGGCAGCAACGGATTCTATCGGCGCAACGGCGCGCGCGCGGAATTCGACCAGCAGCCCATCGAGGCGCAGGCCACGGTTTCCGCTTGCCTGGAAGCTTACCGCGCCACGGCCGACCCATGGTGGCACGCACAGGCGCAACGCGCCTTCGACTGGTTCCTGGGCGGAAACGACCTCGGACTCGAACTCTACGTGCGCCAGACCGGCGGCTGCCGCGATGGATTGCACCAGGACCGGGGTAACGAAAACCAGGGAGCCGAATCCACACTCGCTTTCCTCCTGTCCCTGGCGGAAATGCGGCTGACCCAAAATGCCGCAGCCACGCCTCCGCGAATCGCTCTGACCGCCTCGATGACGCAATGAAAGAAATCGACGTAACGCGCAGTACCGTCACTCTGGACCCAGACCCGACACATGTGCTGGCGAGGCCTTTTCGCTTGATGAGCGACCAGCGCTCAATTAAGATTACCGCCCGGGTTATGGCTCTGCCCGAACCGGAAGTCCATACCCTTTTGGAGGGGGTCCGCGCCGAATTCGGCGATCGCCAACTGAAGATCGACGATTTCCTCCGCCGGCGCTTCAACGAAGTCAGTCCTTACCTGCTCAATGGCCAGAGACTTTCGGAAGACCGCAAGTTGTTGCTGGGGGGATATTTCACCCACGAATACTCTCTCGAAGCCGCGGCATTGTTCAATCCGTCCATGGTTCCACACCCGGATCAGTCGAATGTGCCGCCCGGCTCATTGCGTTTCATCCTGAGTTTGCGCGCCACGGCCGAGGGTCACGTGTCCTCGATCGCATTTCGCAGCGGGCTGTTGAATGGCGACAACAAGGTCACCATGGACGTGCCCTCGCGCTATAGCCTCGAGCCGACACAAGTGCCCAACTCGACGTTCGACAAACCTCTCTTCGAACGAAAGCTGCTGGAACTCCATCTCATGGGCGATTTCAATCGGGAAGTTCTCCGTAACTTACCCGACGCGTTCACGATGGAAGAATTGCGTGCCGGCATCAGCCGCACTTCTAACCAACTGCCGGACCACGAGCGGGAGACAACCAAGGCCATAACCCGGGAAACACTGATGCTCGCCAGTTCCAACTATGAAGTACAGTTTGCGCCCGAGTCGGGTTTGTCCGAGCGGGTCTTATTCCCCGTCACGCCTTCGCAGAGCAACGGGATCGAGGATGCCCGTTTTGTGCTCTTCCACAACGAAGATGGCACGCCAAAGTATTATGCGACTTATACCGCGTACGACGGAAGAATGATCCTGCCCCAGTTTCTCGAGACGTCCGATTTTCTCCGCTTCAAATTCATCACCTTGAACGGCCCCGCGGTGGAGAACAAAGGAATGGCGCTCTTTCCCCGCAAGATCAAGGGGCGCTATGCGATGCTGGGCCGCCAGGACGCGGAGAACATATACGTCATGTTCTCCGATCACCTGCATTTCTGGCATACTATGCAGCTCATCCTGGAGCCCCGGTTCTCCTGGGAATTCATTCAATTGGGGAATTGCGGCTCGCCGATCGAAACCGATGCCGGCTGGCTGGTGATCAGCCACGGTGTAGGTCCCATGCGTAAGTACTGCATTGGGGCTTTTCTGCTCGACCGGGACGACCCCACAAAGGTCATCGGCCGCCTGCCTGAGCCCCTCATCAAACCGAACGCAAACGAGCGCGACGGCTACGTGCCTAATGTCGTTTATTCGTGCGGCAGCCTCGTGCATGGCGGGCAACTGGTGATTCCCTACGGGATGTCCGACTATGCCACAACGTTTGCGACAATTCCCCTCGATCAAGTACTGGGCGCGATGGAATAGGACAACGTGGACCCATGAAGCCCGGCGCGTCCCCAGCATTGCCCGCTACACGGCCTATAGTCGGCGGTGAGGCGGCCGTTGTCCTGTTCGGAACCATCGCGGCGCTTTATTTTGCGCGCGAGATACTGATCCCCCTGGCATTTGCTCTCACGCTCACATTTCTATTGACCCCGGCGGTAGCGCTGCTCGAAAGGCTGCGCATCGGCCGGGTCATGTCCGTATTTGCGACCGTACTCCTTTCGATCGCGGTGGCTGGCGGTATTGGGTGGCTCATCGCCAACCAATTCGTCGACGTTGCCAACGAGTTGCCTCTATACCGCCAGAACATCCATGCCAAGATTGAAGCCTTTAACGTCCCTTCAACCGGCCAGTTCGGCCGGGCTGCCAAGAGCGTGCAGGAAGTCGTGCAGGAACTGACCAATGTGGGAACGCCGGTTCAGGCGCCGCCGTCGCACGGTCACGATCAAAAGCGGCCGAGTATGCCGCCTGCTCCCGCGTCACCCGTTCCCGTTCGAGTGGTGCAACCCGCGGAAAACGGATGGACGCAGCTTCGCAATTTAGGCACGCCCGCGGTCGCCTCTTTGGGGCGGGCCGGGATGGTCCTTATCTTTACAGTCTTCATGCTGCTGAAGAGAGAAGACCTGAGAAACCGCGTTCTGCGTCTGGCCGGGCTGGGTCAGTTGAATCTCATGACGCAAGCGCTGGACGATGCGTCCGGCCGTGTCAGCCGCTACCTGCTGATGCAGTTCCTGGTGAATGCGAGCTTTGGCACCCTGTTCGGTCTGGGCCTTTTTTTGATCGGCGTGCCGTATGCGGCGCTTTGGGGAGCGGTCGCGGGCATTCTGCGCATTGTGCCGTACGTGGGGACGCTGGTTGGCGCGACCCTGCCGATCGTCCTCTCGTTGGCGGCTTTTGATGGATGGCACAGACCCCTGCTCGTTTTCCTTCTGGTTGCCGGACTGGAGCTGATTACCGGCAACGTTGTGGAACCCTGGCTGTATGGCGCCCATGTGGGAATCTCTTCTCTGGCACTGCTGGTTGCCGCGGTATTTTGGGCTGTTCTGTGGGGACCGGCGGGCCTGATCCTGTCTACGCCGCTGACGGTTTGCGTGGTGGTCCTGGGACGCTATGTCCCGCATCTCTCTTTCCTTCATATCCTGCTTGGAGATGAGCCGGTACTCGCGGCGGAAGCCCAGATTTACCAGCGATTACTGGCCATGGACCAAACGGAAGCGCGCAGTGTGGTGGATCAGTTTCTTAAGGGAAGGCCCCTCGTGGAGTTGTACGACGTAGTGCTTATCCCGGCCCTGACGATGGCTGAGCAGGACCGCCATAAAGGCGCAATCGACGCCGCCAGGGAAGAGTTTCTCTTTCTCAGTGTTAACGAGATGATCGCTGAATTCTCCGAGCATCCGCTGCCGGACTCCCCATCCGGGATCGCGGAGCCAAAGGGCAGGGTCGTCTGCCTGCCGGCGTACGATCGGGCTGACGAGATCACGGCGGCTATGCTGTCGCAGATCCTGGAGCAAAAGGGATTCGCAACGTTGTCCTTTCCGGTAGTGGGATCGTCGCTGAATGAAGTTCTGGCGTTGATCGAAGCCGGCCATAGCGACGTAGTCTGCATATCGGCGCTGCCGCCTTATGCGTTCGCGCCGGCGCGCGCCATGTGCAGGCAGATCCGGGAACGGTTTCCAAAACTCAAACTGGTGGTTTGCGTCTGGGGTTTTGGCGGCGATACGAATAAGGCCATGACCCGTTTTGAGCGCACTCAACCCGATCGCCTGTCCACCAGCCTCGCGGATGCCGTGGCACATGTGCAGGAGCTGATCAGCCCCACGCCGCGGGCGGCGGACACCTCCGGCACGCTGATGGAAGTCTAGTGACCTTTCGGCAAGCGTGCATGACGCCGGATAGCCCGTCCTGTTTCGTGAACCGCAAAATTAACGCCAGGCATGGGGCGGGCAACCCCTTACTGCAGGTCTTCGCCAGTGCGGGACCAGTGGAACCAAATCCAGTTACTGCATGGCGTAAGAGCTGAGCACCTTCATGTAATTGGCGCGCTCAAACGCCTGCGGTTGCGGCACGGCGTTGCGGCTCATGCTGCCCTGCATCTGGCGGATCGAGTCGTACTCATGATCGCCCAGCCAGATCAGCAGTTCGGTCAGCATGGTGTCCAGATGGTTGATGCCCTTCTTCAGCAGCGCGGAGGTCATCATGGCCACTTTGGCGCCCGCCATCATGGCTTTCACCACGTCGGTGGCCGAGTGGACGCCGCCGGTCAGCGCCAGGTCCGGCTTCACGTTGCCATAAAGCACCGCGATCCAGTGCAGCCGCAGCAACAAGTCATGCTGGTTGCTGAGGATCAGGTTGGGCACCACTTCCAGGGCTTCCAGATCGAAGTCGGGCTGGTAGAAGCGGTTGAAGAGCACCAGCCCGTCGGCGCCCGCGGATTCCAGGCGCTTGGCCATATTCACCAGCGAGCTGAAATACGGGCCCAGCTTCACGGAAACGGGGATATGCACCGCGGCTTTCACTTCGCGCACCAGGTCGCAGTATTTCCGCTCCACAGACTCGCCCGAGACTTCGGGATCCACCGGGATGTAGTAAATGTTCAACTCCAGCGCGTCGGCGCCGGCCTGTTCCATCAATCTCGCATACTTCAGCCAGCCGCCCACGGAGGTGCCGTTCAGGCTGGCGATCACCGGAATGTGTACCGCTTCTTTCGTTTTGCGAATGTGCTTCAGATAGCCCTCGGGCCCGCGATTGTAGCTGAGCATCTCCGGGAAGTGGCTGATGCCTTCCGCGCCGACGTTCTCGCCGGCCGAGATGAAGCGGTCGAGTTCATTGCTCTCGAGCGCGATCTGCTCTTCAAACAGAGAAGGCAGGATCACGGCCGCCGCGCCCGCGTCTTCCATGCGCCGGATGTTGCCCACTTCTTCGCACATGGGCGAAGACGAAGCCACCAGCGGATTCCGCAGCTTCAATCCCAGGTACGTGGTGGTCAGGTCGATGGTCTTCGAAAGGTCGATCATTACTTTGCCTCCTTTGCGGCTGTGCCATTTGTAGGCATGTTCACCATGTTTTCGTAGATCTTCCAGCGGTCCAGCACATCCTTCTGCGCCAGTTCGAGCAGGTGATGCGCCTCGTCCGGATTGCTCTTCGCCAGCATGGTATAGCGGGTCTCGTTGTAAGCGTAATCCTTCAACTTGATGCTGGGCGGCCGGGAATCGAGTTGGAAGGGATTCTTGCCCTCGGCCGAAAGGCGCGGATCGTAGCGGAACAGCGGCCAGTAGCCGGACTGCACCGCGGCTTTCTGCTGATCCAGTCCGTGGACCATGTCGTAGCCGTGCGCGATGCAATGGCTATAGGCGATGATGATCGACGGGCCGTCATAGGACTCGGCTTCGATGAACGCCTTGATGGTATGGCTGTCGTTGCCGCCCATGGCCACCTTCGCCACGTAAGCGGTGCCGTAATTCATGGCCATCATGGCCAGGTCTTTCTTGGCGCCCGGCTTGCCGCCCGCCGCGAACTTGGCCACCGCGCCGCGCGGCGTGGATTTGGACATCTGGCCGCCAGTATTGGAGTAGACCTCGGTATCCAGCACCAGGATATTCACGTTGCGGTTGGATGCCAGCACGTGATCGAGGCCGCCGTAGCCGATGTCGTAAGCCCAACCGTCGCCGCCCAGGATCCATACGCTCTTCGATACCAGCGCATCGGCCAGGCTGAGCAGGTCGCGGGCTTCGCGCGTGTTCACTCCTGCCAGTTTTTGCTTCAGAATCTTCACCCGCGCGCGTTGCTCGAAGATCCCTGCCTCGGTGGATTGGTCGGCGTCCAGCAGCGTCTGCGCGAATTCGTCGCCGATGACGTTGCCAAAGCGCGCCACCAGTTCCCCTGCGTATTCCTTCTGCTTGTCGATCGCCAGCCGCATGCCCAGCCCGAACTCCGCGTTGTCTTCAAACAATGAATTGGACCAGGCCGGTCCGAGACCTTCTTTGTTTACCGTATAAGGCGTGGTGGGCAGGTTGCCGCCGTAGATAGAGGAACAGCCGGTGGCGTTGCCGATAATGGTCCGGTCGCCGAAGAGCTGGCTCATCAGCTTGATATAAGGTGTTTCGCCGCATCCGGCGCAGGCTCCGGAGAACTCGAACAGCGGCTGCAGCAACTGGTTGTCCTTGACCAGGCCCTGGCTGAGCAAGCGGCGGTCGATCTCGGGAATCTTCAGGAAGAAATCCCAATTCGCGGCTTCCGGCTCGCGCAGCGGAGCTTGCGGCGCCATGTTGATGGCCTTGTGCTTCACTTCGCTCTTGCTCTTGGCCGGGCACACCGCCACGCAGAGCCCGCAGCCGGTGCAATCCTCCGGCGCCACCTGCAGCGTGTACTGCATGCTCTTGAAATCTTTCCAGCGCGCCGGGACGGCCTTATAGGTGGGCGGCGCGCCCGCGGCCTGGGCCGGCTCGAAGACTTTGGCGCGGATCACGGCATGCGGGCAAACCAGCACGCACTTGCCGCACTGGATGCAAAGCTCTTCATCCCATACCGGAATCTCCAGCGCGATGTTGCGCTTTTCCCACTGCGTGGTGCCGGTGGGGAAGGTGCCGTCGAGCGGCATGGCGCTGACCGGCAGATCGTCGCCTTCGCCGGCGATGATGCGCGCGGTGAATTTCTGCACGAAATCGGGTGCGCCGGCCGGAACCGGCGGGCGCATGTCGAAGCCGGCGGTAGCTGCCGCCGGAACCTTCACTTCACTCAGGTGGCTGAGCGCCGCGTCCACCGCGGCGAAATTCTTCTGCACCACCGCTTCGCCGCGCTTGCCGTAGGTTTTCTCGATGGCATGCTTGATGGCGTCGATCGCTTCGCCGCGCGGCAGCACGCCGCTGATGGCGAAGAAGCAGGTCTGCATGATGGTATTCACGCGCCCGCCCATGCCCGTCTTTTTCGCCACTTCGTAGCCGTCGATCACGTAGAACCGCAGCTTCTTGGCGATGATCTGCCGCTGCACGGTGAGCGGTAACCGATCCCACACTTCGTCCGGGCCGAACGGGCTGTTCAGCAGGAAGGTGGCGCCGGGTTCCGCCCACTTCAGCATATCCAGGCGTTCCAGAAACGAAAACTGGTGGCAGGCCACGAAATTCGCGTTCGTGATCAAGTAGCTCGAATGCAGCGGTTGCGGTCCGAAACGCAAGTGCGAAACCGTGATGGCGCCGGATTTCTTCGAATCGTACACGAAGTATCCTTGCGCGTAATTGCCGGTCTCCTCGCCGATGATCTTGATGGAATTCTTGTTCGCGCCGACGGTGCCGTCCGCGCCCAGGCCGTAGAACAGCGCGCGCACGGTGCCCGGCACCTCGCTCGAAAATGCGGGATCGTAATCCAGGCTGGTGTGGCCGACGTCGTCCAGGATGCCGATGGTGAAATGATTCTTCGGCTTGGGCTTCGACATTTCATCGAAGATCCCCTTCACCATGGCGGGCGTGAATTCCTTGGAGGAAAGGCCGTAGCGCCCGCCGATCACGCGCTTGCCGGTGACCATCGCCTCACTCAGGGCGTTGACTATGTCGAGATACAACGGCTCGCCGGAGCTGCCGGGTTCCTTGGTACGATCGAGGACCGCAATGGTTTTCACCGATGCCGGCAGGGCCGCGATGAAGTGCTCGATAGAGAACGGACGATAGAGCCGTACCTTTACAATGCCGACTTTCTCGCCGGCGGCGTTCAGGTGGGCGATGGCTTCCTCGGCCACTTCCGCGCCCGAGCCCATGGCGACGATCACGCGATCCGCGTCCGGCGCGCCGAAGTAGTCGAACAGATGATATTGCCGCCCCACCACCTGCGCGAACTTGTCCATGGCCTTTTGCACGATGGCAGGGCAGGCGGTATAGAAAGGATTGGATGCTTCGCGCGCCTGGAAGTACACATCCGGATTCTGCGCCGTGCCGCGGATCACCGGATGATCCGGCGAGAGGGCGCGGGACCGGTGCGCGCGCACCAGGTCTTCTTCGATCATGGCGCGCATATCGTCGGGCGTAAGCTGTTCGACCTTGGCGACCTCGTGCGAGGTACGGAAGCCGTCGAAGAAGTGCAGGAACGGCACGCGCGATTCGAGCGAAGCGGCCTGCGCGATAAGCGCGCAATCCATCACTTCCTGCACGGAGTTGGAGGCCAGCATGCCGAAACCCGTGGCGCGGGCGGCCATCACGTCGCTATGGTCGCCGAAGATGGAGAGCGCCTGCGACGCGAGCGTGCGTGCAGCGATGTGGAAGACCGTGGCGGTAAGCTCGCCCGCGATCTTGAACATGTTGGGGATCATGAGCAGAAGACCCTGCGAGGCCGTGAAGGTGGTGGTGAGCGAGCCGGTTTGCAGCGCGCCGTGAAGCGCACCGGCGGCCCCGCCTTCGCTCTGCATCTCGACCACCGACGGTACGGTGCCCCAGATGTTGGGCTTCAGCTCGGCGGACCACTGGTCCGCCCATTCGCCCATGGGCGACGAGGGCGTAATGGGATAGATGGCGATTACTTCGTTGATCTGGTGGGCGACGTAAGCCGCGGCTTCGTTGCCGTCGATGGTAACCTTCGGCCGGGTAGTGCTGGATGAACTGGTCAAAACTCCCCCTCTTCCTCGGATTGCGGATGGTAGACGCTTAAGTCATATTATAAGACCTGTTTGTCGTAAAAGTCCACACTTTTATGCAGGACGCCCTCGTGGCGCACGCACTCGTGCGTGCCGTGTTCACAATCCTGTGAACACTTGGCGACATAGGCTCCAGCCTGTGCATTGGGGGCCTGAGCTTCGAGGCAGGCGGTCTACGAGGCCGCCGCAGACTGCGAGCCTGCCCCACAGTTGTGCGATTCCGTCCAAGTCGCGGAGTGTGCGGGAAAAACGTGCGGGCTCGATGCAATTCTTAAGCCATGTCGATAAACTGTGGGATAGTGAAAATAGCTGCCGTGCTCGTGATCGGATCGTTGTGGATTCCGTTAACGTATTCGCAGCAACCCAAAATGGTGCAGGCGGATGAGACCTTCAACGGGCGTCAAGTGGGGATCCATATTGGTGAAACGCTGGTAATCAGCTTGTCTGAGAATGCGTCGACCGGGTACCATTGGATTATCCCACCCGAAGCCGCGCACAATTTTGAGACGATCCTGCATGAAGGAAGACCGGCCGCCGAAGGCACGGCCGGCACCCCTGGCAAGCCGGGTGTCCGGCGCTTCTGCTTCGAGGCGCTCAGGCCGGGAACGGTCGAACTGGAACTGCACTATCGCCGCGCTTGGGAAACCGCCAAGCCGCCCGCGCGAAAATTTAAGCTGCGCATCCGCGTCCGGCCTGCCTCGGGACGTTAAGTTGTGGTCTGGATGGTCCAGAAATCATCCGCGAGATTCGCGTCCGTCAGGTAACCATAAGGCATCATGCAGTAACCTTTCAGTCCCCAGGCGTCGCCCCACGAGTTCCGGACAATGAACTGCTGCGTGGCATCGTCATAGCCTACCGCTACA
>JBEKIM010000154.1:0-14029 GCA_050011755.1 Bryobacteraceae bacterium | reverse complement strand
CCCGAACCCCCAAATCCGCCCTCAACCCCTTCGAATTCAATGAATTAAGAAGTGAACCCAAAAAAAGGTGCATTTCCCCAATCCTCCCCCACTCCGCCCAGCCCCGTCATCCGCCAGGCGTCCCCAAACGACGATGAACAATGAAAAACAGCGACGAATAGCGACGAATAATGACGAACGACGATGAGTTAACGATCCGGCTCGCCAAAGATCTCCCTGGTCAAGTCTTCATCCTGCTTCTTGGGCCGTTGCTCGTCCCAGGCGCCCACCACCAGCGACGCCGCCGACAGGGTCAGCGCCCCGATCGCCACCCCGTCCACTCCGCGGTGCCACAACAGGACGCCCGCCGCAATCGCCAGCCGGATGAGCCAGCCATAAAGACTGCGCGGATTCTGGCCGCGCCGCACGCGCACCATCGAGCGCCCCAAAAAATGCGCGAAGAAGAGGCAAAACAGCCCCAACAGGGCGCGCAGGAAATCCACCGGTATCGGCATGCTCTCAATTTGGCTCAACTTTTGCCCGTTTGCAAGCGTCCCCGCGGCTTGACACAATGAGCCTCATGGGCCTCATGCAGGAGATCCGCGCCTTCCCCGTTTCGCGTAACACGGTGGCCATCTGGTGGCTCGGCCAGAACGGATTCATCTTCAAAACCGCCGAAGGCACGTTGCTCTCGACCGACCTGTATCTCACCAATTCCTGCCACGATGCTTACGGCGATTCCGGCATCAACCTCGACCGCCAGGTGCCCGTCCTGCTGCCGCCCGAAGAGTTGAATGTCGATCTCTTCGCCTGCACGCACAACCACCAGGATCATACCGACCCGCTCACCATCGCGCGCCTGCGCCACAAAGACACCACCCAATTCATCGGTCCCCATCCGAGCTGCGAGGTGTTTCAGGCCCAAGGCGTGGAAAGCGGGCGGATCGTGCCGGCCTGGCCCTCCTGCGAGTTGGAGTTCCGCGACGTCGTGATTCACGGCACCTTCGCCCTGCCCACCGACGCCACCGATCTGAATCACATGGGTTTCGTCTTCCAGTTCGGCAAGGGTCCGAGCGTTTATATGACCGGCGACACGGACTACACCGAATTGCTCGCCTCGGCCGGCAAACATCACCCGGACTTGATGATCACCTGCATCAACGGCGGATTCAACAATCTCTCCCACTACGAGGCCGCGCAATTGGCCGCCCAGATCCAGCCCAAAGCCGCCATCCCGTGCCACTACGATATGTTCCCGGATAACTCGGTTGATCCCGGCCAGTTCCGCGCTTCTCTCACCCTACGCGCGCCCGCTGTCAGATACCTGCGGCTGGAACATGGCAAGCCGTTTGTGTTTGGAGTCTAGCAGCCGGGGGCGCAGGCCGTGCAGCGCCAGCAGCCCGAGCAGCATCAGACCGAAGCCATTAATGCCGATCTGCGCCGCCATCCACACTCCGTGCTCCTTCATCAGCAGCAGGTACGGAATTGGCACGCACAGCGCCAGCGCCGCATACCGCAGCGCCTGGGAAGCCTTCAGTCGCAGCGCCATGGCCACCGCCGGCAGCACCAGCACGGCGTCGTATACATACGCATGATGGCTCACCAGCAATCCCGCCGTCACCGCCGCGGTCGCGCCGATCGTCAGCGCCGACCGCCGTGCGATGATCCAAACCGCGGTCAGCGCCAGCAAGGCCAGCCCGGCCTCTACCACACCGCCATATGGCAGCCCGTGCGTGAGACCCAATAGATTCGGCATCTTCGAAGTCGCCGGGCTGAAATCGGCTGTCGCTGAAAGGTGCCACAATCGCACCGGCCAATCGCGCCCTTCCGCGGCAAAAGAGATCGCCAACTGGACCGCTGCGCCCGCCAGACCGCCACCCAGCGCTCCCCATCTCCTCCGCGCCAGCAGGAAGATGGGAATCCCCAGCGCAAGATGAAATTTGGCGGCGCACAGGGAGAAGACCAGTCCCGCCGCGAAGTCGCGGTTAGACTGCAGCAGCCGCAGCCCTACCGTCACAAGAAACAAAAAGAGCCCGGTGTCCTGGCCCGTCGACAACAGAATAGCCGCCGGGCACGACCAGCACAGCATCATGATGGCATCTCGCCGGCTGCGCACTGGCCACAGCGCCGCAAATCCAACGAGGGCCGCTAAGTTCACTAGCAGCCAGGCCCAACGAGCGTAGCTATAAGGCAGGAGTGTCAACGGCTTCATGAGCACGCCATATACCGGCAGCCTGCCAAACGGAACAGGATTCGTGCCATTGCGCAATTCCAGTTCCCGGATGCTGTTAAAGTCGTAAATATGGCCGGACCCGGCCAGTTGCGATGCCGAATTGAACTGGCTAAAGTCGCCCCCGCATTCGACCAGGCTGAAGCCGATCCACAGACACACGCAGGCCCCGATCACGCAGGTTAAATGCCACACAGCACTATTATCCGGGTGCGGCGGTCCTACGCATACTCTCCTTCGTTAATGGGGTGGTTCGCTTGTAGTGCGCGAGGTAAGCCATTTGTGTTCGGATTGTGAGGCCGCCTGCCCGCCTATAGCCGCTGGTTGCCGCTAACAAAGGGTAACTTATGCCGGGCCGCAGGGTAGGTGTACAGTGTATCTGTGTTACTGGAGACTCCGGACCTACTCGCGCCTGCCGAGCCCCTGTTCACCGGGGTTTCGCGCATCATCGTCGTCCTGGCCGCTTACAACGAGGAGCAGAACCTGGGCGGCCTGCTCCGCAAGATTCTGGGACAGTCCCGTGAAACCGCGCTTCCCTTCGAAGTGATCGTGGTGGACGACGGCAGTTCCGATCGCACCTGGGAGATTGCCGAAGCCTTTCGCGATGCGCTGCCTCTTACGCTGCTCCGCCACACCGTAAATCAAGGGCTGGGGCGTTCGTTGGCCGACGGGCTGGCGGCCGCGGCGAGAATGGCGAATGCCGGCGATGTGGTCGTGACAATGGATGCCGACGAGTCGCACCCGCCGGGCCTGATTCCGCGCATGTTCCGCGCCGTGCGCGAAGGCTACGACGTGGTCATCGCTTCGCGATACCAGCCGACTGCGCGCCTCCGCGGACTCTCCCTGCGCCGGTGTCTGCTGAGCTACGTGGCTGCGGCGATCGCTAAGACTCTCTTTCCCACGCCGGGCGTGCGCGATTACACCAGCGGTTACCGTGCCTTCTCCGGCGAAGCCCTGCAGCTCGCCTACCAGGTGTATGGGCCGCGCTTTGTCGATCAGACCGGATTCCAGTGTACCATCGACATTCTGCTCAAGATGCGCAAGCTGCCCGTGATGTTCGGAGAGGTTCCCTTGGTCTTGCGTTACGACCTGAAGAAGGGTCCGAGCAAACTGCCGGCCATGAAGACCATCAAGGCTACGCTGCGGCTGCTGTGGAAGCACCGCTTTGCCGCCGAGTCGCCTAAAAGGCTGGAGAAATGGGAAACGGTTTAACCCGCTTCGCCGCGCTCACCCGGAAGCAGTCGGCGCTAGTCCTCGTTTGCTTGGGCGCCTCCGTAGCGTGTACCCTCGCGATTGCGCCCAGGCAAACCCTCATCCCGCAATCTTACGATGCCACGAAAGCCGATACGGCCGACCTGGCGCTTTACAAGCACACGGTCCAGCGCGTCCACAACGGCGAGAATTACTACAGCGCTTTGGGCGGCGTGCTACGCTCCGCGCGCCGGCCCACTCGTTCGGTCCTGAACTGGCGCACGCCGCTGCATCTGACGCTGGTGGCGCTCCTGCCCGATTTGATCTGGTCGCGCGTCATCCTCGCGGCCCTGGGCGTACTGGCTCTGTTGCTGTCGTTCGCCATCATGACCCAGGCGGAATTCGCGGTCCTGGCTGCCGTTCAGGCGTTGCTGATGTTTGGCCCGCTGTTGATGTGTTTCAGCGCGGAAGGAGTCTTCTTCGCGGAGGTCTGGGCGGGCGTATTGATCGCCGTTTCGGTGGGCGCTTATGCCATGGGCCTGCGCAAGGCGGGCATCGGTTTCGCTCTGCTGGCGCTCTTCTTTCGCGAGTTGGCCTTGCCCTACGTGCTGGTCTGCTTGTGGCTCGCCTGGAGGGATAAGAAGCGCCCGGAGGTAATGGCTCTAACCATCGGGATCGCGGCCTACTTCGTCTATTTCGCGGCGCACGTCCTGAAGGTCGGCTCACTGCTGACATCCGCCGATCTGGCGAATCCCGCCGGATGGATGCAGTTTGGCGGAGTCGCCTTCCTGCTGCGCGCCAGTTGTGTGGGCTGGTTGATGATCCTGCCGCCGTGGGTCACTGCCGTTTATCTTCCCGTCTCCGTACTCGGCTTAGCCGGATGGACCCAACCGATCGGGCGGCGCGTGGCATTGACCGTCGGTCTCTATCTCGCCGCCTTCTCTGTAGTCGGCCACTTCGTGAACCTCTACTGGGGCGCACTCTATACCCCGCTGCTCTCGTTCGGCGCGGTATTTGGCGGTGTGGCGATCTATGAGCTGATTCAATCCGTGCTCCGAAAACCGGCGGATGCCTCGGTCGCCGCACCCGGCCGGTCCGGCTCCCTGGTCGCGCTTACGGCCCGGGATTGATCGAGCCGAAGATATACCGATAAGTCCAGGAGATCTGGATTCCTTCCGTAATTCCCGCCGCGGCGAGAGAAGTCACATCGTTCGGGCCGGGCGATACCTCCACGATCACTTCATTGATGCCCGGCAGCGAGAAACCGCAGTAGACGCCGCTTCCGCCCGCCTGCACGGGAGTGCCGATGCAGATCGGATCGAAGGTCAACGATCCAACGGATGCGTCGGCGTATGCATAGTCGTAGGAGCCCGCCGAACTCGTCCCATTCACCAGCTTCACAGTAACCTGGTCACCCGCCGTACCACCCGTCCAGGTCAGAGTGAGGGCTGCGTGGTATCGAGAACCGTGCCCGGGGAGAGATCTGTCTGGATCTGAATCGGAGAGACGGTAAACTGGCCGGCAAACGCTCCCACAGCCGCGCTGCCGCCGTCCGCGATGTGATAAGCGCCCGCCGCGATGAAGCCGCCGGGCAGCGATTGCGAATAAACCGCCGAACCGCCCGGGATAGAGGTTGGCTGTATCACCACGGCTCCGGCCGGACCCTGCAGTTCAATCGTGCTGGCCGGCAATTCCGCGCCCCGATAAAAAGACTGCTGAGAACGTGTCCGTTTCCCCGTCCTGGCCGGTACCGGTCGCCAGGGTCCGGGTCAGCGAGATATTGCCGTAGGACTGCGTCAATGGGTCCACACACTGCCCGCGGGTGGAATTGACGCTAAGGGTAACCGTCGGGCTGATCAGGCTGTTGCCATCGATAGCCACCGGCACGGCGCAGCCGTTCCGCGTATCCTGCGGGATCTGGAAGTTAATCTGATCGACCCCCACTAAACCGGGCGCCAGGCCCGCGTATTGCGCCACCCAGGGCTCGCCGTCGATCACTCCGCCGCCCCCGCCGGGCACCATCGCCGCGCCGCTTGGCGGGGTACCATCGGGAGGCTGCCCGCTCGCGATGCCTAATCCACTGCCGAAGAGCGCGATGTAGTCTCTCGGGGCGGCGCTATTCAACGGTGAGTTCACGGAATAGGAGCCGTCCGCCGCGATGTTGAGTGCCACGGCCTGCCCGCAGCCGCTCCCGTCCGTCGTAAACACTGCCTGGCTCGTCGGGCCGACCGGAACCTGTACGGACGCGCTGGCGCCGGCGGCCGTGGTTACCACCACCGCGACGGTTAGGGAGAGCCGGGATGAGACTGTGATGGAAGATGGTACCTGGAAGTTGATCTGCCCGGGCGAGACATAGAAAAGGGGTGCCTGAAGTCCATCCACGGTGACCGACGTTCCGCCCAGCTCGGGGGGCAGGGGAGTCTGGACGGCCCCAGCCGGAGCCGGGGCGAGATAGCTGCCGAAGATCGCGACGATCGATCCGGGCGCGATCGGCTGTGCGTAGGATGCCGCATTCACCACCCCGGCCGAGGTGATTTGGGGAGCCTGTCCTAACGCCGGAAGAACCAGCCATGCGAGAACCGAGAGCCGCAGGACGATTTGCGCCCCGCCGGTGAGGTGTTTGGACTCAGACGAGGTGGTGCCTGAAGGGCATGCCGCAATGTTATGGCTAACATCGGAAATCCTCGCCGCACCGGCGAGCATTTCTCCGGCCAAACCCCCGGCGGCCGCTATCGCACGGACAAGAAGCTCGAGGAAGCCAGCACGATGCCCAGCACCAGAAGCGCATCCACGAGGACGCGGGCCCAGGGGACCGTCTTCAGCCGCAACATCAACTTGCGGCCCTTACTTTCCAAATTCAGGGCCGGCGCATCGTAGCTGACCATGCACTCGGCCGCGTTTCCTTCACTCATGGTGTTTTATCCTCCTCCCAGAGTCGGGGTTACTCGCAGGCCTGTATTGTGGAGCGTTGCGCCGGCCGGCAACGGCGCCACGCAGATCCGTGGACTGCCCGGCTGGCACAGGTCGACGTCGTACAACGGCAGATCCCGCGCCTTCACTACATACCCGCCCGTCTGGATGCCTAGGGATTCATCGAACTTCGATACCACGATCGGATTCTCCCGATCCGCGCGCACGCGAAACTGGGCCGTCGAGGGCTCATAGTTTGCATAGCTGTAACACCGGCCCACGCAAATCCTGTCCAGCAAATGCGCCAGCGGATTGACGCGGCTCTGGGGATCCGCCAGCGCGCTCACCACCCGCTGCCCCGGCGGCAGTTGCGCCACTACCAGCTCCATCTGCGATTCCACCGCGTTCAACGCGCGCTCATCGGTGTAGGACAGCCCGAAGAACGTCGGCGCAATAACCACCGTAGCCCCCACCAGCGGTCTGGGCAGCCGTACCGATGCCAGTAGGGCGCAGACCAACACGCCGCCGGCCAGCGACATGCGCTCGGACACGAAGTCCAGGCCCGAATGGTATCCGGGCAGCAGGACACCCGTGGGCAGGAGCACGACCGAGGCCGCGCTTAACGCCAATAACTGAAAACGGACATCCAACATGGTGCGCGCCACTCCGCGCGTTTCAAGCACGCGCTGGAAGCATAACACCCAGACCGCCAAAATAGCCACAGAAATGGCTATATAGTATCTTTCGTAAATCCAGACCTGATCCACTCCGGTCATCGCCATGAACTGGTCGGCTTCCCGGCGGGTTTCGAACAAAGCTCCCAAAAGGGCCGCCACCGCCGCCAACGCGGCCAGCGCGCCGATCAGCAGGCGAGGTCTGTGCCGCGGCGCCAGGCTCTGCGCGATGCGGCCATACACCAGCATGCCTACCGCCCACGCGACCGGCAGCGGATGCGCCACGTAGGCCAGCGCCAGCGGCAACGCCGCCGCTAACGCCCACCGCTTCCCGCTCTGCGCCAGCGCCAGGGCCGCGAAACACAGTCCCAGGGAGATATAGAAGTTGAACAGGCCCATGTGAAAGACCCAGCCGTACGCCAACATCGCCAGACAGGGCGCCACTTGCCAGGGCGCGCGGCGGGGCTGACGCCGCGAACTCGACCAAACGTATGCGAACGCGCTCCAGAAGAACACCAGCACCGCGCCCGATACCGCAATCCGCTGTGCGGCCGCCGCGCCGAAGGGGCCCATGAGCCCACTCAAGATCAGGTCGAATAAAACGTTATTGGACTGCTTCGCCAGCGTCAGACCCGGCGCCTGCCCGCGTTCGATCAACTGCGCCAGCCACGCGTTGTAGACATGGCTCGAAAGATCGCCGGCCTGGATCCGCGGCTGCCAGAAGCAAGGGATCAGCAGCAACAACGAAACTAATGCGCCGCACGCCACGGTGCGTGCCGTATTCCGGCTCGACATCACGCCCGCTCTCTCCGAAGCTCTCGCATCTCCATTATCAATTCGAAGCGCGTGGCCACGGAATCGGGCTTTTCTCCTATTTGCTGGATGTTTTTCTCTGCAATTCCTTCTAAGCCCCCCGCCAGCGTGAGGTAGGCAACGCGCGACGGCTCAATCTGCATGATCCGGCAGCAGGTGGCGTCCACCGCTACCGGATTCTGTCCCGATACGATCACGCCCACCGGCTTGGGGCGGCCTTGAATCGGACCGTTGCCGTCCATCCCCACGATGCCGTCCACGATCGCGAAATGATTGGGAAACAGCGAATGCAGATCCGCGATGCTTTGGTGAATACCGGCCCAGTGCAGCACATTCTTGGGCCATCCATACACGCCGCCGGGCACGATCCCGAACAGGTTCTTCATCGAAAGCGTGGCGCCGGCCCAATGGTGCGTCTTCATCTTGGGCATGGAGACCAGCAGGTCGCTCCCCAGAATGGTGCGCGGCAGATACAGCGAACTGAGCCGCGAAATCGGATGCGGCAGCCGCACGCGCGACACTTCGTCCAGGTTCAGGTCGGTAAACAGGTCTTCAAAGCCCGGTATCGTCTGGAAATAGCCTGCGGCATCCGCCAGGTCGAGGGTGCAGCGGCGATGCCCGGGCCCTTCCGCAATGGCCACCGATGCGCCCAATTCCCGGAAAGCCTCGAGCGTGGCATGCACCAGCATGGGATGGGTGTTGATGGTGCTCTCGGGCTCGAATTCCACCAGGTTGGGTTTCAGCACCACGCGCCGGCCGCGCACGTTGAGCTTGTGCGCGGCCAGCACACGGCGCATGGTGTCGTAGAGATCCTGCGAATAGGCGGCCGCGCGCGTCACTTTGACTAGCGCGGGAGAACGCGGGGGCGCGGCCGTCCGATTGCAGCCGGCGAGGCCCAGCGCCGCGGCGGATCCGAGTATGAAGTCCCGTCGTCTCATGCCGTAATCAGCTCTCCGCTATTCCAGAAATACGTTGTAGCCCTGCTCCGCGGCCGCCGCCATAATCGTCAGCGCCGTATCGGGCACCGTCCGGCAGGGCATGCTAAAAAGGGGAGCCCCGGCCGGAGTTTGTTGGTGAGCCAGCAACCCGAGCCGTAACCAGGCGGCTCCGCCCGAGGACCGTTGCTCCCGTAAAAACCGCTGCGCCAGGCGGAAGCTATCCTGCAGCTTTCCCGCATCCGTACCCGCCAGCGCCAGTAAGGCTTGCCCGGTGGTCTCGGGATAAGAATCCGAGTTGTATCCAAGCGACCGCGCCGAGCCGTGATTCCATCCGCCATCGGCGCACCGGCGCGAGAGCAGGAATGCCTGGGCTTTCTCGATTCTCTCCCGCAGCCTGCTGGAGGGACGCCGCCAGTAGCACTTCTTCAAGGCCAGAATTCCGAGGCATGTGGGGGTGGCCCAAGCCGCGGTCCCCGGGTACCAGGGCCAGCCGCTTACATCCGGGCCTTCGGGCAACTTGCCATCGCGCAGAAGGGAACTCAGGCGGAAGAGCGGCGAAGATTCCATCCCGCTCTCATGGAGCAGCCATTCGACGGCGCGCGCATGCCTTTGCGCGCCGATCGTTTCGGGCGGCAACATGGCGGCCAGGGCCGTCACCCACGTGCTCTGATCCACCGGGGGACGCGGTGTCCATCCGCCGTCGTTCTGCTGCGCCGCGCCCAGCCAGGCCAGCGCGCCGGCGCTTCCCGGCGCCGTTGTCCGGGCGGCCTGGTGCGCCAGCAGCGCATAGACCGTCGGTTCGGTCCACGAGCCGCCTTTGTGATACGGCCATCCACCATCCGGATTTTGAGCCGCGCGAATGTTTTCCAGCGCGCCGTTATCGATTTCCAAAACCGGTAATCCTTCCCAAGAGTCGACCGCTAAGCATTGAAAGAGCGCGGGGGCGCTTCGGGTGAGCGCAGCCCCGCGCCAGAATGCTTGCGAGCCAGCAAAATACACACAGGGGACCTACAAAACTACCGCGTCACTTTGCGGCGCCGGCGGCGCTGCATGAGCAGCAACAATACTACACCAGCCGCAACCCAGATCAGAACCTGCATAATTGTTCCAGACATGATCTAATCTCCTTTCTTTAAGAGTTGTTTCTACTCCAAAACCGTTCCAAAACCGTTGGCTTCCTAGAAGCCCTTCATCAGCGGCAACAGATACTTCACCACGCCCAGCACGGCGGGCCCGGCGCACACCAGCATCATGGCCGGCAGGATGAAGAAGAAGATGGGGAACACCAGTTTCACACCCACCTTGGCCGCGCGTTCTTCCGCTTCCTGGCGGCGGCGCACCCGCAAGTGATCGGAATGTTGCCGCAAAGACTCCGCGATACTCGTACCGAACCGGTCGTTCTGAATCAGGATGGCCGTCAGCTTGCGCAATTCCGGCTCTCCGGCGCGCTCGCCGAGGTTCTTCAGCGCGTCTCCGCGCCGCTTGCCGGCCCGGATTTCCAGATTCGTCAACATGAATTCTTCGGTCAACTCCCGATGCGCGTTGCGCAGTTCCGTGCCGACATACTGGATCGCCTGATCCAGGCCGAGCCCGGCTTCCACTGCGATCACCATCAGGTCCAAAGCGTCGGGCAGCGCCAGGCGCAGGATCTCCAGGCGTTTCTTGATGCGCTTTTCCAGGATGAAGTTGGGTAGGATAAATCCGCCCAGCCCCATGGCCAGCGGGAAGATGATATGCATCGACGCGGCGCTGCTCAACGAGTTGCGAAACATCAGCCCCATCAGCGCCATCAGCGTCGTGCTCATCAACCGGATGCCGTAATACATCTTGACGGCGTTATCCGAGCGGTAGCCGGCGTGCGTCAACATCTGCTGGGTCACCGAACTTTCATCCGGAGATACCGGCAGCAGCTCGCCTACCCGCTGAATGATCTTAAACTCGCGCGGTTTGCGCGCTTCGGCGTCCTCCGGCGATCCCGCCGTGGGGGCTTCGATCACAGGCTCGCCCAGTCTCTCGTACACCTGGCCCGGGCGGGCGTAGCGCTGATAGCCGAAGGCCGCGATGGCCACCATCAGCACCATGAAGAACGCGATGACTACGTATATTGACATCGTTATACCTTAATCTTGATGATGCGGCGGATGAAATAATTTCCCATGAGTACCGCGACGCCGGCGCCCACGATCATGTATTTCCCATCCGGGTCCTTCGCCATGCCCTGCAGATACCCGGGCGCCACGGCCAGCAGGGCCAGTCCCGTGAGGAGCGGCAGAAGGGTCAGAATTCCGGCCGTCAACCGGCCGTGCGCGCTGGCGGCTTTGACTTCGCCTTTCAACCGGAAGCGCTCCCGGATGACGTGCGCCAGGCGGCCCAGGATTTCGTTCAGGTTCCCGCCCGTCTGGCGTTGCAACATCACCGTCGAAGTAAAAAACTTGAAGTCCAGCAGCGGCACCCGTATGGTCAGGTTCTCCAGGGCCGTGCCGATCGGCGCACCCAGATTGACTTCGTTGAATACCGTGCGCAGTTCGGTAGACAAGGGCTCCGGTACGTGCTCGCCGACCATGGAAAGACTGATCATGAAGGCATGTCCGGCGCGCACCGAGCGGGCCATGAAGTCCAGCGCCTCGGGGAACTGCTCTTCCAGGGCCGCCATCCGCTTGCGCCGCTTGGTGCGCAAGTACATGTAAGGCAGCGATGCGGTGACTCCGGCCAGCACCAGGCAGGTCAGGACTTCGTTGATGATGAACGGGAACCGCAGGCCGATCAGGAAACCCGGCACGGCCGCGCCCGCGGTCGCCATGAACAAGGTCGAGGGCGTCCAGGTGAGCCCGGCCTGCTTGATGGAGCTTTGCAGGTGTTCGGCGACATTGAACGACTTCAATAGCTTTTCAAAGCCTTTGGTTTCGGGAGTAATGTCTTTCAGGAGCTTCGTGACCGGCATCGGGCGGGTGCCCGCGACGGTTTGGAGCATATCCTTGACGACCTTCTGCCGGTGCTGCTGGCGGTACAGAAAGCCGAAGACGGCAATCGCCATGATTAAGGCGAAGACCAGAAAAAACAGTACGAATATCATGAGCTAATTGATCTCCACGACGGTCTGGAACAGCGACGTCGGCAACTGGATGCCGCAGGCCTTGATGCGCTCATATGCGCGCGGACGGATGCCGGTGGCGCGGAAACGCCCGGTGACGCGGCCGTCTTCGGCGACGCCCGTCTTCTCGAACAGGAAAATGTCCTGCAGCGTGATGGTGTCCACTTCCATGCCGGTCACTTCGGTCATGTGCGTGACGCGGCGGGTACCGTCGCTGAAACGCGAAACCTGAACCACCAGGTCGAGCGCGGCGGATATCTGCTGGCGGATGGCGCGCACGCCCATATTGGAGTTGCCCATGCCGACCATCACTTCCAGGCGCGACATGCCGTCACGCGGGTTGTTCGAGTGGATGGTGGTCAGCGAACCGTCGTGACCCGTGTTCATGGCCTGTAACATGTCCAACGCTTCCTCGCCGCGAACCTCGCCGACGATGATGCGGTCGGGACGCATACGGAGGGCGTTGATGACCAGATCGCGAATGCGGATGGCGCCCTGGCCTTCCACGTTTGGCGGGCGGGTTTCCATGCGCGCCACGTGGGTCTGCTGCAACCGCAGCTCGGCCGCGTCTTCAATGGTCACGATGCGTTCGTCTTCCGGAATGTAGCTGGAGAGCACGTTCAGCAGCGTCGTCTTACCGGCGCCGGTGCCGCCGCAGATCAGGATGTTCAAGCGCGACCGCACCGCCGCGCGCAGCAGCTCGAGCATGCCCTCGGTGAGCGTCAGCCGGGTCACCAGGTCCTTGCCGTGCATCAGGCTTTTCCCGAATCGCCGGATGGAAAGCAGGGGCCCGTCCACCGCCACCGGCGGAATGGCTGCGTTGACGCGGGATCCGTCGGGAAGCCGCGCGTCCACCAGCGGCGAGGATTCGTCCACGCGCCGCCCCACTCTCGATACGATCTTTTCGATGATGCGCAACAGGTGCGCGTTGTCCTTGAATTCCACCGGCGTACGGAACAGCTTGCCGTTCCGCTCGACGTAAACCAGCCGCGGCGTGGTGACCAGGATATCGGAGATGGTGGGGTCCTGCAGGAGCGGCTCCAGCGGGCCCAGTCCGAATACTTCGTCCAGCACCTCCTCCACCACCCGCTCTTTTTCGAGCAGGCTGAGAGGCGTCTTCTCTTCATCGAGCAGCTTCGCCACGGCGCCGCGCACCTCGGTGCGCACGCGCTCGCCGCCCAGCGTCGCCAGCGCTTCCAGGTTGATGCGGTCCAGCAGCTTGCGGTGGATCGCGAACTTCAGCTCCTGGTGTTCCAGAGCGGCCCGATCCTGCGTAAACAGCCGGCTGACCCAGCCCGCTTCCTTCTCACCGTTTTTCGATAGCGACCCGTTTATGGTTGTTGCCACTTTTCACCCTCGTTCGCAATGCGTTCTTAACCGAACAATCCGCCAAACTTCTTCTTCGCCGCCGGCTGGTCGTCCAGGCCCGCCATGCGCATCGCCAGGTCGCGGATCTGTTTCCCCAGGAAACTCCGCTCCGGCAGCAGCTTGCCGAGCGAGTAGCACTCGTGTAATTCCGGATAGCTGCTGGGCAGCACCGCATACACCGGCAATCCCAGGATCTTCTCGATTTCGCCGGGCGCCAGTTCCGAACGCTTCGGCACACGGTTCAGGATCAGCTTCAGCCGGTCCTTGCCATAGCCCGCGTCCATCAGGATTTGCAGGACCTGCTTGGCCTGGTGCAGCGCCGGGACCTCCAGCGTGCTCACCAGGTAGGCTTCGTCCATTTCTTCCAGGGCGGCCACCCCGACGCGCGTCAGGCTGCGGCCCAGATCGATCAGCGTAAAGTCGTAGCAGGACCGCAGAAAGCTGAACAGTTGACGCAACTGCTCCTGCCGCGGATAGGTTTTGTCCGCCGTGGCGGCCGGGGCCGCGATGATTTCGACGCCTGGAATACCGTTCGAGACCAGCGCCTTCCAATAACTCACGTCCATCCGGTGCAGATTGTTGACGGCGTCCAGAATGGAGTACCCGGGCTTGGCTTTGGTCAGAAAACCAATGAGCCCGGCATCCAGGTCCAGATCCGCCAGTAAAACCTTCTGGCCATGGCGTCCTAACTCCACGGCCAGATGGCAGACTACCGTTGTAGCGCCGCATCCACCTTTGGAGGAGAAGAATCCAATGGTGCGCCCGCCCCAACGCATGCCGCTGTGCCGGCGCCCGTCGGTGGAACGCCGTTCCAGCGCTCCGCGCAAGGCCCCTT
>JBEKIM010000153.1:0-14045 GCA_050011755.1 Bryobacteraceae bacterium | reverse complement strand
CGCGCGAGTCTCGCGAAAGTGCGCTGAAGGTCTTGGAAAGCCGGCGCCAACTGTTCAAGGAAGGCGCTTTGGCCGGCCGCCAGGTGGATGAGAGCCAGGTCGCGTATTCGCAAGCCGACGCGCAATACCGTCAGGCCCGGGAGAATTTGCGGACCCTCCAATCGGTCTCCAAGGAAGAGCAGATCAAGACCGCCGCCGCCCAGGTCCAGTCCGCCAAGGCGCATCTCGCATCCCAGGAACAGCAGGTCGTCTATACGCGCATCACCAGCCCGATGTCCGGCATCGTCGCCGATCGCCCGATTAACGTCGGCGAAATGGCTGCGCAAGGCTCGCCGATGATCACCGTGATGGATATTTCGCGGGTAGTGGCGCGCGTCAACATTCCGCAGGCCGATGCCGCGTTCGTGAAACTGGGCCAGGCCGCCGTTCTCACACAGCCCGACACCAAGGAACAGGTCGACGGCAAAGTCACCGTCGTCAGTCCCGCGGCCGACCCCAGCACCACCACCGTACAAGTCTGGATTCAGATCGATAACCCGGGCGAACGGCTCAAACCCGGCACCGCCGTACACGCCGCGATCGCCACCGAGGTTCACAAAGCCGCCACCGTCGTGCCCGTCGCCGCGATTCTGCCCGGCGAGGAAGGCGGTACTGCCGTCCTCACGGTATCCCCGGATTCCATTGTCCACAAGCGGGCCGTCACGCTCGGTGTGCGTGAAGGCGGCCAGGTGGAAATCCTGAGCGGCGCGAACCCCGGCGAAGAGGTCGTCGTAGTAGGCGGCATGGGCCTCGATGACAAAACCAAGGTGAAGGTAGTCACCACCGCGGTCGAGGAGTCCGATACCGACGACGAGAACGGGCCCGAAGCGCCCGCTTCAAAGGACCAGAAAGGCGCCCAGAAGAAGGATAGCGCGAAGCCGGAGCCGAAATGAGCGAGGCCTCCACACTCCCGCCCGCCGCCGCGGATGCGGAACGCCCGCACTGGACGGCGCGTCACGGCAAGCCCATCATCTTCGCCATCCTGACCCTGGTCGCGGTCGGTGTCTACCTGGCGATTTCCATTCCGGTCGCGGTTTTCCCCAGTACGGATTTCCCGCGCATCGTGGTGGGCGCCGACGTCGGCGTTTATCCCATCGACCAGATGCTGGTCACGGTCACGCAGCCCCTGGAAGAGGCGGTGAATACGGTCCCCGGCCTGGATCACCTCACTTCGATTACCAGCCGGGGCAGCGCCGAGATTGACCTGTTTTTCGATTGGCACGTCAACATGGATCAGACTCTGCAATTGGTGAACGCCGCTTTAGCCAGGGCTCAGCCAACCCTGCCTGCAAACGCCAAGGTGATCGCGAATCGCCTCACATTCGCCGCGTTTCCGATGCTGGGATACAGCCTGACGTCCGACCGTATCCCGCAAACCGCGCTATGGGAATTGGCGAATTACACCATCAAACCGCGCCTCAACCGCGCCACGGGTGTATCTTCGGTCGTGGTGCAGGGCGGCCAGGTGCCCGAGTTTCGCATTCAGCCGGACCCCGCCAAGTTGATCCTCAACGGCGTCACCGTCCCGAATATTCTGGACGCCATCACTCGCAGCAATATGATCGACTCGCCCGGCCTCATCGAAACCAATCACCAGTTAGTCCTGACCTTGATGAGCGGCCAGGTGCGCAGCCTCGCCGACATCGGAAATATCGTCATCAAGACTACCCCCACGGGCGCTCCGGTACACATCCATGACATCGGCGCCGTGGAGAATTCGGTGCTGCCGGTTTATACCGTAGTAACGGCCAACGGAAAGCCCGCCGTGCTGCTGAATATCTTCCGCCAGCCCGCCGGCAATACCGTCGACGTTGCCGGCGCGGTTCATCGTGAAATCGCCAATCTGAGCAAGGACCTGCCTCAAGGCATCGACATTCGGCCCTTCTACGATCAATCGGAATTGGTCAACGAATCGATCAAGAGCGTGCGCGACGCCATCCTGCTCGGGTTGATTCTGGCTTCCTGCATCATGGTCCTTTTCCTGCGCGATTTCGGCACGTCGCTGGTAGCCGGCCTGGTGATCCCCGCGACCATCGGCGTCACCTTCATCGCCCTGCATATCCTGGGCCAGAGCTTCAACCTCATGACCCTCGGCGGCCTGGCTGCCGCCGTCGGGCTGGTGATCGACGATGCCATCGTGGTGGTCGAAAACATCGTCATGCATCGCGACGCGGGTCAGTCGCGCGCGGAAGCCATCCGCAGCGCTATACGGGAAATCCGCGTTCCCCTGATCGGCTCCACTATTACTCCCATCGTGGTCTTCCTGCCGCTGATCTCGATTACGGGTGTCACGGGCGTGTTCTTCCGCGCCCTGGCAATCACCGTCGGCGTCGCGCTGCTCACTTCTCTCGGATTGGCGCTTACGTGGACTCCGGCCTTGAGCCACTATTTCCTGCGAAACAGGAAAGCCGAAGGGTCCGATTCCGCCAGGCACGCGAGTGTCTCACCCTGGCTGCTACGAACCTATGAGCGTACTCTCCGGTTTACGCTGGAACATCCCGCGGCGCTAGCCGCCTTCGCCGTTCTCCTCGTCGCCGGCGCCTATCTCTGCTATACCAACACGGGATCGGACCTGCTCCCCGCAATGGACGAAGGTGGATTTATCGTCGACTATGTGATGCCCCCCGGCGCCTCTTTGCGCGAGACCAATCGCGTCATCAGTCACGTGGAATCCATTCTGCGCCAAACGCCGGAAGTCGCCAGCACCGCGCGCCGGACGGGTCTTCAGCTTGGCTTAGCCGCCGTCACCGAAGCCAACCAGGGCGATATCAGCGTGAAGCTGAAGCCCATGGCGCCGTTCTGGTCGCGATGGTTGAGCATGGCCGGCGCAAATGAGCGCTCGCGCAGCGGCGACCAGGTGATCGCTGACGTGCGCACGAAGATCACGGATGCCGAGCCGGTCCTCGACGTCGAATTTCCGCAACTGCTTCAAGACATGATCGGCGACCTCACCAGCGCTCCGCAGCCCGTGGTGATCAAGTTATTCTCCGAAGACGGCGACTTGTTGCGTCACTGGGCGCCGGTAGAAGCCAGCGCCATAAAAAAGGTTCCCGGCGTGGTGGACGTGGAAGACGGCATCGAAAATACCACCAGCGGCACCGCCATGAACTTCGACGTCGATCCCATGGTGACGGCGCGCGCGGGTTTCACGCCGCAGGAAGTGGAACTCGATGCCAGCGCCATGTTGCAAGGCGAACCGGCTACCACGCCGTTAGTCCTAAACGCGCGCTCCTACACCATCCGCGTGCGGTTTCCGCCGTCCACGCGCAGGGACCTGGACAGCATGCGCAACACGCTGCTGGTCTCCGGAACCGGAAAAACCGCCACCATCGGCTCGCTCGCCACCATGACCGAGATTCCCGGCCAGACCGAGATCATCCGCGAGAACCTGCAGCGCAGCGTGGATGTCACCGCCCGCTTCGAGGGCGTCAGCCTCGGCGATGGCATTGCCAAGGTGCAGAAGGCGGTCGCCGAGTCGAGTCTGCCTTCCAGCATACGGGTGCAGTATGGCGGCCAATATGCCGAACAGCAGAAGTCCTTCCACGACCTGATATTCGTCCTGGCGCTGGCGATTGTGCTCGTCTTCCTGGTCCTTCTGTTTGAATTTGGAGAGTTCTCCGCGCCGACCGCGGTGCTCTCGTCCGCGCTTCTATCCACGTCCGGCGTTTTTCTGGCGCTGCTCATCACCCGAACCACGTTCAACCTGTCTTCCTTCATGGGATTGATCATGGTCATCGGCATCGTCGCCAAGAACGGTATTCTGTTACTGGACGCGGACCAGAAATTTCGCGCCGACGGCCTTTCACCCGAAGAAAGTATGATCCGCGCGGGTGAGCGCCGGCTGCGCCCCATCATGATGACCGCGCTCGCCACCGTGGCCGGCATGCTTCCGCTGGCCTTTGCCGTGGGAGCGGGTTCGCAGATGCTGCAACCCCTGGCGATTGCGGTGATCGGTGGAATTCTCGCCTCGATGGTTCTCTCTCTGGTAGTCACACCGGCTGTCCGCTTCTATCTCGGAGGCCGTAGCTGAAAATCGAAAGGAACAAATCAATGACGAAACGAATGTGCGCCGCGGTGCTGCTCGTCGCCGCCGCCTTTGCCGCCGAAGGCTTCAAGGTGGTCGGCAAGATTAAGATCGGCGGAACGGGCGGTTGGGACTATCTGGCGGTGGATCCGGCGGCCGGCCGGGTTTATGCATCGCACGGAACCCTGGTCGAGGTGGTGGACACCAATGCCGGGAAGGTAATCGGCCAGATCGCTCAACTCCATGGGGTTCACGGCATCGCCGTCGCGCCGGAGTTCGGGAAGGGTTTCATTACCAACGGCCAATCCAATAGCGTGACCATATTCGACCTGAAAACACTCGCCAAGGTCGGCGAACCCCAAACCGGGCAGAACCCGGATTCGGTCTGCTTCGAGCCGAAAACCAAGCACATTTTCACTTTCAACGGCCGTTCCAGCGATTCCACCGCCATCGACCCCAAAACGAATGAAGTGATCAAGAGTTTCCCATTGGGCGGAAAGCCGGAAGAGTGCGCCGCCGACGGAACCGGCAAAATCTATGCCAACCTGGAAGATTCGAGCGAGATCGTCGAAATCGACGCAGCCAAGCCGGCCGTGGTACGGCATGCGTCGCTGGCTCCTTGCGAATCGCCCTCCGGCCTCGCCATCGACGTAAAGAATAAGAAGCTCTTCGCCGCGTGCGACAACAAGGTGATGGCGGTGATCGACATCCCCACGCTCAAAGTAGTGGCCACTCCGCCGATCGGTGCCGGCCCGGATGGCGCGGGATTCGATCCGGACCTCGGCCTGGCATTCAGCTCCAACGGCGGCGACGGAACGCTGAGTATCGTCAAGCAGGTAAATGGTAAGTATGAGACCGTGGACAACGTCCCGACCGAACGCAGCGCCCGCACCATGACCGTCGATCCCAGGAGCCACCGCGTCTACCTGCTGGCTGCCGCGTATGGGCCCACTCCCGCGTCGTCATCCGGACAACGAGTGCGGGCGCCCATTATGCCCGACACTTTTCACATCGTCGTCGTCGGGAAATAACCCGGAAATCGCGATCAGTCGAGCCGCACCAGGTCTTTGCTGCCCTTGAGTTCGATGGAGCTGATGCGCGGTTGGCCCGCGTCCAGGACCACATGCATGGTCGTATGGTCGAACCTCGCGCTGCCGGCTTCGATTTTGGCGGGCGCGGTGACACTCGCCTTGTTCTGGCCGTTGCTGCGCCTGGTGAAGACCGCGTTGGCGCCGTCGAGGTGCAGTTTGTAGTCGCCCGGAGTGAGGACCTGCGTGCCAACTTTGGTGGCGCTTTGCAGGGACAAATCGTAGCTCTTGGTTTTTTCCGCCGCAGTGGCGTTGCCGAGACCGGCTGCAAGCAGCCCGAGCGTGACTATGGATGTGCCGAGGATTCGTTTGAGGTTAAGCATTGGGTTCCCTTTTCTTTGGATTGTTCGAACAAAGCCAATTGTCCGGGTTTGCGGCGTCCCAGGATAGGTCTGTTACAGTAAAGATAAGCTGGCAAGCATGAAAGCGCTGTAGAATGAGATGGATGGAGCGCCTCGCGAGAGGTTCGCCGGCATAGGTATCATACCTGGCAGTGGCGGGTATCGTTACCTGCGTAAAAGTCCGAGGAAGGCTAGTATTCGATGAAAGACGGAACCGCGACGAACGATCCGGTTGGCCCGGCGGTGGGCCCTGAGATCGACCCTCCGTCCGGGGGAATTGGGCCGGCTGCGGTCCGGCAGCAACTGGAACAGATTCTGGCAAGTCCGCATTTCCGCCACAGCCGGCGTTACCCGGCCTTCCTGCGCTATGTGGTGGAGCGCACCCTGGACGGCGCCGCGTCGGAGTTGAAGGAACGCAATATCGCGGTGGACGTATTTGCCAGGGATCCGTCTTACGATCCCAGCGTCGACCCCATCGTTCGCATCACCGCCGGGGAAGTGCGCAAGCGGTTGGCTCAGTACTACCAGCAGCCGGGTCGCGAGGCCGAAATCCGCATCGAGATGCCGCTGGGCTCCTACCTACCCGAATTTGGTCTCCCGGCAGTTCCGGCGGCCATCCCGCCTCCGCCCGCGCCCGGGCCAATGGTCGCCCGCCGCTGGGGTTCTTCCCGATGGCTCGCCGTATGCCTTGCCGCCGGACTCCTGGTTCTTTCGGCCACGGTGGTTTCGCGCCCGTGGCGCCGGCCGAGCGCGCTCGAGCAGTTCTGGCATCCTGTGGTTACGCCGCGCGGCAATGTCGTCCTGGTTTGTATTGGAGGCGCCGGCCCCCGCCCGCAAGCCGCTGCGTCGGGCGGAATCGGAGCGAGACTGCAGGTTCCCTGGGGCGACGCCGTCACCCTCGCACGTCTGGCCGGGCTGATCCAGGCGCAGGGCGCGTCGTTCGACCTGGTTTCCGAGGACCGCGCCACCTTCGAGGATTTCCAACGCGCCCCGGCCGTGCTGATTGGCGCTTTCAACGACGCCTGGACCCTCCGGCTCATGGAGAAGATGAGGTTCACTTTCCACGCCGAAGGCTTGCGGACTTGGATTGTCGATCGCGATCACCCCACCCGGCGCGACTGGCAGATCGACTTGAACCGTACGGACAGCCAGGGTCGCTTGCAACTGAAGGAAGACTTCGCGGTGATTTCGCGGGTGGAGAATCCCCGCACCCGCCGCATTACCATCACCGTGGCCGGCCTCTACGGATACGGCACGCTGGCCGCCGGAAAGTTCTTGACCGACCCCGCGAATCTTCAGGCGATGGCGCAGCGGGCGCCCGCCGGATGGCAGGCGCGCAACATGCAGATCGTCATCCGCACGGAAGTGATCCAGGACGATGCCGGCCCGCCCATCGTGGTGGCCACGGCCTTCTGGTAGGCCGGATGGCGGGCAATTTGCCCGCAGCCGGCTTTCAGCCGGCTGGATCCGTTGGTATAGACCGCTGCCGACCCTGAACCCTTCCTACGCCCCGGATAATGAGAACCTACGGCGCTTGATAATCGGAATTCCGTGCTCATCATAGCTGACGATTTGGTGGGTCGCCCCTGCCGGTAGTTCCTGCCCGGGGCCAACTTCGGCGGCCTCGCCGCGCAGGGCCAGACCCTCTCGAAACGCACGAGTTGAGCTGGTGTTCCGTCTGCTTTTCCTTTTACTGCCGCGGGATCGCACCGCTGTCTTTGCCATGAAAAAACTCCGTCACTTTCGTTGCCGTTGGGCGAACATGTTCAAATATCGAAGAATCGCCGCGCTACGAAGAGCGCAGGTTTTTTCCCGTGCTGGTCGGCGAACCGAAGTATATGGCTACGCGGTGCGTCGAGAAACGCCGGCGGGTGAACGACATCACCTGTCAATGGTACCCCAATTTCCTCCAACCCGACGCGGCCCCTTCGGAAGAGGTTCGTGAGAAAACAGCGGCCTCCTTCCAGCCGGTCGCGTGTTCGGTGATACCTTTCTTTGCCGTGCGTTCAGCGGGAATCCGCACGACAATCTCACATTCTTTCAGGCCGAAACGACGGCCGTCAAACCGCAACGTCTGTCCTACACCCTCCGACGCGACGGACCGGCGTTTGGTTTGGGGCACACTACCGGGAAGCAATTCGCCAACCTCCAGAACGCCTTTTCTCGTAAAGCCCGTTAGGATTGCGGAACGGAACCGTCGTTTATGGGTTTCCTCATCGTACGCGATCATGCTTCGCGCGACGGGAGCAAAGAAAGCCGGCTGGAACTCCGCGTCCCGCACAGCCGCCGCTATCATCCTGCCCGCAAAGTGAACCACGGTCTGAAGTTCCGCCTCTGTTGGGTTCTGGCCTTTGGCCACGATTTGGAGCATGCCGGCCAGGACTTTCAGAAAAGCCCCGCTGAAGACCCTCGAAAAGGAATGCGGCGCGGAAGAGAGTGATACGGCTGGACCCGTTGGCGGAAGTGTCCTGGGGTCGGCGTAGAAAAAGGAATTGGCGGCATTCCGCAGGCAGTCCGGCTCGACCGTGTCCGGTCTACGGGTGCGGATGGCTGCCCCTAACTGTTCCGCAAATCTCGAAAGCCGCGACGTATTCTGCAGCCTGCCTTCTGTCTCTTCGAGCACCGATACGCGGAACTCTTGTAACTGAAGTGTCGACAACATCGCGGATATATCCGCGAATGCTTCGTAAACGCGGCCACTTCGTCGGATTCGGCATCGAACAATGCAGGGCGGATGCTGTCCAGAACGGCGTGTCCTAGCTCGTGACAGATGATGTCCGGGCTCTCGCCTGTGTAAATCGTATCGCCCGCAACGATTTTATGCCCGAAGTCCAGGCGTGTGCGGTCGTAGTAGGCATTGAGATCCACCAGGCCGTTCAATCTGACAGGCAACATTTCGTCACGGTCATCGCCCCGCTGCCATTGGGGTTCAAGCTTCTCTTCATCAAAAACCTGACACCAAAAATCCAGGCCGCGGTTAAGAGCCTCATAGGCAACCCAATATCTGAAGTTGTCGGTCCCCATTGGGTACCGGCCGGGCTGGTGTACTCCCGCGCCTTGAATGTTGATGGTTAAGCCCTTGGTAGGAAACCGCGGAGCCGGAACCAGGACGGGTTGGCAAGGCTCGGCGCTGAGGGGATCGTCCTCCCAAGTAAGGACTTGCTTCCTCTTCGCCGTTCGTTTAGCTTTAGGCACCTATTCTTTAGGAGAGTATATATCGATTCGGTTTCTTTTGTTACACTTTCTTTGCTGCGAGATGGAGCTTTTTTAATGGCAAAGACAGCGGCGCAGCGCGCGCCCGCCAGCCGGGAGACCCGCAACATGCAGATCTTCATCCGCACCGAAGTAGTCTAGGACGATGCCGGCCCGCTGGCCACCGCCTTCTGGTAGGCCCCCGACCTCTGACGAATCCTGACTTATTAGCCGCAGCGCCGTGGCGCACGCTAGCGTGTCGGCGGGACCTTTAAGTCCCGATCTGGCCCGGAGCGCCATTCGCACAGGCTCGCAGTCTGCGCCGGCCTAGCAGGCCCGCGGCTCGTTCGGCGTTGCCGCACCGAAACAGCCGCTAACCGGCGGACTCTTGAGTCCGGCCGCGGCGTGGGCACACGCCTGCGCGACGGCTCGCGAGTCGTCTACATGCGCGATGATCTGGCCATCGCGAATATACCGCGGATGTCCGCTAGTGAAGCCTTGCATCCCAGGAACGGACGGCTAGGGAACGTCCCCGCCGCCGCCCCACCATGTTTACTATCAGATACGTGCCGGCCGCGCCTGGCAGGCGGCGTGCAATCCCCGTGGCATGCTCCACGACCTGAAGTACGCATTGCGCGCGTTGCGGAAAAGCCCGGGGTTCGCCCTCGTGGCCATCATTTCTCTGGCCTTGGGAATTGGCGCCAATTCGGCGATGTTCAGTTTGGCTGACGCGCTGCTGCTGCGGCCGCTGCCCGTCCCGCATGCTTCCGAGCTCATCGTGGTGCAGTCGCAACTGCAAGGCGAAGCTCTCGCGGGAATCGCCCAGTTCTCCGGCCTTTCCTATCCGGATTTCAAGGATCTCCGCGACCGCAACAAATCGTATACCGGCTTGGCCGCTTCGCAATACTCGCAATTCGGTTTCACTATTGAAAAAGGCACACTGCCGCGGATGAAATTCGGCGAGTTGGTGAGCGGCGATTTCTTCCGCGTGTTGGATGTCCCGCTGGCATTGGGGCGAGCTTTCCGCGCCGACGAAGACCAGGCGCCGGGCCGCGATGCAGTGGTGGTGCTGGGCCACGAGTTATGGCGCACGGATTTCGCCTCGGATCCCCGCGTCGTGGGACGAACCATCTTCCTGAACAACGTTCCGTTCACCGTGATCGGCGTGGCGCCGGATCGGTTCACCGGCTCGAACGGACTGGTTCGCTCCGCGCTGTTCGTGCCTCTGGCGATGGGGCCGCGCCTGCGCGACGACCTGCAACAAAGCGCGCTGCAGGCGCGCGACAACCGCGGCATGACCGTCTATGGGCGGCTGAAACCGGGCGTCAGCGTAGCCCAAGCGGCGGCCGAGGCTAAGGTGATCTCGCGGCAACTCGCCCAGTCCTATCCGGCGACCAATCGGACCTGCTCCATGGTGGTGGACAACGAGGTCGCATCCAGGCTTAAGCAAAGCCCATTCGATGCCGCGTTGGTGTTGTTCCTGCTGGGAATGGCAGCCGTCGTTTTGTTGATCGCCTGCGCCAACGTGATGAACATTCTGTTGAGCCGCGCCCGGGCGCGTTCCCGCGAGATCGCCGTGCGGTTGGCCATCGGGGCCGGCCGGGGCCGGCTGGTCCGGCAACTGTTGACCGAGAGCCTGGTGATCGCGGTGTGCGGCGGAGGGCTCGGGCTCCTGGTGGCCGCGGCCGGCGTGGATCTGTTTGGACAGATCAGAATACCCGCCGATATTCCCATCGTGATCGACGTCCGCCTGGACCCGCGGGTTCTGTTGTTCACCATCCTCGCCTCAGTAGCCAGCGCCCTGGTATTCGGACTGGCGCCGGCTTTGCAGTGCAGCCATCCCGATCTGGTTCCAGCGTTGAAGTCCGGCAAATCGGACGACGGTAAGCGCCGGCGTCTGCTGGGAAGAAACACGCTGGTGGTTGCGCAGGTTGCGGGAGCGCTGCTGTTGTTGGTCTTCGCCACTCAGGCTTACCGCGGTGCATCGATCGCCATATCGCGCCCAGCCGGTTTCCGCACCAGCCACCTGCTGACGGCCAGTTTCGATACCACGCTGGCGCGGTACACGCCGGACCAGGCCAGGCAGTTCTTCAAGCCGCTGCTGGAGCGGGTACGCGATCTCCCCGGCGTGAAGTCGGCGGCTCTTTCGCAAGCCGTGCCGATGTTGCCGGGCGGCGACACCAGCCGCCTGGTGCCCGAAGGCGTTAAGCTACCGCCCGGGACCGAGGCCATCGGCGTGATCTCGAACACGGTCAGTGACGGGTATTTCAAGACGCTCGACGTGCCGATCGTCGAGGGCCGCGCCTTCGAGGAGACAGACCGGGCCGATTCCCGTCCGGTAGCGATTGTGAATGAACGGTTCGCGCGCAAGTATTATTCCAACCAGAGTCCTATCGGCAAACGGCTGCGGCTGAAAGGCGATAAAGACGAGATGCTGGAGATCGTGGGTGTGGCGCGCCAGAGCAGATACTTCTTCTTAGTCGAGCCGCCCGTGGAGTACATTTACAGGCCGCTTTCGCAAAACCCGCAGCGGGCCCTGACCATCCTGGTGGAGACCGCGGGTCCTTCGAGCGCCGCGGCGGCGCCGCTGCGCGAGGTGGTCCGCTCGCTGGATGCCGGCCAGCCCATGTTCGGCGTGCGCACCATGGAAGAAGTCTTCGACCAGCGCGCCACCCGGACCCTTGGCATCCTGACCGAAGCCATCGGGGGCATGGGCCTGCTGGGGCTGATCCTGGCGATGGGCGGCCTCTACGGTCTGATGTCGTATTCGGTGAGTCTGCGGTCGCGGGAAATCGGTATCCGCATGGCGATCGGCGCGGGCCGCTCCGGAGTGCTGGGCATGGTGATGAAGCAAGGCATGCTGCTGGCGACGGCCGGCGTCGCGATCGGCCTGCTGCTTTGCGTCCTGGCGAGTAAGGCGTTCACCGCCGCTTTGAGTGTGCCATCGTTCAATGTGCCATTTGTCGCGCTGGTGACGGCCGCGCTCGTGGCTGCGGCGGCGCTGGGCGCGTATGCCCCGGCGCGGCGGGCATCGCGTCTGGACCCGAATGCCGTCCTGCGGCAAGAATAGGGGACGCTTCGGCCGGCAAGTTAGGCCGTGCTCTACACCTTAACGGCCGCTACCGGCGGGAGCGGACCGCAATCGTACATGGTCCGCGATTCTGCCGGAAATGCCAACCCCTACGCCGCCCTGGTGGCCCGCGTCGTAGTGCAGACGCCGGCCCCGGCGGCGTTTGGTGTCTGGCAACCGGATTCCAGCTTGGCCCACCGAACCGCGAAACTCTGGCTAACCAGAGTTGTTGCCTATTCGTATATCCCTAAGGAAGGGTGGTATGGCAGCTCTTCAGAAGGAAGGCTCATGCGTTCTCTCCTATGGCTTTGTGCCGGGACAACTTGCGTAATATCCGGCCTCCTCCAACTCCGTGCTCAGTCGACAGACTCGTCAGAGCTCCGTCACCGGCTGGAGGAGAAGGTTCCGACCTGGATCCGGGTATTTAACGCCACCGGAGTTTCAATCGCTTATATTGAACACGGCAAGATCGCGTGGACCGCATACTACGGCGAGCAAGTCCCAGGCGGACCTGCCGCCAACGAAAAGACGCTCTATGACGTTGCCTCCCTCACCAAGCCCATCACCGCCGAGGTAATTGTCCGGCTTGCCTCCGAAGGAAAGCTCGCCCTGGACGGGTCCATGGCTCCCGATTGGATCGACCCGGACATCAAAGACAATCCCTGGAGCAAACTGCTCACTCTCCGCATGTGTCTTTCGCACCGGACCGGATTCGCGAACTGGCGTTACCAGACCAAGAACGTGCTCACGTTCCAGTGGGAGCCCGGCACGAAAACCGGCTATTCCGGCGAGGGCTTCGACTATGCGGCACGGTTCGCCGAGAGGAAAACCGGCCGGGCGTGGGAAGAACTCGCCCAGCAATATGTCTTTGACCCGGCCGGCATGAGGGACACCTCGTACACGCCGCGCGCCTGGTGGACCGGTCGCCAGGCCAAGCCCGTAGAAGTCGGCAACCGCACAAAGTGGTCGGGTGCCGCTTTACTCCGCACCACAGTGAGCGACTACGCCAGATTTATGATCAGCGTTATGAACAATGAGAATGTGACCCGGGAAATCGCTCGGCAGCGCGTGACCGTCCTCGAGAATCAAATCACCCCCGACCAACAAACCGTATTCTGTGAGGACTCGCCCGACCCTTCGCACTGTACCGTATCAGCGGGCTTCGGCTTGAGCTGGCACGTTGTGCGAATCGGTGGCGACGTGATCCTGGATCATACCGGCAAGGATGCCGACGTCGTAACGCTCGCCGTGTTCCAACCCGGACGAAAAACGGGCATCGTGGTTTTTACCGACGGGCCTGACATTGGGCATCAAATCATCGACAAGATCCTCGGTATTCTCTATCCCAACCGCGTCTATCGAAACACGCTCTGGTAGACGCACAGCACTCTGCTCCCACAAAACCCAAGGCCCACGAATTTGTCTCGCCTATGTAGTCATCGAGCATCTGATCCGGTTCGCGAGCAGCTCCGTCCGAATCGCGCACGGAGATTGACGGGCCACCGGTGGTCAGATCCTCCCCGACGGCGTAGCGTTTACCGGAGAGGGCAAATTGGTTCGAAAAGGCAACTGGCTACCAACAAGAAAACACTGAAGCCGCGCTATTCCACATCGTGGCTCGCGGGCTGCGCGAGCCGAGCTTCCGGCGCCCATCAGACGACTGCCGATGGCGACGAGGGATGAAGCGGTGATGCGGTGGGCTGGTGTTGTAATAATGCCGGGCACGCTGCCAGAACCAGAGCCACGGCCAAAACCTGGGTTGCCTTCCGAAGCGTACCGTTCGCCGCCTTGCTTCTCATTGTCGCAGCGTAATCGGATGCCCCTGTCCGGTTCGGACCTGGCGTTGTTGGACTGACGCTCGCAACCGCTGACCTGCCACATTCAAACCCCATACATTAGAAGCCACTTTGATTGCGGTTTAGTTCACTGCCCGTTCTCATCACTCAGGCGGCCCATCACTCGTGCGTTTTTCGGAGAATTGCCCCCGCCTGACTGATGAGAACTTAAACAGTCACAGCCCGAAAAAGAATAACTCCCCCTTTCCCCATAACCATTTGCCCGGCTTGCTCCCAATCCGCGCCCGGCTTCCATCCTCTCCTGAAATCGAGGAGAACCCGCATGTCGCCCGATCGCTCCCTAACCGCCCCCCAGCAAAAAGTCCTGGCGCTGATCGCCGCCGCTGGTGTTGAGCGCCACGGTCATGTTGACTTCGTAGTTGGTGCTGGAGGGACCCTGGACGGCCAGTTTGGAGATGAGGCTGCCGCCGCCGGATGTGGTGGCGCTGAGGCCAG
>JBEKIM010000152.1:0-14075 GCA_050011755.1 Bryobacteraceae bacterium | reverse complement strand
TCCGATTCCGAGGGCTCGCAGGTGACAGCCACGGGCGACCGGGTGGATCTGCACTTCGCGGATTACAAGGGCGAGAGTACGCTGACTACGGCCCTGGTCAGCGGCCACGGTTTCCTGGAGTCGAAGCCGCTGGCCACGCCGGGGCACGATCCCGCGGAGACGCGCATTCTGCGCAGCGAGATCATCCAGATGAAAATGCAGCCCGGCGGGCGGGAGATCGCCAACCTGGAAACGCAGGCGCCCAGCGAACTGGAGTTCATGCCCAACCTGGCGGCCCAGCACCACCGCAAGTTCACGGGCGAACGCATGTGGATCGCCTACGGAGCGCAGAACCGCATCCAATCCTTCACCTCGGTGAATTGCCGCACGGTGACCGATCCGAACGCCGCGGAACTGGCCAAGAAGCATGGCATCACCACCACGGTGAGCAAGAACGTGACGGCGTCGTTCGATCCGAAGACCAGCCAGTTGGCGCGCATGGAGCAGTGGGGCGATTTCTCGTATGAATCGGGGGACCGCAAGGCGCGCGCGGACCGCGGCATCCTGGAACAGGCGGAAAACCGGATTACGCTGGATAAGCACGCGCGCATGTGGGACAACACCGGAAACACCATTGCCGACCATATCCTGCTGGACGAAAAGAGCGGCAACTTCACGGCGGAGGGGCACGTCAACACCAGCAGACTGCCGGACCAGACCAAGAAAAAAAGCGATTCCGCGATGCTTTCGGGCGACGAGCCGTTACAAGCCGTGGCGCGGGCGATGACTTCGGCCAATCACAATAAGCTGGTGAAGTACGACGGCGACGCGGTGCTGTGGCAGGGCGTCAACCGCATCCAGGCGGACCACGTGGAGATCGACCGCGACAAGCGCTCGATCGTCGCCGAGGGCCACGTGATCACGCAATCGCGCGAGGAGAAGAAAGCGGACGACGGAGCGAAGCCCGCCCAGCCGGACACCATCGCGGCCGCGGTCTTCACGCTGGTCAAGGCGCCGCACATGGTATACACGGACGAGGACCGCCTGGCGCATTATTCGGGCGGAGTGTTGTTGAACCGCGGAAGTTTGCAGATGAAGGCGGCGGATCTGCGGTCCTGGCTGGCCGAAGAAGGGGCGGACAATCGCCTGCAGAAGGCATTCGCCGACGGCGCCGTGCAGATCGTGCAGACCGGGCCGATCCGCACCCGGACCGGCACGAGCGAGCACGCCGAGTATTACACTGAGGATGATAAAATCATCCTGCGCGGCGGCGATCCGACGATGAACGATAGCGTGCGGGGGAATACGCGGGGGGCGGAGTTGACCTATTATTCCGATGACGACAAGCTGCTCGTGAAAGGCACGGATGGAAAGCCCGCCATCAGCCATATCCGCAAGAAACACCCTGCGCAATGAGCAAACTGGAAACCCGGGAAATCTCGAAATCGTATCGCGGGCGCAAAGTGGTGGACGACGTCACCGTGAGCGTCGACGAAGGCGAAGTCGTCGGCCTGCTGGGAGCGAATGGCGCGGGAAAGACCACCTCGTTCTATATGATCGTGGGGCTGATCAGCCCCGACTCCGGCTGCATCCTGGTAGACAACGTGGAAATTACCCCGCTGCCGATGTACCAGCGCGCGCGGCGCGGCATCAGCTATCTGCCGCAGGAAGCCAGCGTATTCCGGAAGTTGACGGTCGAAGAGAACCTGATGGCTATCCTGGAGACGCTGCCCTTGCGCAACCGCGAGCGGCGCGAGACCCTGGATGGGCTGATCGAGCAGCTCGGGCTGGAGAAGGTGCGCCGCAGCCAGGGCTATATGCTCTCGGGCGGCGAGCGGCGGCGCGTGGAGATTGCGCGGTCGCTGGTGATCAAGCCCAAGTTCCTGCTGCTGGACGAGCCGTTCTCGGGGATCGACCCGATCCAGGTGCTGGAGTTGCAGCGCATTATTTTCGATCTGAAGAGGACAGGCATCGGGATTCTGGTGACCGACCACAACGTGCGGGAAACGCTGACGGTGACGGACCGCGCGTATATTATCGATAACGGGCGGATTCTGCGGGCGGGGACTCCAGAGGCGCTGGCGCGGGATCCGGAGGTGAAGCGGGTGTATTTGGGTGAGTCGTTCAGTTTACAGACTTAAAAAGCGGCTACAGCGGGACTTAAAAGTCCCGCCGGCACGCTGAAGCGTGCGCCACGGCTTGGCTTAGAGATGCCCCGATTTGGTTTCGGCGCAGCTACCCTGCATCGCGGCGATCCAATTTCGAATCAGCGTGACCCCTTCTTGATGAACCATCGTCCGGCCTAACTCCGGCATCATGATCTTGGGCGTGACCGATTCCATGCGATGCACCAGAATGGATTCCTCCGGCTTGCCCTGCACGATATCGAACAGCAGGTCCCCCGAACCTTGTCCTGCCGAAACCGGAACCTTGCAGAAGCCCATGCGCATAGGATCGGTCTGGGCCGCCAGCAGGTAGAGGCCGGTGGTGTTGGCCGGGCCGCGCGGATTGTGACAGTGCGCGCAATTGATCTCCAGGTAGGCGCGGGCACGGGCGTCCAGGGTGCCGCTCGCCGGATCGTCCCAAGCGGCCAGCCGGGGCACCCGATCGGGCGGCGGCGCGCCGCGCAGATAGCCGATCCGGCTCCAGTAAGTGAGCTGGTTGAAGCGGCCCTCGGGATAGTCGAAATCCTTGTTCAGGTTGCGCGCCTTCGGGCCGATCGGCGTCACAACTTTGGAACGGTCGTGACAGCCTTTGCATTGATTGGTATTGGGAATGACGTAATCGATGCTGTATCGCTTTCCGGAGGGGTGAACCCAGTGCACGGTGGTGGGATCGGCGGCGATATCGAGAAGAGCTTCGGTCTGTTCCCGGTTCCACACGTAAGGCAGAGTCACCCAGCCGGACTGGCCGTTCACCAGCAGGCGGGTTTCGATGATGCGCCGCTTGCCGCCCCGATCGGAATCGGGAAAGGCGAAGGTCTTGGATAAGACAGTCCCTACCGGGAAGGTGAAAGTATCGGTATCGTTGTAAGTTGCCGAAGAGCCGGGCGGCATCCAGACAAACCGGTACTTAGTCGCGTAGTCGGAGAAGAGCGGGCTATTGAGGTCATAGGGGACCACGCCGGCGTTGGGCTTCAGTGCGGCGGGGTCGCCCGAAAAAAGCTTCCATGCGGAGAGCTTCGTGGGATATGGCTCGGCGATGTGCGAGTGGACGCCCCGGCCGCCGCAGGCCGTGAGCATCAGAAAAGCGAGTGCGCACAACAGGGCGGGACGGAAGTCCTGCGCGGGCTGGAGCCCGCCTTCCATCGTCAGTTACCTCCGGCCGGAGCGCCAGCCGCGGCGGCCGGCAGATTGACAGCGGAGAGCGGCGTCAAGGAGCAGTTATATGGCTTCAGATCGCGGCTGACGTGCTTGAAGTGGCCGCCTGCATCATAGTTCATGAAGTTGGCATCGCCGTTATTCTGGATACAGATGCGCAGGTCGTCGGGCAGGCGTTTGCCGGCCACCAGCTTCTGGGGGTTCACGATGCCGTCGAACAGGATCGCGGGCATGGGCTTGCCGACCACCGGCGCCAGAGCGTCGGCGTATTCGCCGCTGGGGGCTGTGCCTCCGCCGGATATGGTGTTGTCGTGTACCCAGATGGCCTCCGGGAAGGGATAGTAGGTCGCATCGTTCATGGGATTGCCGGTGGTGAAGTAGCTGATCACGGAAACATTGGCGGTGTTGTTATCTTTGATGGTGTTCTTGAACACCTCGACGTGATTGGTTGCCAGCACGATAACGCCCGTGCCGGTAGGAACCTTGGCCACCATGCTGCCCTTGGCGCCGAAGTTCTGGGTGTTGTTCTCGACGATTTCGTTGTTGAACACGCGCGTGTTGCCGCCGCCTTTCACCGGCAGATCGGGGAGGTTGAATACCAGGATGCCGCCGGTGTTGTGCATGGCCTTATTGTCGTAGACGTCGGCGAACTGCGAATTCTCGATCTCGATGCCCGCCACGTTGGCTTCAGCGCGGCTGCGCCGCACGATGATGTTGCTCGACTGGCCCACATAGATACCGGCGTCCGCCGCGCCGATGGAAGCGGATTCTTCGATGAGCACATTCTTGCACTGCACGGGGTAGATGCCGTACGAGCCGTTCTTGTCGCTGGGGCCGCCCGTCCACTCGGTGCGCACCCGCCGCACGGTGACGCCATTGGCGCCGTTGATTTTGAGCGCGTCGCCTTTGGTGTCCTCAATGGCCAGGTCTTCGATGGTGAAGCCGTTGGACGTCACAGTAAGCCCCGCCGGGCCGGTCTTCTGATTCTTGAACGACAGGATGGTCTTGTCGATGCCTTTACCGCGGATGGTCACGTTTTCGACGGAAAGCGAAAGCGCGCGGTCCATATCCAGACGGCCTTCGGGCAGTTCGATGACGGCGCCAGGTTTAGCGGTGATCAAAGCCTCTTGGAATTTTTTCTGAAAATCGGGGCCGGCGGCGAGGCCGGAATCCTTATTCGCGCAGGAGGTGCAGAGGGTGAAACCGAGCGCGGCGGCGAACAGGGCGGTAGCGGTCTGGGTCATAAAGAAAACTCCTGGGCCATGATATGGCGAGGGACTAGAAAAGGATACCGCCAGGGGTTAGCGGACGCAAGCGCGGGAAGCGCGGGAGAGACTCAAGAGGAATCCGCCGCGCCGGCGTCGAACCGGTACCCGATGTCGCGTATGGTTTGAATGTACCGCGGGCTGTGCGGCGCGGGCTCGATCTTCGCCCGCAGGGTGGCCACGCAACGGTCGATACTTCGCGGCGTTACCATGACCGAGTTGCCCCACACCGCATCCAGGATGTCCTGCCGCGTGAGCGCGCACCCGCGCCGCGACAAGAAGTAAGCCAGAAGGCGGAATTCTTTGGCGGTAAGATCGACCTCCCGGCCGTTGCGAAAGAGCTTGTGCGCCGCCAGATTCAAATCATATTCGCCGAAGCGCGCGCTGACGGGGTGCGGCGGCCGGGCGCGCCGCAGAAAGGCGTTGACGCGGGCGATCAACTCCGCGCGGCGGAAGGGCTTCGTGATGTAGTCGTCGGCGCCCAGGTTCAGCCCCAGCACGATATCTTCTTCCTGGCCTTTCGCCGTCAGCATGAGGATCGGCATTTCCAGGCCACGCGACCGGACGGCGCGGCAAATCTCGTACCCGTTCACACGCGGCAGCATGATATCGAGCAGAATCAGATCTGGCTTCCGATTCAGGGCGAGGTCCAGGCCGGTCGCGCCATCCTGGGCCGCCAGGACCTCATATCCCTGGGCCTCAAAAGTGTCCTTCAGTCCGCGCAGGAGCGCCGGTTCGTCTTCCACAATCAGGATGCGATGGCTCATGCGACTGCCTTGTAATCCGCCGGTCGGCAGGGGAGGCAGACGCAGAAGGTGCTGCCCGCTCCAGGGCGGCTCTCCACGGCAACTTCGCCGCCGTGCGCGCGGACAATGAACTCGACGATGCTCAGCCCCAATCCGCAGCCGCCGGTTTCGCGGGCCAGCCGCCGGTCGACCTGGTAAAAGCGGCGGAAAATGCGCTTCTGATCGCGCGGCGCGATCCCGATGCCATTGTCCTCCACGTCGAAGGCCAGCCGTCCATCCTTCCGGTAGGCGCGCAAACGAATCCGCTTTTCGGCGGGCGTGTATTTGAAAGCGTTGTCCAACAGGTTGAGGAGCACGGTAGTTAAAGCATCCTGGTCGGCGAGCACCGTGGGCAGGCCGGGGCTCAAGTCCACTTCCAAATGGCAGCCCGGCGCCTGCAACCGTTCGCGCATCGCCGCCAGCGCGGATTCGACTACGGCCGACGGATTTGTCTCGGTGAATTCGAAGCGCTGGCGATTGCGCTCGATCCGCGAGAACGTCAGGAAGTTCTCCACCAGGCGCGTCAGGCGAAGGTTTTCCCCGGCTATCAGCTTCAAATACTCGGTGGTCTTCGCAGCATCCGGGCGTTCGTCTTCGAGCAGCGTTTCCACCAGCAGGCGAGTGGAAGCCAGAGGCGTCTTCAGTTCGTGCGAAACGGCGGCCAGCAGGTCCGTTTTGAGCCGGTTGAGTTTGGCCTGATGCCGCAAGAATTGGCCGGCGAAGATTCCGGCCAGCGCGATAGCAGCTACTACCGCGCATCCCAGCCAGATATATGTCGTCATTCTGCGGCGCGCGGCTTCTTCCCAGGGCCCGGCGTCGAGCAGGGTAAACGAGATTTGCCAGCCAGGCAGCATAGCGCCGGCTGCAATCGCTTCGCCTCCGCCTGGAGTGCCGGGAGGAGCCACTGTAATCCGGACGCTGCGCGAGGGGTTTCCTTCTGCCATCGCGCTCTCCGTCAGGGATGCCACGGTTGCGCTGCGATAGAGCGCGATCATCCTGCGGTTAGGGGAGCTGAGTTTCCAAACGTCGTGGAGGCCGGTCGCCTCTAGCGCTTGGTTGCCTGGCCGCGCCGGGTCCGCTTCCAGAAAGCGCTCGGCAAGAAGTTCGGCTGGATAGGTGGGAAAGTCTGCCGTTTCGGGCGCCAGCGCCTGCATCTCGCCCATGAGGAAAAGCCGCTGCGCGGAAGGCATGGGCGCTCCATTGTAATCGTTTAACGTTTCCACCAGGCGCCGGGCAATGGCCTTGAAGCGTGGATCGTCCGGTTGCAGAAGGTGCAGGGCGAGGAGTTGTTCGTCGACTCCGATCAGGCGCCCTGCAAGGTCCCTGCCACCCGTTTTCGGATCGCTCAAGAAGCGGCCCTGGATTACTTCCAGGGCGGCATCCCTTCTGCCGGCACGAACCAGGCACCGGATCTGGGCCTGCGCGGCGCGCGCGGCACTGTTGGGGTCCTTGCCGGTGTTCGCCAGGCGTTCCCATGCGGCGGCCGCGCGGACTAGATCGTGCCTAAGCTCGAGCGATTGGGCGCGATCCCATTCCGCGCGGTCCATCGCCGGATCGGGCAAGAGTGTGACGGGCGGCGCAGGGTAGACCGCCCGTCCCCGGGCGTCCAGCAGAATGACCGAATCGGCGTTGGCGCCCTTCACGGCGCCCGCGAATCCGGACGTTGCGGACCGGTCCAGTGCCGCCGCGCGCGACTTCCAGCCATCGTCCGCCCGATCGCGCAATAGCCGAAGCTGCTCCCGGTAGGCCTCCGTAACCCTCTGGCGCGCGGATTCGGCCTGGCTGCGCGCGGCATCGTTCATGAACCAGAGCACCGCTCCCGAGGGCGCCAGAACTCCCAGCAGCAGGAACAGCGCCAGCAGCCATGAACTCCGGTCACGGTGCAAACGAAACATCGGTCTCCTACGGAATGACCGCGGATGCAGCCAGTTCGTCCATGCCAGACTGCAAGGCCGCGAGATCGGCGGCCTTGGCTCTCCCATAGAGGAACACGTAAGTCTTAGGCGAGCGCACCAAAATCAAGTACTCGACCATCTTTTCGGAGGAGATGGACGCATCTTTCCCGATCGTTAGGACATTGCCGTTGAGCGTGAGAGATCCGGCACTGACCGCGGTTTCGTTGTAGTCTGCAATGGCGCTCAAGGCCTGCTGTCCACCCACCACTCGTACTTGGATACTTTCCGGTCTGACCTTCCAGCCCGCGAAGCCGGTCCGGTCCTGCGCTTTGCGCGCCAGGCCGTCCCGCAGCATGCCCGGGATCTCCGCAACCGGGACGTTCGCAGGCCTCATCCAGACCGCCAGAGCATCCGTCTGAATGTTTGAGCTCGAGAACCTGACCATCTCGCCCCCGCCGGAAGATTCGTTGTCCCCTTCGAGCGACCATTCCTCGGGCGCGGTGAGTTCGACTCCCGTCCGGTTGTGCCGGTAATGGTCGGGGTCTCCCTGGGACAGGTACGCGGTGCCGAGAGAAAATACGCGGGCCCGCCCCGATGCCTGCATACGGCCCGCCATATCGGCGATCAAATCGTGGAATTCCGGGTAAGTTGCGGCCAGTGTGTTGAACTCCTGCGCCGCTCCCGGCAGGTCGCCCTTTTGCAGCAGCGCCTGCGCCAGGTGCATCTGGGCTTGCGCGGCAAAGACTCTCTGCGCCGGGTTGGACGCGATCACCTGCCGGTAAATGCGGATGGCGCCATCCAGGTCTCCCGCCGTTTCCTGGGCGTAGATTCCTTTCTGCAACTGTTCGCCGGCGGACTGCGCCGGCACCGGCGGCGCGCCGAGTGCCGCGCCCAACGCGACGGTGGCAAGATACCGTAATCTCATGACTGGCTCTCCTTTCGCGGGCGCTTTCCGCGCCTCGCTGAAATCAGCCTATCAACCGAAGATTACCGAATTGTTACCGTAGCATCCTTTGTAAGGGAAATTCGCAAAAGCGCGGGACTCAAAAGTCCCGCCGGCACGCTCAAGCGCGCGCCACGGAGGCATGTCAGGCCGAGACAGCGGCTCCGGCGTGCGGCAGGTACTCGTGATCGTAATACTCGCGGACCCATTCGCGGTTCAATTCTTCTCCGGAGCGAAGCGTAATTTCCGCACCGCAATGGGTACATTTCATGCGGAAACCCATCGAGGCGGCCATCGGGCTCGCGCAATCCGCGCACTTAGCCGGGGTGTAGCGCACCAAGCCCTGAATCATGCGCACCCAGGTGTTCACCTTCAGAAAGTAGCGCTGGAGGTCCTTCACGGACACCGCGCCTTCGAAATCCTGCGCGTCGGCGTCGGGCAAGCGCCGCAGCAGGAGCCTTTTCCCTTCGTCGGTGAGATAGCCTTCCTTCTCCAGAATGCCTGAGCCGAAGACCTCCACGGCGGTCTCCAGGATGGATTTATCCGGCAGGAAGATGTGGAACTGAGACTCGGTCTCCATGGAGATTTCAATCAGATCGAGCGATTCGGCGCCCAGATCGGTCAACTCGATCTCCGGGGTGACCTGGGCCGCCTCGATGCGCAAGCTGTGCGCTACAATCTGAGCAAACCGATCAAAAATCTCCGATTCAGGCATCTCTGGCATTCCTTGTCTCCTAATTCTTTAATTGCCGGCCGACTGCGCCGCATCCCACTTAGAAGCGAGTCTAAATCGGCAAATCCCCGTAACGCAAGTTAAAATGGCCGTTTCCAGAAATGACGGTACTGGTACTTCGTCTAAAGGCGCACCGGTGCCGTAGTATGCTGGTAACGGGATGTCGTAATGATTCTGGCAGTTTCCCGAATCGCTATTCTCGCCGCATCCTGCGTAGTCCCCCGAGAGTTCCGCGCGGAATGGCGACACGGTTGGTGCTCGAAACTGTGCCACTATGCCGCCCTGCTCAGGGGGCGTGGGATGCAGGGGCGGTACGTGCGAGCGCGTGTCTGGCATCATTTCATTGGCGCGATGCGGGATGCGGGGCAGATTTTTTTCAACACGCCCCGCATCCTCCGCGTGCGCGCCGCTGTGCACACACCCGGCTTTTGCCTCGGCCTGATCGCGCTGGGTCTGGCCGTCATCACGGCCGCCAGCCACGGTCTGGCCGTCACGCGAGCCATGATGTTCCCGGGCTACCCGTACGCGAGACGGCTGGTGTTGATCTCGGAAGGCGTCCTGCTGAGCGAGCGGCGCGCCGTTCCGCGGCCGCTGCTGGACTTCTGGAAAAGGAACAGCGCGACGCTGGCCGGGGTGGCCGGATACCAATGGGTATCCCGCGGTACGGCGCGGGTCACGCCGGATTTCTTCGAGGTTCTCGGGGCGCGGCCCCACAGCTTCCTGCTGCGGCGCATCGACCGGTGGCTGCCTTCGAGCGGCCAAGGGGAATTCGCTGTGCTGGGCCGCCTGAAGCCCGGCGTGACTCCGGCCGGGGCCCAGAGTGAACTGCGCGATCTGGCGTTCCGCTACCTGGACCAGCCTCCCTCCCCGTCCCAGCAGGTACAGGTGGTTCCGCTGCTGGCGCGCATCCGCAAACCGCTCTATGCTTATGCGGTCATTTGTATCGTGACGTCGGCTCTCCTGCTGGCCGCCGCCGGCTTGGGGATGCGCGCGGACCGCCGCCGCCTGGGCCGCATCCGGGGCCGCTACTGGGCCTACTTTTGCGCGAAATCGTTGTCTCTCCCGCTGGCGCTGGCGCTGGTGATCTGGGAATTCAGCCGCGCCACGTCCTTCACCCTGACGGGCGGCGCCACTTTCGTAGCGGAACCCTTTTTCGTCTGGCTGGTGATTCTGGCTTGCGGCGCCATCGTCTGGTGGTGCCTGGCGGATCAGCGGGCGCGTTGCCGCGCGTGCCTGCGCACGTTGCAGTATCCCGTGCGCATCGGCTCGCGGGGAGCGGTGCTATTCGATCACGCGGGCACGGAGTTGATGTGCTGCGAGGGGCACGGCTCACTGTATCTGCCCGCAGTCAGCTCCGATTATGTGCAGCGCGGCGGCTGGACGGCGCTGGATGCGGATATCGCGTCCGATCCCGTGCCGCGATAGAATTGGGGCGTTTTTCTCGGTAGCGGGTCGGTTTGGTCTTGGAGGGCGGCCGATCTCGGCCGCAGCCGCCTTTTAGTTAGGCGGCCAGAGCCGGCTGAAGCGGGACTTAAAAGTCCCGCCGGCACGCTGAAGCGTGCGCCACGGGCAAGCGTCCTGTCATCACGAGAAGTCCAAACTCCAGGAGCCGACCGGAAGCCGGCCGTGGGCAGAATTGCCCGTCCCACAAAACCAAACTGACCCACTACCCTTTCCTCTTGATAACTCCTGAAATAGAGTACATACTCTAGATATGGAGTTACGAAACCGGCGCAAGGAGACACATCTCGATCCCGTGCCACCGGGGGACCGGCGGCATCCGGAAGTCCGGCGGCGCCTGTCGGGCGCGGCCTTGCGCGCGTTCTTTAACATCGGTGCGGCCTGGCAACTGCGCGCCGAGGAACAGCGCGCGCTGCTCGGATGGCCGGCGCCGTCGACATTTTTCAAGTACAAATCCGGACGAGTTTCGATGCTGCCGTACGACATGCTGATGCGGATTTCCCTGCTCCTGGGGATTTACAAGGACCTGCACATCCTGTATCCGGAACCGGTGCTGGCCGACCGGTGGGTCCGGCTGCCCAACACCAATCCGTTGTTTGGCGGCGAGCCCGCGTTGAGCCTCATGATCGAAAGCGGAATGGATGGTCTCTACCAAGTCCGCCGCCTGCTCGACGGGAGACGCGGCGGGTGGAACTGACACCGCCCGTCCGCAGATTGCGCCGCACGGACACCTGCCGCCTGGTTCCCAGCCTGTACCCCTCGCGCGGCATCCTCGACGAGATAGCCAGCCCAGCAGACTTGCCTTCTATCCTGGAGTTGGAGACATGGACCAACGACCGTGTTTCCTCGGAACTAGGCGCATTGCATCGGATCCCGGCCGAGGAGTGGGTTGCGGGCCGGCCCATGGCGAGCGTGATCATGGCGGCGTTCTGTCATCCGCGGCCCACCGGCGGCCGCTTTAACAGCCCGGACCGCGGAGCCTGGTACGCCGCCAGCGGTTTGGACGCCGCACATGCCGAAGTGGTCTATCACCGTACGGCTGAGCTGACTGAAGTCGGCGTGTACGAAACCCGTCTGCAGATGCGCCTTTACCTGGCGGATTTCCATGCGGCGTTCCACGATGTACGCGCCAAGACGGCGGAGAATGTTCCGTACCACGATCCCACGAGTTATGCCGCCTCGCAGGCGCTGGCGCGCCGGCTTCTGGCGGACGGTTCGAACGGCCTGATTTATCGCAGCGTGCGCTACGCGGGAGCGGAATGCGTGGCCTGTTTTCGTCCCCCTCTGGTAGCGAACGTGCGGACCGGCAGACACTTCGAATATCGCTGGGAGGGCGCGGGCGCGCCGCAAATCCGCCGGCTGGGCACGGCGCCGTGAGCGGAGAGCACAGCTATTTCACGCGCTCGAGCGCCTGTTCGAAGTCAGCCAGCACATCCCGCCAATCCTCGATGCCTACCGATACGCGCACCAGCCCGTCGCCGATGCCGGCTTCGTCGAGTTCCTGCGCCGACATCCCGGAATGCGTGGTGGATTTCGGATGGCAAACCAAGGTCTCCACGCCGCCCAGCGACACGGCGTTGCGCCCGATGCGCAGGCTGCGCAGAAAATCGAAGGCCGCCGCACGGCCGCCCGCGAAATCGAGTGAAAAAATTCCGCCCGGATAGGCGCATTGCTCTTCATAAATCCGGCGCTGCTCCGCGTCGTCAAAAAGCGTGGGATACAGCACCTTCCGGATCTTGGCATGTCCCTGCAGGGCTTCCGCCAGCCGCTGCGCGTTCTTGCTCTGCCGGTTCATACGCAAGGCCACCGTGGGCAGGCGGCCATCCAGCATCCAGCATTCGTCGGGCTGCAAAATATTGCCGAACATGCTGCGCCGGCTCAGAATTCTGCGCATCAGTTGCGGGTCGGCCGCCAGCGCCACGCCGGCCACCATGTCGCTCATGCCGGAAAGGTATTTCGTCCCCGAATAGAGCACCAGGTCCGCGCCCAGCAACAACGGATGCTGGAAGGTGGGACCCAGAAACGTATTGTCCACCATCACCACCGGCCGGTTCGGATGACTCTTGGCGGCATCCGACACGCGCCGGATATCCGTCATCACCATGGTGGGGTTGGCGGGCGTCTCCAGGCACACGATACTGACATTTTGGGCCGATGCGATAGCGCGGCTTATGGCTTCGCTGTCGCCGCCGGGCACCGGGATGCCCTGCACGCCGAAGGGCTCCAGAAAGCTGTGAATCAAGCCCGTGGTGCCGCCGTAGAGCGGCGTGGTATACACGATCGTGGTTCCCGGCCGGGCCACGGTCAGGAAGGCCGTCATGATGGCTGCCATTCCGGAATTAAAGACCCCGGCGGCTTGCGCACCCGGCTCAAGGGGAACGATCTGGTCTTCCAGGATTTCGGCGTTCGGATGAGAGAAGCGCGAATAGATCAGGTCGGCGCGCTCGCCTTCCTCGGCTTGCACGCGGCCGGCGAGGACGGAAAATGCGTGTTCGGCCTCCTCCGGGCTGGGGAAGACATAAGTGGAACTTCTGAATACAGCCGGCCTGGCCGATCCGAATGAGAGGTGCGGATCGAAACCGGCCGTCAATACCGCGGTGCGGGGACGCACACCTGCTTGCGTACCATCGGGATTTGCCATAATCGCTCCTAACCAAGTTTAACAGGGTGTGCCGCATCCGCCGGTTTTATGCATTAAAATAGAAACGGACGCTGCTATGGACACCGAAATCGGCATGCCGATGCCGAATTTGTTCCGGCCCCACCCGAATCTGGGCGATACCGTGAACCACAACTTCATCGCGTCGGAAGTCGACGGCGGCGTCTTCCTCGACCGGTTGCCGGAAGGCGCCGTGCTGCACGTGGAAACGCAGAACCGCGCTTACACGCTGGTGAATCGCGGCAACGGCCAGGCGCTCATCTCCGGACATCCCACTTTTTGCCCGGAACCGGTGCTGGTGCATATCGAAGGCTCCAACTGGGGCGGCTCGATGCTGAAGGCATCATTCATCGGGCGTGGCATGCATTTGGAATTCCGGCATCCCGAGCATCGCACGATTATGACGTCGTGCATCGTGGATGTGCGGGCGGCGTAGGAACACTGCCCGCAGCCGGCTTATGGCCACCCATCGCGATGACTGGCCGCAGCCCGTGGCGCACGCAGGCGTGCCGGCGGGACTTTAAGTCCTCACCGTGGGTGGGCAATCATGCCCGCAGCCGCCTTTTCAGGCGGCTAAGCCGGCTGGAAAGCCGGCTGCGGCCAGGATTGGCCGCCCCACCACTCCTGGTTTTCATCATCTTTGCGGCTCCGAAACCGCTAATTTATTGAGCGGCAATGGGGACTTAAGAGTTCCGCCTGCCCTACGGGCGGGGTGGGTGCTCGACCAGCGCATCCACGCGCCGCAGCGGGGGGAAGCGCCACGCCCACAGCGCCACAATTGCGATCGTTCCTAATCCCCCCAGCACCACCGCCGGTACCGTGCCGAACCATTGCGCGGTAATGCCCGATTCGAATTGCCCGACCTCGTTCGAGGCTCCGATAAACACCACGTTCACCGCGCTCACCCTGCCGCGCATAACGTCCGGAGTGGAAAGCTGCACCAGCGTATGGCGCACGATCACGCTGACCATGTCGCAGGCGCCGATCATCGTCAGGGCCGCCAGCGAAAGCGCCAGGTTGCGCGAGAGTCCGAAA
>JBEKIM010000151.1:0-14077 GCA_050011755.1 Bryobacteraceae bacterium | reverse complement strand
CGCAGTTGGCGGGCGTCTGGCCGAACGGGCAGCGGTAGCAGTTGGGATAAGGCGCGTGGATGACGCCGGGCACCAGCGGCCCGAAGCCACGGCGTTGGACGGCCTTGCGGGCGGTGAGGGAAAGCGCTCCCATGGTGCGGCCATGAAATGCGCCGAGGAAGGCGATGAACTTGTCGCGGCCGGTGGAGTACCGCGCCAGTTTCATGGCGCCCTCGACGGCTTCGGCGCCCGAGTTGCAAAACGAAACGCGCCGCTCCATGCCGCCAGGCGCGAGCGAACCGAGTTTCTCGGCCAGGTCTACAAGGGCCTCGTAATAGAAATCGGTCCCCGACATGTGGATCAGATTGCCTGCCTGTTCGCGGATGGCTGCGACGACGCGGGGATGGCAGTGGCCTGTAGCTACCACGGCGATGCCGGCGTTGAAATCGAGGAAACGATTGCCGTCGACGTCCTCAACGATGGCGCCTTCGCCGCGCCGGGCGACCAGCGGATAGCCGCGCGTGTAGGACGACGAGACCGAACGGTGATCGCGCGCGATCACTTCTTGCGCGCGGGGACCGGGCAGAGGCCCGATGAGATTTGGCAGATCCTGCCGGATCTCCGCTAATTGCGCGGCGGTCTTGCTCATATGCAACTCCTTACAACGAATGCCTTGGGGCCAACGGGTGCAGGCAGATGAGGGGAGGGTACTAATCGGAACCGAACAAGGCAGGACGGCAGTTGGAGGGGCGGGGGAGCACACCCTATTGTATAACGGAAGTGCAGGATTTGCGCTGCATGAGCGAATCGGCCATCCTGGCCTCCTTGCATTTACGGTTCTTCGCGCTCAATTCCAGAATGCGGCGGTAGCGGTCGTACTCGCGCGACAGCCAGTCTTCATACGTGGCCAGCTTAGATAGCAATCCGCCCCTGCGGTTCTCATGTAGCCAGACTTTCGTTAAAGCGGTCTTAGGATCGCTCGAAGCTTGCATGCCGCGGTTCAGGATTTCGTTCTCCAGCGGGAAACAGCCGCGTTGCAGCCACAAGACGTCCGCCATGCATTCGATCACACTGGATTCGGCGCCCTGCGGCTTATAACGCGCGCGTAGATCCTGAAGCAATTCGGTGTACCCCGTAGGATCGGTCTCCGTCAGCCGTTTGGTGACCATGTCGTGGATCGGGGCATACCGGGCGCGGACGTGGCTGTGGTTTGTCCAAGTGTTATTCAATGTGGTGCCTCCCGATTCAATTGTAATGTCCAACCACCCGCCTAGCGCGGGCGGCGGTCGCGTTTTGGCGAGGAAACCGCTGGTTTTAAAGGGCGCGGCGTTTTTTTTCTCGCGCGTGACCGGCGGGTCGTCCGTTTTGCGATATCCTCGAACATATGGCGGATCGTCGTTTCAGCGATGTGGGCGGAACCTCCGGCGGGATCGGCGAATTCCTGCTGGGGTTTGCACTGACTTGCGTCGGCGCTTACCTGCTTACCAACCAGGTAACGGTGGCTGGTTCCTACTGGAATTTCTGGGGTGGCAATACGTTCGGGATCACGCTCATCCCGATGCTGATCGGTATCGGGCTGCTGTTTTGGGATGGGCGCAGCGTGATTGGCTGGCTGCTGACCGCCGCGGGTGCGCTGTTCATCGTGGCGGGCGTGCTGGCCAACATGCATATTTATTTCCAGCCAACCAGTTTATTTAATACCCTGGTCATGCTGGTCTTGCTGGTGGGCGGCTTGGGGCTGATTGCACGCGCCATGCGGCCGCATTCCTCGGAGTAGCACATTCTAAAGGCTTTAGGCTTTACGCAAAAACAATACTACCCCTGGTGCTATTCCACACCCTATAATGGAGGTATGGCAAGAGGTTGGGAAAGTAAATCGGTCGAGTCGCAGATTGAGTCGGCCGAGATTCAAGTCCGTCCTCCTTTCGATGAGCAGGTCCCGCCGGAACAATTGGAACTGCTTCGAAAGCGTGAAAGTTTGAACCTTTCTCGCACACGGGTCCTGCGGGAACTGGAAACGAGCCAGAACCCCCGATACCGGAATCTGATGGAAAAGGCGCTGGCGGATCTGAACACCGAACTCAGGCGTTTAGAACGCGGCACCGCGCGCGCAGTCACTGCGTAGCACAGCGGGATACCCAATCAGGCGAGGTTCGGCAGATCGGATCGGCCCGCGAGGAGCCTTGCGCCCGTGGCGCACGCTTCAGCGTGCCGGCGGGACTTTTAAGTCCCGCTCTTGCCCAACATTTTTCTCCCCGCCTTTTCAGAAAAACACAATTGGGCTGCGGGCATCGTTGCCCCACACGGGTTTCGCCGCTGTTTCACCCGCATCCGCTGGGGCAAGCGGCCAGTCAAAGTGGGGGCTCACGCCCGCCAGCGGACCCCGACGCCGAGCTTCTTCTTGGCGTACTCCAAGCTGCGCTCCAGGTCGACCCGCTGCTGCTCCTTAAGAGCCGCCTCCAGCACGGGCGCGTTGTCGGACCACTGTCCGACCACCATATTGCCCAGGAAGGGCCGTCCCCTCTTGGCCAGCCCCACGAATCGCGCGAACTCCCATGCGGGCGTTTTCTGGAACGGCTTCCAGAAGTCCGGCTCCAGGTATGGCAGGACCTCCGGTGGCCGTCCGGTAATGATCTCGAGCTGCATGGATGCCGCCGGGCACCACTTCCGGTAGAGTTCCACGAAACGGGTGAAATCCACCGCGCCGTCTCCTAAGGCGACCCACTGCGCGGCCGCACCGCGGGGATGCTCGAAAACGGCGCTGTCGCGCACGTGCGAGGTGGCTACGTAGGGCGCCAGGATCTCCAGCGTGAGCAGCGGATCCTCGACTACCCACATGGGGTTGCCTGTATCCAGGCATGCGCCCACAAAATCCTTGCCGGCCTCTTCGATGAGCGCTTTCACTTCGCGCGCCTGCATGTCGCCGGCATGGTTCTCCACCGCGATGCGTACACCGGCATCGAGCGCCTGTGAGCGCACCGCGCGCAGCACTTTCACGGTGTTCTCGATGTGCGCTTCGAGCGGCAGGGCCGTGCGGCGGTTATCGCGGTTGCCCATATAACAACGCATCACCGGCGATCCCACGGCTTTGGCGACGCGCAGGCCACGCGCGACATACTCGGCCGGTTCGCCTTCCTTCTTGTTGTAGGAGGGCGAGGAAGGGCAAATGCAGCCGATGCCCGCGTCGATGGCGATGCCCACGCGCGCGGCATGCTCCTTCACGCTCCGCAGGTAGCCTGGCTCGAAGGTCTCGTAATCGTCGAGGCTCGAAAGCTGGATGGTATCGAGTTTCAGACCCGCGGCGTAGTCCAGCAACTGGATGGCTTTCCACTGGAAGGCCCGGATGGAATAGGAATCGAATCCGAGCTTGATAGGAACAGCCTGGGCGGCCGGACTCATGGCAGCGACCGCCGCCGTGGATGCGGCTTGCAGAAACGTACGCCTGCGCATAGGCAATGTTGTATCACGGTTTGGAAAACGCCATCCCCGCGAAGCTGACGACGCTCTGCGGATCGATATTCCACTGCTCGTAGCGCAGCAGTTCGCCGCGCGCTTCCGGCAGGGTTTTCAGGAAAGTGTAGAGCGGCGCGGAGCCGCACCATTTCAGATCGTCGTGGTTCTCCTGCACCAGGTTCCAGAAGCCGTCGCCATCGGATTCGACGACGCGCGCGATGCGCTGGCGGTCGCGTTCGGCAACTTCCGCCATCACGCCGCGGTCCGCGTAGGCCGCGAAATCGTCTTGATAGCGTGCGCCCATATGGGCCATGTCGATGCCCAGGATCCAGAAAAGACGTTGGGCTTCGCGCGCGGCCATTTCGCCCAGCGATCCGAGGAAGCGGCGCACGCCATCGTCGGCTTCGGGCGCGCCGCCGCGATAGATGCTGTTGGCGTACTGGCCGCACAGAATCGGCAGAATGCGAATGTCCGGGCCGTAGATATGCTGGAGGAAGATGACCTGTAACTCGACGGTGTGCTCGAAGGAGTGACAATAGTCTTCCATGATTACCGCCGGGCCGCCTTCAGCCTCCAGCCGGTCGACTAATGCGGTATCGGTTCGGGTTTCGCCAAGCGGGGTCACAAACGGTTTACGTGTGAGGCCGAAGTGTTCGGGCGTGCCGTAGTGAGACGTGGCCAGGATGACGAAAGTGCGATCTTTCAGTTCCGGCCCGAGCGCCTGATAGGCGGCGCGATAGGATTGCCAACCGCCTTCGGGGCTGACGTGCGGCGCGGCAATGCCGCAGAGTCCGGCGGCCGGAGCGGGACGGGCGCCGCCGCCATCCATGTAGCGCGTCATGGTCTCTCGAAGGTCGGCCAGTTCCTGCGGGTATGCGCCGCCGGCGTGGGCGGGCTCGCGTTTGGGCGCTGCGGCGAATTCGCGCTGGCGGCCGGCTTTCATCTGCGCGAAAGCTTCATCTTCGAGGAATCCAGCCGCGCTGAAGGTTTCGACCAGGTGCTGTTCGAGCTCGCCGACCTGCAAATCGCCCGTGATGCGGACCAGTACGGAGCGCAGGTCCAGTTCCGTCTGGCGGCCATCGAAGCAGCGGAGGCACTCGACCAGCGGCGGCGGGACGATCAGCACCGCGTCGGAGTACCGGTATGGGTCGCGGATGAACAGTCCCGGCCGATCGGGGACCGGAGATGGGACCATGTCCAGCGCGTTCCTGAGACGAGCGAGTAGCCGGGGCAAATCTCATGGTATCAGTTGAGGCCCGCGTCGAAAAACGCCACGCCCGACGCGCCGTTCATTCGGACTTGGGCAACTGATCGAATGAGAGAGCGGTGCATGCGCCGGCCGAATCGGCGGTGAACCCTTTGATGCTCGAATACGGCGATTGCATATCGGTCGCAAAGCAACGCACCATAGCCTTGTTATATGACTTAATGGGCTGGGAATGGAAATCCTTCATGGAAACGGCGCGGCGGACCTGGCACGGTTTGACTCCGCTGGCAGCCGCGGACGGCATATAGCTGCACGGGCCGGCTTCGCCGCCGTAGATCACTTGATCGGTAAGAAACTCCAGACCATAGGCGATGTCCGCGGCCGTAGGCACGACGATGGCGCTGAGGATCGCGGTGCTGCCGTGATATTCCCTGGCGGGCGGAAGCGGAATCCCCGCGATGGTGCCAATGTAAGGAAGCTGGACGAATGGCGGAATCAGCGGGAAGCGGGACTGCGAGCGCTGCAGTACGGCCGAGAACGAAGAAATCTCGAACAGCTTGACGGACTCGATGCGCACGCGGGTGGACGTATCGTGTTGGGAGACGCGCGAAATATTCGCCGGAGTGCCGTTTTGCGCGCCGCCGCCATAGTAAGTGGGGGCGGCCGATTCGTCGGCGTTCAGGGAAACCACGATTTCCGCCGAGGATGCCGTCGCCAGGCTGCGCGGGATGGCCGTGATGCCGAGCGATCTGCCGATCTGCGCATAAGTCGTCTGATAGGCATTGGCGACATTCGCCAGCGCCTGCACCGTGGGGGGAGCAGGGGTCGCTGCGCCGGCCCCTCCCGGCAGGGCGCCGAGTAGAGCGCCGATGGAGGGTGCGGTACTCGCATTCAGGAAGCTCTGGGAAGTGGTTGCCACGCTGCTCCACTGGCCGGAGATGGTCCGGACCGTCACGATGCCGTCATTAAAGAACGACGGCTTATCGAGGCCGAACAAACGTTTCACGCAACACCGCCGATCGCGTGCGCTGTTCACTCGTTCAACTTCATAATGAACGACTACGCGCAGATAATTCTGGAAGGCCGTAACGTCGCGATTGAAGGCATCGATCAGCGGAGCCAAAGCCGAGTTGACCGCGTCGGCGCTCTGGCTCAGATCGTAGGGCGTGAATTCGTGTGGGAACTGTTGGCTCATTTTGTAGTGAAAGAGGAAGTTGGCAATCGCGGAACGCAGCAGGCCCACGGCGGACGGTGAGGGGCTGGCCGCGGTCGGGCCCGTGAGGAACAGTTGAGCGGCTTGCTTGAAGCAGATAAGGAACATGCGCGGTCCGGGGCGCTCGGGAGGCGCGGCGGTGGGCAAGGGGATATCGGCCGCAAAGGCCTGGGCCACGTCTTCGGAATCGCAGGTACGGGCGGAAGGCATCGTCACGGCGATTCTGTCCATGCCCAGGTCGCTCCAGAGGGTCGCGCATTTTTCGCGGCTGTCCTTGTCTGTCAGTTTCCCGCAGTAGCCCGCCATCACGTTCGCCGGGGGACCCTCGGCGGCCTGCGCGGATCGCACCGCGACGTCCAGGGGGTTTTTCGCGGCGGCGATAGTCAGAAAGAGATCGGTCAGGCGCGGTTTGAGGGGCTGAAAGATGCCGGTGTACCCGAGGCAATAGCGGCTCCGGTCGCAGATGCCAAAGTCGCTGAGCTTTCCTGGGTTCGGGCTGGCCAGTGTGGCCGGACTGTTGTCCAGGAACTGCTGGGCCGCTGTCGGGGCATCCGCCGCGGGGGTGGCGGCGTTGGTGTCCGCCACAAAGCGGTCGGCAACATAGTGATAGAACGGCTCGTCGAAATAACCGGCGTCCGTCATTTGTGATTTTAGGGATTGCCAGCCTCTCAGGATGACCCATTCGAGGGCCTCGTTGAATTGGTTGACGGCATCTTTGACCACTCCATTGAACGCGCCCATGGCTTCGGGGCTGGTGGTGGAGTTCTGCATGACCCACCCGCTAATGATCATTTCCGGACGGGGCAGGTCAAGCAAGGCAAGCACCCGTTTGCGCTCTTCGACCTGGGCTTCGTCTCCCGGGTTCGGGCCGGAGAAGACCAACTGATCCGTGCCAAGCGACGCCATGGAAATGGGTGCTTTGGGCGCCGGTGTGACGGCGGGCGGCGGGGTGGCCGCTCCTGCCGGCGGGGTGGCCGTGGTACAGGCGCTGCTGTTGCTCAGGGCCAGTCCGGCAATCACACAGGGCGTAGTGTCTGACTTCAAGGCTACGACACTGCCTGGCGGCTGGGCGATCGAGATGGTGGCATTGGATCCCGGCGCCGGAGGAGCGGGAGGAGCGGGAGGTGCGGGGGGAGCCGGGGGCGCAGGAGTGGCTGCACCGGAGAGACTCCCAAAAGTCGTAACTACATCCGGCGCGGCCGTGTAGGTCGCAGCGTCGGAATTCGCCAGGTAGTAGAGACGGAGGGTCAGCGGCTCGGGAGAAATCTGCCAGGCATTCCGGCGGATATCCGATAAGAAAGATTTCCAGACGTCGCAGTCCGGCTGCGCGGGCGCGTTGATGCGCACTTTATCGGTGCCCACATCCTGGATCGTGAACTGGCTGTAATTCAGGGTCGAGAGCCGCGTCGCCAGATCGCCCAACGCCGCGGCGTGGGGGATTTCGAGCTCCACGCTAAACGGCTTGGCCGCGGTCAGCCCCAGCGAATCCGACGTTCGTCCTAGCAGCGCCGAAATGCCGCGTTGGATGCCGTCAAGGATGGCTTGCTCATCCGGCGGCGGCGGAATAAGCGGCATGCGCGTCGCATACACCAGGATGGTGTCGGGTCCCGCCGCCGTGAGGCTGAATGGCACGGGGCTGCCCAGCAGGCTGACAATACCGGGCAGGTCGATCTGCTTGACTTGTTGGGGCGACGGTTTGGGAGCCGGAAACAAGGCGCAGTCGGGAGCTTTCGGTTTGGTGTCAGTGACTTCGAATGCATACAAAACCGGGGCTGCGGGTGCGTAACCTGTGTCTTTAGGATCCGGGTCCCCGTCCTGCGTGGCACGGATCACAACGGTTCCGGGACCCGCGGCATGGTACGTCACCAAGCCAAGCCCACCCGTTGCCTTGACGTTGCCCGAAACCAAGGTCTGCGTCACCACCAGGCCCGAATCCGAAGTGGCCTCGATGAAGAATTCCGTTCCGCTAGAAACGGGATAGGCGGGCGAACAGATGGCGGCCGATCCGGGCGCGCAGACCTGTTTCAGCGTGATCGTCTGCGGCGTCTTCTTGCCGGCGTGCGATCCGGCCTTGTGGTCGCCGCCCTTCGGCGCCGGCTTCTCCGCGGCCGGGAGCGGGGGGGGCGCCGTGCAACTGACCGCGTTCGATGCGTGGTCGATCGTGCAGATCTCCACCAGATACTTTCCGAATGGGCGCTCCGTGCCGGGAACCGGCACGGCGTGCGGCTTGTCGGCGAAAGCTGCGGTAGCGAGCAACAGGCCGGCGGAAATCAGGGCTTGAAAGATTCGCATGGGATCACCTTGAATTACCAACGGATGCCTAAGACGACCGGTACCAGCGTGGTGTGGCCGTTGATGGCCAGGCCGTGGACATAGCGGCCTTCCAGGTAAAGACTCGCGCCGGTTTTGGATAATCGAAAATTCAGGCCGGCTCCCAGATCGAAAACGCCGGAGTTGGAATCGGCGAGTTGCAGGGGCACATTGCCGGGATAGATCAAAGGATTGGGCGATGGAGGTCCGGTGAGTTCGACGCTCCGGCGAAGCCACCCGAAGCCGCCCAGAATATACGGTGAAATGCGCCCGTTAGGGACAAACCGGTAGGTCGGATCGACGGTGGTCGTGTAGTAACGCGCCTTTCCGCCTTCGTTGACAGGCAGCGCGGCCGTCCGGATGTTCGCCGCGTCGTACATGAAATTCGCCGTAAAAAACAGGTGGTGAGTGGCGGCGAAGCCTCCGCCGGCCTGGAAATCGGCGCGGCCGTCGATATTCTTGCCGTCGTTGCCATAGACCGAGTCATAGCCGCCGCCAATCTCGGCGGTGCAGGAGTGAAAGGCCGGGTCCGATTGAGCCGTACAACGGGGCGGGAGCGCCGCGGCGAGTATGCCGGCGAAAATCGCACCCCGAATCAGGCTCCGGTAAGAGAAAAAGATAGACGGCATTTTGTTTTCTCGAATTCTCAGCGCTACTGGTACAGATCCTCGACATACTGAAACAGTCTCGGCACTCCAGCCCCGTTGGCTTTGACACTGGATGCATAGCAAGCGCGGATTGCCGTCAGCTTGCCTGCGGCTGTTTTCAGCTTGTCGTCGGTGTCGCCCTGCGCAGCCAGCAGCCAATACAGGGCGCGCAGGTAATTCTTCTGCAAATAGTAGGTGCGCACCTTGTCGAGAGTCGGAATATCGCGGCCATACAGATCTTCAATGGCCTTCTTCGCGGGCGGGCAGTCCCTTTCGGGATCGGGCGCATCGTCGCTGCTTTTTGCGGCCTGGGAGTTATCCGCCGCCGCAGGCGCGGTCGCGACCAGCACCCAGAAATCGTCAAACTTATAAGCTTCGTCGTAGACTTGAAGGGCGTGTTCGAGCGGCTTCTCCAGCCCTTTCTTCAACTCTTTCAGGCCGCAGACGGGGCATTGCTCCTCGACCACGAGCTTAAGGGCTTTGACGCACTGCGCCGGGGAATCCTTCCACTCGGTCCCCAGGGATGTCGCGGCGTCTTTGCCGAAGGGTCTGCCCGAGTAAGGGAATTACCAGAACGATAAACCCGGCGATTGAAACAGTCATGCGGCGCATTTGAATCCGCCTCCTCTACATGGTGAAGCGGAAAAACGGATTCAAACGGGACAGAAGAAAATACCAGCGCGGAATGGGGCGGCCGCTTTCCGTGGCAGGAGGAGATCAGACCGGCTGCCGCGGCCGCCAACTCTCTTATCGGTCGTTTTGCGGAAGACTTGCTTAAGCCAGCGCGCGGCGGCAATAGTCGTAGCACTTGCGCATTTCGACTACCGTATCGCCGCCATCGTATTCATATTCAATATTGGCCGGTATCGCATATTTCTTGCGCTTCAGCAATTGCAGGACTTCCTTGATCGGGGTGTCGCCCTCGCCGAAGGGCATGTTCTTGCCCTCGTTCTTCTTGCGATCCTTGATGTGCAGCGTCACGATGCGCGCGTGATGCTCCTCGATGAATGGCACCGGATCGTAACCCGCCGCCCAATAGTGCCCAATATCCAGGTTCACCGCGATATAGCGGGACAGCTTCATGGCTTCCACGAACGTCTCGGGTTTTGCGAATTCGTTGGGATCTTTGATATTCGAATGGCCGTGCATGCCCACCACGATCTTGTATTTTTCGGCTTGCGCCGCGATGCGCGGAGTCACCGACACGGTGGCCGAGGTGGTGATCGCATGGACGCCCAGCGCCTGGGCGACGTCGAAACCGCGCGCGATCTCCTCGTCGGTGAAATCATCGCGCATGTTGTATGCGTAAGCGGAAAGCGAGATGCCGGCCTTATCGAATTTTCGGCGAATGGCGCGAATATCGTCGAGCGAGACATTCAGCCGCCACTTGCGCTGGGCGGCGCGGCCTTCCGGCCCCCGCGGAAATTCGGGCTCCACGTGTCCCATGAACAGCTCGCATTCACTTAAGCCCACGTCGACGAAGCCCTGGATGGCCGCATCCAGCGGCCGATCGCGAAAGCTATAAGACTGCGCGCCGATCAGCACGCCATCGATGTGGGAGTCCAACTTGCCGAACGCACGTGCCAGCGGCAACGAGGCCAGCGCCAGGCGTCCAATATCGCGTCGGGAATACATGCATGACTCCTTAACGGAACGATCCAATTGTAATCGGATTTGCTATGTTGCAAAGGTGAGCGAAATTCGGACCTTGCTGGATGTATTGCATGCCGCGGATGGCCGGCGCACCGCGGTGATTTTGCCGGATACGGATTTATCCGTCACTTACCAGGATCTGCGAGGGCGGGTAGGCGCCATGGCGGGTGCGCTATACGCGGCGGGTGTACGGCCCGGGGACCGCGTGGCCATGGCACTGCCAAATGGTCTGGATGCCATCGTGGCATTCCTGGCCGCCGCGGCGGCCGGCACGGCGGCGCCGTTGAATCCAGGCTACAAGTTCGATGAGTTCTGTTTTTATCTGGCAGATACACGCGCGAAGATCCTGTTGGTGCCGCAAGGGGATGGCGCCGAGGCCCGCCGGGCGGCGGAGCAGGCGGGTATCCCGGTGGTCACACCGGATATTTCCGCCGCCGACAACACGCCGGAACCAGGTCCCGACGACATCGCTCTGGTCCTGCACACTAGCGGCAGCACCGGACGGCCCAAGCGCGTACCGCTGCGTCATAGGAACCTGGCGGCATCTATACGCAACATCGCGGAGACCTACGCGCTCGGCCCGGAGGATGTCTCGCTCTGCCTGATGCCGTTATTTCATGTACACGGCTTGATGGCCTCCACAATGGCCACGCTGCTGACGGGCGGCACGGTGGTGGTTCCCGCGCGCTTCAATGCGCTGACCTTCTGGCGCACCGTGCGCGAGCATGGCGTCACCTGGTATTCGGCCGTGCCCACCATGCACCAACTGATCCTCATGCGGAAGAACACGGGCGAGCACAAGCTGCGCTTCGTGCGCTCGTGCAGTGCGGCGCTGCCGCCCGGCCTGATGCGCCGCATGGAGGAGTACTTCGCGGCGCCGGTGCTGGAAGCGTACGGGATGACGGAAGCCTCTCACCAGATGGCCTCAAACCCGCTGCCACCCGCCGCGCGCAAAGCCGGCTCTGTGGGACCGGGAACGGGCGTGTGGATCGGCATCCTGGACGACCGGGGCGGGGAAGTGCCGCGTGGAAAGGCGGGCGAAGTGTGCATCGACGGCCCTGGCGTCATCCGAGAATACGAGAACAATCCGGAAGCCACTGCGAAATCGTTTTTCGGAGAATGGTTCCGCACGGGCGATCAGGGGATTCTGGACGAAGACGGCTATCTGCACCTGACTGGACGCATCAAGGAACTAATCATTCGGGCCGGCGAGAATATCGCGCCACGGGAAATCGACGAAGTGTTGCTGGCGCATCCCGCGGTGTCCGAGGCGGTTTGCTTCGGCGTGCCCCATCCCACCTGGGGCGAAGAAGTGGAAGCGGCGGTAGTGCTGCGGCCCGAAACGCCTGCGGGCGAGGCCGATCTGATCGGGTTCTGCCGCGGGCGCCTGGCCGATTTCAAGTGTCCAAAAAAGATCCATATTGTCGCTTCGATTCCGCGTACGGCGACGGGTAAGATCCAGCGGCTGAATGTGGCTGCGGCGTTCAGCGGAGCCTCCCGGTGAAATTCGTGATTGCGGGTGCCGGGGCGGTAGGCGCTTATATGGGCGGCGCGATGGCCCGCGCCGGTATAGACGTGACGCTGTTCGCGCGTGGGGCGCAATTGCGGGCCGTCGCGGAGCGCGGGGTGCGCGTCGAGAGCCCGGACGGCGATTTCGAGTCCCGGCCGAAAGTCACCGGCGATCTGGAATCCATCGGGCCGGCCGACGTGGTGTTTCTGGCGGTAAAAGCCCATAGCCTGCCTCAATTGGCGCGGCGCCTGACTGTACTGCTCAGCCCCGAGACCTGCGTGGTCAGCCTGCAGAACGGTGTGCCGTGGTGGTTCACGCCTTTGGAGCGCGTCGATCCTGGAGGCGCGATCGCCGCCGCCATCGAAGCCCGCCGGGTGGTGGGATCGCTGGTATACTTCGCCACGGAAATCTTAGAGCCGGGCTTGGTCCGTCACATCGAGGGGCACCGCATCTCGATCGGCGAGCCCGATGGCACGCGATCGGCTCGCTGCCGGGCCATTGCCGAGGCGCTGATCGCTTCCGGGTTGCGCTGCCCGGTCACGACCCATATCCGGGAGGAGATCTGGGTGAAAATCCTGGGTAATGTGGCCTTCAATCCTATCAGCGCCCTGACTGGCGCCACCCTGGCGCGGATGAACGGCGACCCGGATGTAGCGGCCCTGGCGCGCAGCATAATGACCGAGGCCGAATGCGTGGCAACGCGGTTGGGGATGAAGCTACCGGTGTCGATCGATCGGCGCATGGCCGGTGCGGCCAGGGTTGGGGAGCACAAAACCTCTATGCTGCAAGACCTGGAGGCCGGCCGTCCATTGGAACTGGAGGCGATCGTAGGCGCAGTGCTGGAACTCGGCGAGCGCCTGGATGTAGCCATGCCGGCGACGCGCGCGATTTATGCCTGCACCAAGCTGCGCGCCGCCATGGCCAAGTGCTGAAGGCTAGCTGACCGGAGCAGTGCAAAACGCGCAACGCTTCGCTTTAATGGGGATGGTGCTCAGGCATTCCGGGCAAGACTTGGTGGTGGGGTCGGCTGGGGCTTCGCCACGCCGCGCGCGCGCCATTACCGCGTTCACGGGAACTACGACGAAGAAGTAGACTGCTGCCGCGATCATGACAAAGGCGATGATTTCATTGACGAAATCGCCTACCAGAAACTCGCTTTTGTTGATCGTGAACTTGATTCCGTCGAAATGCGGCTGGCCGCCGATGGCCGCTATTAGCGGCGTCATCAGGTCCTTTACCAACGCACTGACGATCTTGCCGAATGCTCCGCCGATCACTACGGCGACTGCGAGATCAATGACATTGCCTCGCAGGAGAAACTGTTTGAAACCTTTTAACATGTATCCTCCGTGAGGCCCATTCTAGCGAACCTTGGGAGGAAATACTTAGTGACGCCCGCCGCCGCTGACGCCGCCACTTGCCCCGCCGCCGTGCGAAACGGGCGAGGAGGTGACGTTGGACCCGGGAGTAGAGGAAGGAACTCTCCCGGAATTTCCGGACGACAAGCCGCCGGGGCTTCCCGCAAACGTTCCGGATGTGCGGTAAGGTGCGCCGGTGAGGCCGGGCCGTCTGGCCGGTACACTATTGTAATTCACGCCATTATACACGCCGGCGTAGCCCGGATATCCGGTTCCGTAGCCGTAATAACCAGGGAAGAAATAGTAGCCGGGAACGAAGGCCAGATCCACGTCGAACGGGCTAAACAGGGGGTTTCCATAGGCGCTGTAGAACATTCCCCCGGTGCCGGGGACAAACGTGTACATGCCGAAGAACGGATTCCAATACCATCCGCCTCCGAAGCTCCCGCTGCCCCATGCTCCGCCCGGTAACATGCTGCTGCCGCTGAACATGGAAGAGCGCAGCGTGTCCGCCGCCGCCACGTTAGCCAGCGAGACATACTCCGCGCGCCGTTCGCTCCAGCGGTTTAGCGCGTCGGTGTCCGCCTTGTCGAACTTGTGTAGCGCCAGCGTATCCAGGGAAATCGAGTGGCCTTCCTTGACCTCCACGGTTTGGTCGCCGGAGGTCACTTCCGCCGAGCCATCGAAAACCCGCAACTCGGCAGCGGCGGCATCGAACCGGTAGACGCCTCTCTTGACAGGATGCAC
>JBEKIM010000150.1:0-14089 GCA_050011755.1 Bryobacteraceae bacterium | reverse complement strand
GGCGATCTCCTGCTGCATGCGCTCCTGCATCTGCTGCGCCTGCTTCATCATGTTTTGCATGTTGCCCGGCATTTTCATGTGGCTACTCCTTTAAGTTGCGGACGGTGCGGATCTCTCCGCCGAACAAATCCCGAAAGCTCTGCACTTCCGGATTCGCCAGCGCGCGCCGCGATACATCGTCCTCCGGCTGCGTGGCGGGCGCCGCTGCGACCTTGTCTTGATTTTGCGCGGCGACGTCTCCAATCGTAACTTTGATCTTAAGCGGTTTGCCGATGATCTGCCGCACCGCCTGGTTGATATCCGCTTCCGTCATGGCGATGGAGAACTCCCGGGGTGTCGTGAACCGCAGCTCGCCGTTCGCCTCCACTACCTCGGAATGCTCGATGGCATCCGCCGTGAATTCCATGCCCAGTTCCATCAGCGTGGAGTGGAGCTTCTGCCGCCAGTCCGAGGGCGGAGGATTTCGCGTGCTGGGCGCTGGGTTCTGGGTTATGGGTGGCGGGTTGTGGGTTACGGGTTTTGGGTTATGGGCGATAGGCGCTGGCTTCGCCGCCGGTATGGGAGCCGGCTTCCCTCCTCCGCCTGTCCGCTCCGGACCCATTCCAGCCAAAGCCTCTTCTATCGATACTAGCCGCCCGGCCTGCACCATGCGCAGCAGCCCTAACTCCAGGTGAAAACGAGGTTGCAGGGAGAACTGCAGGTCGCGGAACAGGTCCAGCGAGAGCTGCAGGTAGCGTGTCAGGTCTTCTTCTGAAAACTGCGCCGCCACCTCCGCCAGGCGCTGCCGCTCGCCCGCGGACGCCGCAATCAGGCGCGTGTCGCCGCCCGCGATCCTGGCCACCAGCAAATTGCGGAAATAGCGCGCCAGCTCGCGGCTGAAGTGCTGCAGGTTCTGCCCGTTGCGCTCCAACTCGTTCACCACTTCCAGCATGCGCGCGGCGGCGCCATCCACCAGCGCCCGGCTGACGTTTTCCAACGCATCGAGTGAAAACGCGCCCAGCAGTGCCCGCACTTCCGAAGCCTGCAGCGTGTTGCCGCAGCAGGCGATAGCCTGGTCGAGCGCCGAGAGCGAATCGCGCACACTGCCCTCGCCGGCCTGCGCCAGTACCGAGAGCGCTTCCGCATCCGCCTGGATGCCTTCCTGCTCGCAGATCCACGCCATGCGCGCCACCAGCGCTTCGAATTCCACCGAGCGAAAGCTGAAATGCTGGCAGCGCGACGCAATGGTCGCCGGGATCTTATGCGCCTCCGTCGTACACAACATGAACACGGCCCAGGCGGGCGGTTCTTCGATAGTCTTCAACAGCGCATTGAAGGCTTCATTGGTGATCTGGTGAGCTTCGTCGATGATGAAAACTTTGTACTTGTCGCGCGCCGGCTGATATCGCACATTCTCGCGCAGCTCGCGCATTTCGTTGATGCCGCGATTGGAGGCCGCGTCGATCTCGATCACATCCACCGAGCCGCCCGCCGCGATTTCCTTGCAACTCGCGCACACGCCGCACGGCTGGTTGGTGGGCCCGTTCACGCAATTCAGGCAGCGTGCCAGAATCCGGGCCACGGTCGTCTTGCCGGTTCCCCGCTGGCCGGAAAAGATATAGCCGTGCGCGATGCGATTCTGCGCGATGGCATTTTCGAGCGTGGTCTTGACATGCTCCTGGTTCACCACGTCGGCGAACGATTGGGGCCGGTATTTCCGGGCGATGACTTGATACATGGGCGGGCGAATGCCAGGCCCCGGGTGATCCGCGGCACACGGGTTAAACCACTACCGTTGCTTCCTTCCGGACCTGGCGGGGTTTGCGGCCGCCCGTCGCACGGAGCCCGAGACCTGACAATCGACTATCGTAGCATGCAGCCCCTTGGTATCCTCATTACGATGCTCGACCTCACACACCACCCGCATCGCCGCTTTAATATTTTGAACGGATCGTGGGTCCTGGTATCGCCCCATCGCACGCAGCGGCCCTGGCAAGGCCAGGTGGAGAAGACAGCCGCCGCCGTGCAGCCGGCCTACGATCCCACGTGCTACCTTTGCCCCGGCAATGCGCGCGCGGGCGGCATGCGCAATCCACCCTATACCACCACCTTCGTCTTCGACAACGATTTCGCGGCGCTGCTCCCATCCACTCCTACGGAAACCTTTGAGCGCAGCGGCCTCCTGATTGCCGCCGGCGAGCCGGGCATCTGCCGCGTGGGCTGCTTCTCGCCGCGGCACGATCTGACCGTAGCCCGCATGAGTGTGCCGGATCTCACCCTGGTGGTGGATGTCTGGGCCGCGCAATACGTCGATCTGGGGCGCCGGCCCCAAATCGGCCACGTGCAGATCTTCGAAAATCGCGGCGAAATGATGGGCGCCAGCAATCCGCATCCGCATTGCCAGATCTGGTCGAGCAGCAGCGTTCCCACGGAGGTGGTTGCCGAACAACGCCAACAGGAGGCATGGCTCGCCGCCCACGGTTCGTGCCTGCTATGCGACTACCTGGCCCTTGAGCTTGACTCCGTCGAGCGCGTGGTCTGCGAGAACGAGTCCTTCGCGGCCATCGTCCCGTTCTGGGCGATCTGGCCGTTTGAGACCATGATTGTCTCGAAGCGCCACCTGAGCGCCATGGACGAGTTCGGCGCTTCCGAGCGTAGCGGACTGGCCGATATTCTGAAGCGGGTCACTACCCGCTACGACAATGTTTTCGAGGCTCCCTTCCCGTACACGATGGGCTTTCACCAGCGTCCCACCACCGGCGCGGCGCATCCCGAGTGGCATTTCCACGCGCATTATTATCCGCCGCTGCTGCGCTCTGCGACCATCCGCAAGTTCATGGTCGGGTTCGAGGTGTTGGGTATGCCGCAGCGCGACATCACCGCCGAAAGCGCCGCCGGCCGGCTGCGCGCGATGCCGGAGATCCACTACCTTGACCGAATTGATGTAATCTGAAGACATGCGGGTGCTGCATTTCATCTTCCTCCTGGCGGTTGCGGCGGAACTGAGTGTGCCGGCCGTTCTAGGCGTACCCATGGTCAACACCGAGTTGGACAGGGGTATCGCCATGGCGAACGTGGCCGCTACCCTGGAATCGGTTTTCTATGAGCAGGCCGAGCAAGTGTATTCGCGGGTGCGGACCGTGCTGCCTAAAATCAGCGGGCTGAGCCGGGGCGAGCAGGCCGCCCTCCAAACAAAAGTGACCGATCTGCGCATGGCGCTGGAACTGGTACCCGGCGCTACGATGCGAAAGTCCGCTCCCGGTATTTCCGCCGTTCCGCCCACAAATCTCTGAGCAGCAGCGCCTTCTTACGGAATGAGCACCAGGCGGGGGCCCTGCCCCACGCGCTGCCAGGCTGCTTCGACATCGGCGAGCGGCACGCGCTCCGTATCGATGCGAAGTTCGCCCGAGACGGCGCGCGCCATCGCCTGGTCGAACGCGTCCGTCAGAATGTTCATAGGCGGGAAACCGCCGGCGAGTATGGCCAGGCCCGCGCTGCGCAATCCCGCGGCTTGAACCTGGATGGACGCCCAGGCGCTCTCGCCGATCGGGATCAGGCGGGGTCCGGAAGCCTTCATCGAAAATCCCGCACGTGTCAGGGCAGCCAGTAGCAACTCGGTCGGATGGCCCCACACGTAGTCGAGGATCACGTCGTAACCCTTTTCCCCGGCTTCGCGCGCGAAGGCTTGTGTCACCTCCCGATCGGATCCTTGCAGTTGAATCGCTGCATCCGCGCCCAAACTGCTGAGCGTCTCCAATGCCTGCTGGTTTCGGCCGGCGGCGACCACCCTCCCCGCGCCTAGAATCCGAGCGATCTGGATCGCCAGCTTGCCCGCGATCCCCGTTGCGCCCAGCACCAGCACCGTCTCGCCCGCAGCCAGTTTCGCGCGCCACACCAGAGGCAGCCAGCTCGACAGAGCCGGATTTGGCAAGGCGGCCGCGGTGGCATCGTCCAGGCCCTCCGGCACCGGCCGGCAGCGCGCGCGTGCCACCACCGCCAGTTCCGCCATGGCACCGTACGGGGGGCGAACTCCGCCAAAAAAGACCCGCGTGCCGTCGTCGAGGACGCCTACGCCGTCCACGCCGCAAACAACGGGCAATTCGCCTGGGCTGGCGTAATGGGCGCCGCCGGCCATCAGCCGGTCGATAGGTTTCAACGATGCGGCGCGCACCTGCACGATGGTCTCGCCCGGTCCCGGAACGGGATCCGGGAATGTCTCGTAGCGTGGCGCCCGGCCAAGAGCGTGAAGTACGGCGGCGTGCACCCTTTCAATATATCCGGCTATTGCCACTTCATCGGACCGCGCGCGAACCGCGCGTAGAGTTGTTCCAGCAGTCGGGCGTTGCCCGACGCCAGATACTCATAGGCATCGTCCCATTCCTTGCCCTGCTTCCATCCGGTCTGGGTCAGGGTCACGCGGGTTCCCTCCGCCTCCGGCGCAAAGTCGAACACCGCGGTCGTGCCCACGCTGCGCACTTCGGGAAATCGTTCGGGGGCCATGGCGTGCAACACCAACTGGCGCCCGTCGCGGAAGCTGACGATGGTCCCGCCGCCGGTCTTGCCTCCGGGATAATGCACGATCCAGCCGCCGCCTTCGCGCAGATCCACGGTGCAGTCCTGCCACAGCCAGGTGTCCAGGCCCGCGCTGGTGGTAAACGCCTGCCAGACGTCGGCGGGCTTGGCCGCCACGACTACTTCGAGTTTCAGCGTCTTCTCCGGTTCCAGAATCTTGGTCACCGCGACAGGACTCTCCTTTTTGGCCGCGGTCTGGGCATGGGCCGCGAAGGGCACCGCGCACATAGCTATTATTATGAACAGCCTTAACTTCATTTTCGTTTCCTCTTTTCTTTGGCGAGCAGGTATCCAAAGTAATCTCGTAACTGGGCGACCGATTGATCGAACGGTTCCATCGAGCGGTAGGAGCGCGCCTGCATGACACCGCCTTCCATGCAGGTGAGGACGAAGGCCGCCAGCGCGTCCAGATCGCAAGCGCGCGGCAGGCGGTTGCGGGCGGCTTCCAGGCAACCGCGCACGGCGGCGGTCCAGGCCGCGAAGTTCGCGGCGATACGGCTGTGCACCGGCAGGTTTTCCGCTTCGATTTCAAGCGCCAGTCTCCCGATGGGGCAGCCGTACTGGCAGCCGGTGGCCAGCAGTTTCTCCCGATAACCCTCCAGGATGGCGAAGATACGATCGATGGGATCGCGGTGGCGTGCGAAGGCGGGCCGCAAGACGGCCGGCTCCAGGCCGTCGAGGTAATTATCCAGCACGGCCAGCAGCAGCGCCTCCTTACCGGCGAAGGCGTGGTAGAAGCTGCCGCTATTCACTTGCGCGCGCTGCAGCAGTTCGGCCACGCCGGTGGCGGCGTAGCCTTTCTCCCAGAACAGGTAGCGCGCCGCGTCCAGCAGCAGTTCGCGGGCCGTGGGTGGCGTCTGGATGCTCACTTGAACGATCATTCAAGTGAAACACGGCAACGGGGGAAAAGCAAGGAGAAAGTTGGGCGGGTTAGCTCTGCCAGGAGTCGAAGGCGGCTCTGGCGATGCGGGCGATGGTCTTTTCCCGCGCCTCCAGATCCTTCTTGCTGGCCTTGAAGTAGACTGCCAGGGCCAGTTGGCCCTTACCGTTCGGGAGCGTGATCACGCCTACGTCGTTCGTCGAGCCGTTCAAGCCGCCGCGCGTGCCGGTGGTGCCGGTCTTGTGCGCAACCATTACGCCCGCCGGCAGTAGACCTTTAATACGCCCGGCTCCCGTGGTCGTGGCCTCCAGCATTTCGACCATGCGCGCGGTCGATGGCGCCGACAGCAGTTCGCCATGAAAGAGACGCCGCAGTAGGTGGACCGTGCCATCGGGCGTACCCGTGTCGCGCGGATCGGCGATGAAACGCGGCATGGACTTGTCCGCATCCCTGTTGCATTGCTTTTCGGTGCGATCGATGCGCATCCCATCCAGTTGCCAGCCGCGCAAACGTGCCGTAATGGCAGCCGGGCCGCCGCCGATACGGTAGAGGGTTTCGACTGCGGTGTTGTCGCTGTGGGCCACCATCAGGCGCAGCAATTCATCGAGCGGAAAGCGCCGCTGTTTGGGCCAGCGGTGCCCTACCTCGCTGGTGCTCAGCGTCACATCCTGCTCGATCACCTCGATCTCCGCGGTGCGTGACAGCTTGCCTTCATCCACCATCGCCAGGATATGCATGGCCGTCGGCAACTTGCACACGCTGGCCAGCGGAAAGCGTTCTTCGCCATGCAGGCTGACCTGCTGTCCCGACCCAAGGTGCAAAGCGGCCGCGCCGAGCGTGCCATCCGTGTCCTGCGCGATCTGCCGCCAGCGTTCGGCTAGCGTGTCCGCTGGGGCCGCGTAAAGGCCCGCACCGAATAAGTAAAGATACTGCCGCCGTGTGATTTTCGACTCCACCGGGATCTACGCTATGAGTATAGCCGATGCCGTTCGCCGTCAATCTCAGCGCCCTGCCCGTGCCGCAGCGCATGTTCTGGCCGGAGTTGGCAGCCACGCCGGAGGAATTCACGCTTTATGGCGGCACAGCCCTGGCTTTGCGGCTCGGTCACCGGACCTCAGTCGATTTCGATTTCTTCTCAAACGCCTCCTTCGACCCCGAGCGGCTCGCGCAGCAGGTACCTTATTTGACGGAATCCGAACGCATCCAACTCGCCCCGGATAAGTTGACATGCCGTGTCGACCGCGGCGGCCCGGTCTTAATCTCCTTCTTCGGTCCGCTGGGGCGTGGCCAAGTGGCCGCCCCCGAACGGGCCAGCGATACTTTCCTGCGCGTAGCCTCCTTGCTCGACTTGGCGGGAACCAAAGCGGCCGTCCTGCAGAAGCGCGCCGAAGTGAAAGACTATCTCGATATCCATGCCATCCTACAGCACGGCATGGACCTGCCTGCCATCCTGGCGGCCGGCATTGTCGTATACGGCCGCAAATTCAACCCGCTGATCACGCTGAAGGCGCTCAGTTACTTTGACGACGTGCCGGCGCTGCCGGTGGAAGTGCGCACCCGGCTTGCCCGCGCGGTAGGGGCCGTCGACCTGGCCAGGCTGCCGGTGCTCACGCCTTACACAACTCGTCCGGGGGCGCGTCGGATTCAGCCATGAAGCCGATACCCGAGACACCCGAATTGCTGGCCGTTGCGCAACGCGTGGTGTGGTTCAAGCCGCCTCGGGAAGCCCTGGCCGAACCGTTCCATTTTCTCGCCCATGTAATGACCTACGGAACCGTGGAGGACTTTCCTGCCCTGGACGGCATCATCGGGCCGGACGAGTTTCGCGAAGCACTGGATCACGCTCCACCCGGCGTGTTCGACGCGCGATCGTGGGCATACTGGAACCTCAAATGCCATCGCTTCCCCGCGCCCCCGCTACCTGTGCGCCGCGGTGTCCAACCTGTTCGGCCGCCCCAGTGAATTACGCCCGCGCGGTCTGCCCGCTGCGCAGGGCCTGATTTCCCAGATGTCCCGCGCGCGCCGCGGCTACCCCGACCGTCGCCGGCGCGTTCGGCGTATTCCGCGAACGGATGCAATCGAGAAAGTTCTGTACGTGCTCGATGGCCCCATCGTGCTCCGACTTCACTTCCTGCGCTACATCCTTCAGATCGGGAAGTTCGGTGTAGCGTGGCTGCTCGGGATACACCGCGAAGCCGCCGCGGTGCAGCCGCATCAGGGCCTTGGTGCCGTGAAAAACGAGGCCGCCGCCTTCCAGGTATCCCATCAGGCTGCAATCGAAGTTCACCAGGAAGTTGCCGGGATAGTGAAAGGCCGCGTTCACCGTGTCCGGCCACTGCCATTCCGGGATCACATATTTGCCGCCCATGGCCTGCGCGTCCGTGGGGGTGTCGCTCGACATCGCCCAGTGCGCCACATCCACCCAGTGCAGAAACAGGTCGGTGAGTGAGCCGCCGCCAAAATCCCAGAACCAACGCCAGTTGCGGAAACGCTCGTCATCGAACGGTTGATCGGGCGCGGAGCCCAGAAACATCTTCCAATCCAGCTTCGAGGCGTCGATGGGCCGCCGCAGCTCGCGTCCCTGCAGGTGATTCTGATACCAGTACGTGCGAATGAACGTCACCTGTCCGAGCCCGCCGCCGGCCACGATTTCGCGCGCCTGCTGGAAGTGCGGCCAGCTTCGCTGCTGCATGCCGGTCTGCACCACGCGCTTCGATTCGGCCACTGCCTGAATCAGCGGTTCGCCTTCGGCGATATTGTGGGTGACCGGCTTTTCCACGTACACGTCCTTGTCCGCGTGCATGGCGTCAATGGCCATGCGCACGTGCCAGTGATCGGGCGCGCCGATGACCACCGCGTCGATGTCGCGGGCCTCCAGGAGCTTGCGGTAATCGCCGAACTCGCGCGCCTCGGGCGCCACTTTCTCGCGCGCCTCCTCGAGATGCGGCTTATACACGTCGCAGATGGCTACGATCTGGCTGCCGCCGCCTTTGTTCAAAAGGCTCAGCAGATACTGGCAGCGTCCGCCCGTGCCGATGCCGCCGATCCGAACGCGATCGTTCGCGCCCAGGATGCGGCCGTACGATGCGGCGGTGGCCAGCGCCGCCGCCTTGATGAATTCACGCCGGTCTGTCATGTGGATTGTCCTATGCTTCGATGCCTTCCAGCTTCCAGGGCGCGCGATACGGGCGCACCAGCATCCGGTTTGCAGCTTCGTTGCCGACGAAACGCTCCGCCTCGCCGTCCCAGTGCAGCTTCTGTTCCAGGCGTAGCGCGATGTTGCCCAGGTGGCAGGCCGTGGTGGTGCGATGGCCGATTTCGATGTCCGCCACCGGCCGTTCGCGCGACTTCACGCACTGCAGGAAGTTTCGCACGTGCGGCACGTGCTGCACCGAACTGGTGCCGCGGCCCCCCGTGCCTTCCAGGTCGTAATACAGGCTGACTCCGGTCAGATCGTCGAACGCCGCGCGGAACGAGATGCCGCCCGGTTCCATATGACCCTTCATCTGCGGTGTGATTTGGTAGCCGGCGCGGTCCACGAATAGCGTGCCGCGCGTGCCGTGGAACTGGATGCCATAACTGCCAAACGGCTTATGCCCGGCATCGCCGTTGTGGCCATAGGAATTGTGCAGCAGGCAGGTGTAATGCAGCAGGAAGCCGGGGTACTCCCACGTAACTTCCTGCGTATCGGGCGTATCTCGCCGGTCGTGCACGTAGAGCTTGCCACCAGATGCCGTGACCGCCCGCGGTGTATCCACGCCCATCGCCATGTGGACAATGTCCACCAGGTGTACGCCCCAATCCGTGATTCGGCCGCCGCCGTAGGCGGAAAACGAGCGCCAGTTGCCGAGGAAGCGGGCCGCGTTAAACGGGACCTTGGGCGCCGGCCCCAGCCAGAAATCGTAATCTAAACCCGCGGGCGGCTCGGAATCCGGCGGCGTGCCCAAGCCCTCCGGCGAACTCGTTTCGTGGATCCATGTTTGCGCGTAGTGGACCTCGCCGATCTCGCCGGACCGCACGATTTTGGCGGCCCGCTGGAAATGCGATCCCGAGCGCTGCTGCAGGCCCACCTGCACGATGCGCCGATGACGGCGCGCGGCCTCCACCATCAATCGCCCTTCGCGTACCACGTTCGATACCGGTTTTTCACAGTAGACGTCTTTGCCCGCCTGGCATGCGGCCACTGTGATCAGGGGATGCCAGTGATCCGGCGTGGCGATGACCACCGCGTCCACCGCACGGTCTTCCAGCAGCTTGCGGAAATCGGAATACGTCCGCGCCTTGCCATCGGTAAGCTGGTGGGCTTCCTGCAGATTCGGCTGATAGACATCGCAGACGGCCACGATTTCGGCTTCTGGCTGCTTCTGGAAATCCGCAAGATCCATGCGGCCCATGCCACCGCAGCCGATCACGCCGATGCCAATACGGTCGTTGGCAGCGCCGCGGGCTTGTTGCGCGAGCGCGCCCGTAGCCGAGCCGGCCAACGCCGCGCTCTTGAAGAGGTCTCGTCGATTCATGGACTCCCCTCGGTTTGGGAACTCCATTCTATCGCCTTGCCCCTATGGCGTCAGCACGAAGCGTTCGATCGAAATCCGGGCGCTCCTATCGCCGCGCGCTTGGGCCCGGTGGAACACCACTTCGATCTCGTCGAATTTGCTTAATCCCGAAACCGTGGGCATACGAAAATTCAGCACCTGCTCGGACGGCGACGGAGATCCGGCAGGCACCGTTCCCAAGCTCAGCGTTGGATTGATCGGAATTGTCGAATCGATCAACACCAATTCCAGCGCAACCGTTCCGGGATAGGGGTCGGCATTCCGCACCACCAGGTCGATTCCGCTGCAACATCTCACGCTGACCGGCGGGTCCAGTTTCTGATGCGCCTCCATCTGCATCGGCCAGCCGTCCGTGGTATGGAACGACAGTTCGGAGGCGTTGCCGCGACGCACGATGGAGTGGCGCGGAGGCCGCAATTGCGGGAACCTGAACATCCAGTATTGGCCGGAAAACGGCACGCCCACGGTCGCAAGCCGAGTTGTGGAAGTACCGCATGCCGCCAGACAAGCCAGGCGCTGGCAAATACCCCAGCCACCTGTCCGGCGGCAATCAGGCGGTCGCCGAATTTGCTGGATGCGGACCCCTTCTTTATTTGACACCGGCAAGCCCGCGTGGCGCACGCTTTAGCGTGCTGCGGCGCACTTTAGTGCGCCGGCGGGACGTTAGTCCCGCTTTTGGCTTACGCTCGCCCGGCGGGACTTAAAAGTCCCGCCGGCACGCTCAAGCATGCGCCACGGGCTTGCCGCAGCACGTTGAGGAACGGCTGTCACCCCTGATAAACGCGCCAGAAAACGTCCCTGAACTTCTGCATCTCCTGCGCCGTGCCGATGGTCACGCGCAGCATATTGTCGAGCGGCGGAAACGGACGCCCCACCGCGACACCCATAGGCGGCATCTTGGTAATGAACTCGCGCGCATTCCGGCCCACGTCGATCATCATGAAGTTCGCCTGCGTATCGATAAAGCCCAGCTTGCGTTCCCGCAGCCAGCCGCAGAGTTCCCGGCGGACCTGCGCGTTAATGGCGCGGCGCTCTGGAACCATGGTCCTGGATTCCTGCAGCGCCGCCAACACCGCGCGGATGGCGATGATGGAGAGCACATTGTTGCGGAACGGCTGCATGCGCTCGATCAACTTCGGCGGAGCGCATACGAACCCGGCCCGCACGCCCGCCATCCCGTATATCTTTGAGAAGGTGCGCGACACCACGACGTTCTTCCCCTGGCGCACGTAGGGCAGGGCGGTCTCCAGGTTCTCCGACTCGCCGAAATGGATATAGGCTTCGTCGATCAGCAACACGGTGTCCGATGGCAGGTTCTCCACCAGCCACGCCACTTCCGCCTTGGGTGTGATGGATGCCGTAGGGTTGTTCGGATTGCACATATAGATTAACCCGCCGTTTACTTTTGCGGCGGCCTCCGCCAGTTTGCGGACATCGGCCGAGTAATCCGGCAGCAACGGCACCTGGATGACTTGCCGGTGCATGGCGCGCGCCACCTCCGGCGGCCCCTCATAAGTCGGGTACATCACGATCATAGGCCGGTCCGGCGCGGTAAACGCTTCCACGCCCGCGTGCAACAACTCAGTCGACCCGCAACCTGCCATTACATTCTCCGGCTGCAGATCCTCGCTGCGCGCCAGTGCTCCATAAAAGTCGCGGATTTCCTGGTAGTGATACCGTCCCGCGGCAGGCAGCACATCCGCCATGGCGGCCAGCGACGACTTCGGCGGCCCAAGCGGATTCTCGTTCGCGTTCAGCCACACCATGTCCTTGGGCAGGTTGCCCTGGATCATGGCGCGTTGTGCGTACGCCATCTCCGGTATCATCCGTCCAACCGCCAGCGCCGCGCCGATGCGCGCGCCAAAACCTCTCCGAGTGATCATTAGCGCCTCCTTAGGAGGAAGTATACCGTACTCCCGAAGCGGCCAGCCTTGGCCCGCACTGCGATTGGCTCTTGGCATCCCCCGGTTGCCTTACGCGGTTATTGGCCTATAATTGTCCTGTGGGAGCGAACGAAGTTAAAAAGAAGTTGCAAGACGAGATCACCTTGCTCGAGTACGAACTGCGCAATGAACTGCCCAGGGAGATTCTCAAGGCCCGCTTGCATGGCGACCTCAGCGAGAATGCCGAGTATCATGCCGCCAAGGACCGCCAGGGGTTCGTGAACGCGCGCCTGAACCAGCTTAGGAAGAGGCTGGCCGAGATGTCCATGGTGGATTTCACGAAGATCCCACATGGCAAGGCGGGGCTGGGTTCCACGGTGGTCGTCCTGGATACAAATAAGGACGAGGAGTTTACCTATTTCCTGGTGACCACCGAAGAAGCCGACGCGGCCGCCGGCCGGATCTCCACCAGTTCCCCGATCGGCCGCGCGCTCTTGGGCAAAGCCGTAGGAGATGCGGTGCGAGTCCAACTTCCCGGTGGCTTTAAGGAGTTGGAGATCTTGAAACTAACCACCATTCACGAGGCGGCGGACTGAACCATGACTTACACCCGCGCGATCGGTGTCGTCTTCGGAGCCGCCATCGACCGGATTGTGAAGTGGCTGGCGCTATCCCGCATTCACCCCAATGTCCTCACGTTCCTGGGCCTGGTGATTAACATCGTAGCGGCTTACCTCTTTGCGGCGGGTAGCTTTCGCTGGGCGGGCGCGGTAGTGATCGGCGCCGGGCTATTCGACATGGTGGACGGGCGCGTGGCCAGGGAGACCAATCGCGTGACGCGCTTCGGCGGCTTCTTCGACTCGGTGCTCGACCGCTACTCCGACCTGGCGCTGCTGATGGGCCTGTTGGTCTACTACGCTTCCATCGATCGCTTCTTCTATGTGGTGCTGACGGCTATTGTGATGACCGCCTCGGTCATGGTGAGTTACACCCGTGCGCGGTCCGAGAACACCATTCCAAAATGCAAGGTAGGATTTCTGGAACGGCCCGAACGCGTAGTATTGCTGATCATCGGTGCCTTGTTCGACCGGATGGCTCCGGTTCTGTGGGTCATAGCCGTGTTAGGGAACCTCACCGTGATCCACCGTATGATCTACACCTGGCAGGAAACCCGGCGGCTGGAAGAAGCGCAATTGCGCGCCGTGGCTAGTTCTCCAGGATCACGTGCGCCATCCCCAACTCCGCCGTATGCGTAAGGGACAGCGCGATAGACTTCACGCCTAAAGCCTCGGCAAAGCGGGCCGCCTGCCCGTGGAACCGCAGTGTGGGCTTGCCCGAGGGAAGGTTGGCGACTTCGAAATCCTGCCATCGTACACCGCGCCGCCAACCCGTCCCGATCGCTTTCATGCCCGCCTCTTTGGCCGCGAATCGAGCGGCAAAACGCTCGTAGCGGTTGGCCTTCCGCTCCACGTAGGCGATTTCCGCGGGCGTGTAAATGCGCTCGATAAAGCGCCTGCCGTAGCGCTCGATGGCTGCCCGAATCCGCGGCACTTCGGCCAGATCCACTCCCGTGCCCACTATCATCTCAACCTCTACGATACCGCGTAAGACGCCCCTTCTCTGGGGTCGCGGCGCAGTCGAACCGCCGCGGCACATCGGCAAGCGCTGGATCCTGCCTCAAGCTGTCAAGCCTTGCCCGCCGCCACTTTCTTGCGATGCTCAGCCCAGCGTTTCTTCTGCGCCGCCGCGATACGTTTGCGCGCCGCGGCGCTGAGCACCCGCTTCTTGGGTGCGTCTTCGCCCTTAGCCGCTGTCGCCCCACTCGCTGGCTTTCCGGCTAGCTCCGATTGAATCTCGCGTATCTTTGCCGCAATGCGTTCTTTTTCGATTTCATACCCGACAAGAGCCATCTGTAGGGTTGTCTGGTCCGGTGTAGCTGATTTAGCTTTGCCTCTTGGCATTGGTTTCTCCCAGGGTTACTATATCATAGGTTGACAACAATGCAATTACCCTAACCGCGGTAGTAAGCCGAATTCGGTAGGCTTTAGTCATGCGAGTAGTGATCCAACGTGTAAAGGACGCGCGCGTCGAAGTGGATGGCCAGATTTCCGGAGCTATCGGACTGGGCCTGCTTGTGCTGCTGGGGATCGCCAGAACGGATTCGAAAGAGGACGCCGACTACCTTGTGGAGAAAGTACTACATATCAGGATCTTTCCCG
>JBEKIM010000149.1:0-20313 GCA_050011755.1 Bryobacteraceae bacterium | reverse complement strand
TGAGCCATTCCACAGCACCGTTGAGGTGCTCTGGAATCCGGTGCCGCGCACCGTCAGGGTGAATGCCGCGCCACCGTGCGTGGCGCTGGCCGGCTGTAGCGAAGTAATGGCCGGAACCGGGTTGTCGATAGTGAAGGTCAGCGCGTTCGAGGCGCCACCTCCCGGCGTGGGATTGGAAACGCTCACGCTGGCCGTGCCGCCCGCGGCAATATCCGTTGCCGGAACCGTCGCGGTAAGCCTCGCCGCGCCGACGAACGTGGTTACCAGATTCGCGCCGTTCCATTGGATGTGAGCGCCGCTGACGAAGCTCGATCCATTCACCGTTAAGGTGAAGGATGCCCCTCCCGCCACGGCGCTGGCGGGGGATAGCGATCCCGCCGTGGGCACCGGATTGTCAACGGTGAACGTCAGCGCGTTCGAAGCGCCGCCTCCGGGCACCGGATTCGAAACGGTGACGTTGTCGGTCCCGGCGGCTGCCACATCCGACGCAGGCACCGTGGCCGTCAGTTTGCCGCTATTCACAAACGTGGTGGACAGGGCGGTGGTTTTCCATTTCACGGTCGAACCATTGACGAAGTTGCTTCCCGTCACAGTTAGAGTGAATCCGGCCGATCCAACTGTCGCGCTGGCGGGCGATAACCCGCCGGCTACCGGCACGGGATTGTCGATAGTGAATGTCAAACCCGCCGAAGTTCCACCTCTGGGGGCCGGATTGGTCACTTTCACTTGCACCGTGCCTGCCGTGGCCACATCCGCCGCGGTGATGGATGCGGTCAGCTTCGAACTGCCGACGAACGTGGTGCTGCGATTGCTGCCGCCCCACTCGACCACGGCGCCCGAAACGAAACTGCTGCCATTCACGGTTAATGTAAAAGCTCCGCTGCCCGCCACCACGCTGGATGGCGAGAGCGAGGTAGCCACCGGCACCGGGTTGTCGATGGTAAAGGTAACCGTGCCGGAGGTGCCGCCGCCCGGCGCGGGAGTACTCACGGATACGCCGGCAGTGCCCGGATTTGCGATATCGGCCGCGGTGATCGACGCCGTCAGCGACGTGGCGCTGCCGTAGGTAGTGGATCGGCTCGATCCGTTCCACAGCACCACGGAGGTTGGCTCGAACCTGGTGCCGATTACGGTAAGGGTGAAAGCCGCGCCGCCGGCCACCGCATTGGTGGGTGAAACGCGGGCCGCGGTGGGAGCCGGATTGGCGATGGTGAATGTCAGAGGACCGGAACTGCCCCCACCGGGCGACGGATTCGATACCGTGACTGACGCGGTTCCGGGACTGGCGATGTCCGCCGCGGGCACCGTGGCCGTCACTTTGGAGGCGCTGACAAAACTGGTCGCGAGCGCCGCGCCTTTCCACAACGCGGTCGCGCCCCGGACGAAACTACTACCGTTTACGGTAAGGGTGAACTGGCTGCCGCCGGCTGTGGCGCTCGCAGGAGAGAGCGAAGTGGCGCCCGGCACCGGATTATCGATGGCAAAGGTCAAGGAGGGAGAAGAGGTGCCGCCGCCGGGCGCGGGATTCGTAACGGTCACCGAGGCCGTTCCGGCGGACGCCAGATCGCCGGCTGGAACCGTCGCGGTGAGTTTCGCCGGACTGACGAAGGTGGTACTCAATGCCGATCCGTTCCACTGCGCGGTGGAGGCGCTGACGAAGTTCGAGCCGTTGACGGTTATAACAAGACTGGAACTGCCCACGAGAGCACTGGCGGGTGACAAACTGCCGGCGGCCGGAACCGGGTTGTCGATGGTGAATGTAAATGGATTGGACACATTGCCGCCGGGGATGATCACGGTCACCTGTGCGGTGCCCGCAAGAGCGATAGCGGCGGCCGGTACGGTGGCGGTAACCTGGGTGGCACTCACGTAAGTGGTCGTCAGGTCGGCCCCGTTCCATTGCACGATGGCAGCGGGCGTGAACGCGCCTCCGTTTACGGTCAGGGTGAAGGCGGCCGCGCCGGCGATCGCCGAGCCCGGGGAAATGCCGACGATCGACGGAATGGCGGTAACGCTCGACACGTTGGTTTCCCAGACGCTGCGCCCGTGGGTAGCGGCGAAGAGGTTGCGGCTGGGGTGCAAAAGCAAACTCGTAACGGCTACCCGCGGCAGGCCGGTAACCAGCGTCGCCCAAGCTGTGCCTCCGTTGGTGGTGTAAAAAACGCCGAAATCCGTGGCGACATAGATGGTATTCGCCTGCAGCGGATCGACCACAATGCCGTCCGCGGGAATGTTGGGAAGGTTGCCGCTGATGTCGGTCCATGACGCGCCGGCGTTGCCGGTCATAAAAACATGACCGAGATTGTCGCCGTAGCCGGAGAATCCCGAAAAAGTGACATAGGCCGTGCCTGCCTGTTGCGGATCCGCGGCGATCGCGGTGGGGTATCGCGGCGGCAGCATGTTGGTTCCGGTTACGTTGCTCCAGGACGCCCCGGCCCCTGTTAAAGCGTTTTGAGTCACGCTGACCTGGCTGTCACTCGACGCGGCCCAGACCGTGTTCGGATTCACCGGCGACACGGCGATCGCCGTCAGGTTTCCGCCGTTGGTCAGGTCAGGAGAGATTTGGGTCCACTGACCGGCCGCATTGGCGGTCTGGTAGACATACTGGGTACCGAAGTACAGCCGCTGCGTATTCGACGGGTCCATGGCCGCCGGCGGCGTCCAGTTGGTCCGGTCACCCGAGCCGATGCCGGTTTGCGCGGGATTAAAGGTCTGGCCGCCATCCGTCGACTTGTAGAAATTGTTCTCTACACAGTTGATGTAGACCGTGACCGGGTTGGTGGTGTCGTCAATCAGCGTGACGCCTCCGTCGCCGCAGTACACGCTGCTCCAGGTAGTGGTGCCCGAGTACAATTCGGTGGAGTTGTCCTGGGTGCCTGCGAATCCGATATTGATATTGTTCGACGCGATGGAGAGGCCGGGATAGAACTGCTGGGTCGCCAGGCCGGCATTCAGGTTCGTCCAGGTCAAGCTGCTGCTGGCGATCTGGGTGGTGCTCCACATGCCGCCATCGTTGCCGCTATACAGAATGGTTCCATCCTTGGTGAAGACGAAGGCATGCGTATCGGGGTGCAGGTTGGTAAAGGTGGTCCAGGAGTTCCCGCCGTCGAGAGACTGCACGACGGTGCCGCAGCAGTCGCCGCCGGCAAAGATCACGTTGGAGTTTCCAGGCTGTACGGCGAGGGCCAGATCGTACCAGCACTGGCCGCCGCAGAAATTCGGCGTATTGGGAAGATTGGCCCAGGTGTTGCCGCCGTCCGTGGTCTTGAAGAGGCCCGCCAGGTTGTTGTTGGTGTTGCTGGCAATGGCCGCCCAGAGGGTCGTGGTCACGTTGGGGTCCATGGCCAGGGCGACGCGCCCGTTTCCCGATAGGGGCAGAGCGGCCGCTCCCGAGCCATTCGCTGCCGACCAGGTGTTGCCGCCATCGGTGGACTTGTACACGCCGGTGGCGTCGATGGAAGCGTAAGCCGTATTGGGGTTGTTCGGATCGAAGATCACGTTATAGGCCTGGGAGCCGTTATTCACGTTGAGCACCTGCGTCCAGGTCATGCCGCCATCCGCCGAACGATAAACGCCGGAGGGGCCAGGCGAGCAGCACCCGGCCGCCGCCAATACCACGGACGAATTGTTCGGCTGCACAGCCATTCCTCCGATGCGCGCGCCGCCGCCCCCGCCGCCCGCAAAAGGACCGGGAATATTGGTCCAGGTGTTGCCGCCATTGGTGGACTTCAGGATGCCTTCCCCGTAGTAGCTGTCGCCCGAGTTATTCTCTTCGCCGGTGCCCACATAAATCGTCAGGTGATTTTGCGGATCGATGGCGATCGAGCCGGTTGCCAGGGATGCTTGCGTATCGGTCAAAGGCGTCCAGGTACCGCCGCCGTTGGTGGTTTTCCAGATGCCGCCTTGCGCGGCGCCCGCATAGACGATCTGGTTGTTGGCCGGGTCCACGGCGATTGCGGAGATGCGGCCTGAATTGGTTCCCCAGAATCCGTTCATGCTGGAAGGCCCCGCGAGCTGCCAGCTTCCTACATCGGTGTTGCTGTGTACGCGCGATTGGGCCGCCCGCTCGGCGGCCAGGCGGGCTTGGAACTGCTGCCACGCTTTCGTGCGGGCGCCGGCCGGCACGGTGGCGTGCGGATAAGCCCGCTGGCCGTAGAACCAGGCCATGCGAGCCTTTTGGAAGCTGCCGTTTTCCTCCTTCTCGAAGTCCTTGGGCGGATCCTTGTCCTGGTCCTGAGCCCGGGCTGTAGAGAGACAGCCGAAACCGGCCCAGACCAAACAGACGGCATAGATAGAGTAGCGAATACGGCGTGGCATAACCCCTATTGTCCTGTATATAAGGCGTAAAACAGTGACAAAACCCCTCACGCTGTGTGAGCCGGGTGTCGTCACGCTTAGCGAGCCCAACATAGGGCAGGACTTAAAAGCTCCGCCGGCGCGCTCAAGCGCGCCTCACGAACGGCACAAATTGCCATCCGGCGGTGTCTTCAGCCCTATGCGCGGATTCCTGCTGGACCTCACCCATTCGTTACGCCTGCTGCGGCGGGCGCCCGGCTTCACCGTGCTAGCCGTGGCATGCCTGGCACTGGGCATCGGCGTGAACACGGCGGTCTTCAGCATGCTCAACTATCTGTTTTTCCGGCCGTTGCCGGTGACCGCGCCGGACCGGCTGGTGGTGCTGGGCCGTAGCGGCAACCAACTCCTCTCGTGGCCGGAGTACCGGGACCTGCGCGACCGCACGCGCTTGCTGGCGGGCATGGCGGCTTCCAATCCTACCGAATCGAGTCTGGATTTCGACGGCGAAACGCACGCGGCCGCCGCCGAGGCCGTCTCGCTCAACTATCCCGAGGTGATCGGCGTGCGCCCGTTCATGGGCCGTTGGTTCCAACGTGAGGACGAACAATCCGCGGTGATCGGCTACCGCGCCTGGCAACGCCTCTTCCACGCCGATCCGCACATCCTGGGCAAGCGCGTTCGATCGGAGGCGCAGTGGTACACCATCGTGGGCGTTGCGCCGCCGAAGTTTGCCGGAATTTACCTGCCCCTGAACATGGATATCTGGGTGCCCTTCCGGACGTGGGCCGGACAGTATCCCGGCTTGGCCGCGGAACTCGAAGATCGCGCCCGCCCGCGCGTATTCGTGTTTGGGCGTATGAAAGCGGGCATCGCGCCGGCGCAGGTGGGCGCGGAATTAAATGCCGTCGCCGCGCAAGTCCGGCGGGAGACACCCGGATATACAGCCAGCAGCGCGGCTGTGGGGCCCCTCACGATCGAGCCTGTACGGGGGGTGCCGAACGCCCGAAGCCGGAGCCAGTCCGTGCCGATTGCAGCCGTCTTGATGGCCGTGGTGGGAGTCGTATTGTCGATCGCCTGTGTGAACGTCGGCAATTTGTTGCTGGCTCGCGGAACTGCCCGGGAGCGGGAAATCTCGCTGCGGGTGGCGCTGGGAGCGGGGCGCGGCAGGGTAATGCGGCAGTTACTGACGGAGAGCCTGGCACTGGCGGCCGGCGGCGGAGTAGCGGGAGCCGTGCTGGGTGTCTGGACCTGCCGCCTGCTCGAGGCCTTCCTACCCACCTCGGCATTCGGCGAGGCGCTGCGGCTGGACTTGACCCCCGACGGGCGCGTGATCCTGTGCACCGCGATCTTAGCGCTGCTGACGACGCTGATCTTCGGCCTGGCGCCGGCTTGGCGCGCCAGCCGCACGGATGTGTTGCCGGCCCTCAAGGGAGAATCGCATGCCGCCGCGAGATTCGGACTGCGCCGCCTCTCGTTGGTTGCACAGGTGGCGCTGTCGCTGATCCTGCTGCTGACGGCCGGGTTGTTCCTGCGCGTGCTGTTGGCATTCCAGTCAGTTGACCCGGGGTTCGCCGTGGCGAACCGGATCTATGTCACAACCCTTGCGTCGGCGCCCGAATTCACGCCGGAAACCGGCCGCCAATTCTACGCGCATACGCTCGATCGCCTGCGCACGCTGCCGGGAGTGAAGAGTGCCGCAATCGTGAATCTGCTTCCCTTGACGCCGGTGAACCCCGGCTGCGCGTCGCAGCCCGGCGGCGGGCCCATACTTGTGACAACCAGCACCATCAGCCCGGGCTATCTGGCAACTATGCGCATTGCGCTCGACAGCGGACGCGATTTCAATGCCGCCGACCGGCCGGACGGCCAGCCCGTGGCGATCGTCAACGAATCGCTGGCGAGGCGTCTATGGCCGAACGAATGGCCCATCGGCAAACGTCTGCTGCTGGGATGCCATGATCCCAGCGCCCTGCAAGTGGCGGGGGTGGCGCGCGACGCGCGGGCCGTTTCGCTGGGCGAAGCGCCCAAGCCGCATGTTTACCGCGTATTTGCGCAAGATTCCGCGGGCATCCAGAACATCATGGTGGAAACGTCGGCGGATGCGGCCCAGATGCTGGAGACGGTGCGCAAAACCGTCACGGCGCCGGGAACTGGCGCCCGCATCTATGCGGTGCGGCCGTTGCGCGAATGGATCGACCGTTCTTACTGGCAGGTGCGCTGGGAAGCGTGCATGCTGGGCGCGTTCGGAGGCTTGGCGCTGGTGCTGGCGGGAATCGGACTGTACGGAGTGGCCGCTTACCACGTTACATTGCGCACGCGCGAGATCGGGATTCGGATGGCGATCGGCGCACGACCGGAGGATGTTTCGCGAATGGTGCTGCGCCAGGGATTGTGGCTTACGCTAAGCGGTGTCGCGATCGGCCTGGCCGCTTCGGTTGGGCTGGCGCGGGCGATGGCCCGCTTGCTGTACGGTATCAGCCCGACCGATCCGGTCACCTACGCGGCCGTTTCCCTGCTATGGCTGGCTGTGGCGATGGCGGCGTGTTACTTCCCGGCGCGGCGGGCGGCGCACGTGGATCCGACTGTGGCGCTGCGCTATGAATGAACCGCAGCCATCAAAGCTGCGCGCGCATCGCTCCAATCGCCGAAATATTATCCAGGTCCGACCGTTTGATTCGCCATCGTCCACCTAACCGGGGGCCGGTCTCGAGAGCGGGGAGCGCGCGGTTCGCCAGTAGCTTGCGAAGGGTGGATTGCGGCAATCCCGTGTAGGCGGCCGCTTCAGGCAAAGAAAGCCATTGCGCCGCATGATAAACGGGCGCCTGAAAGGCGGACGTCACGCCGGCCTGCGACGGACCGGGAAAAGGGACCGCGCGCGTCTCCTGCACCGCGAGTTTGCGCGATTGGGGTTTACGTTCCCGCATTTGGTACGCCTCGATTGTATTGGTTCTCTAGGGTAGTGAACTGCCGAGGCAAAACGTTTCAACTTCCGGAGTTATTCTTCCTCGGATCCAGCCGGATCGGCCGACACCACCACGCACTTTTCACCCTTGGGAACGGAATGCCGGCAACTATCGAGCGCCTTTTTCCTGGCAAGGGCCAGGGTAACTTGCGCGGCGGAAAAGGCAAAGCGATGTTCGGACATGGCAAAAGCTTTGTGCGGACCCGCCAGCAGGTAGTTTCGAAATGCTCTTTGGCCGGCCTCGCTCAGGCCTGGCGGTGGCGGATCGTCCGGCGTTTTAGGAGCCGGCAGCGGTTCGGGAAGCCAAACGAGGTTTTGCGTTTTCAGAAAATCGTCCACAATCGAGGACCATTCGTCCACCCGCCGGAACAGGCCATGGCCGGGCGCGGCCGTCGCCGCCACCTGCACGAACTGGTCCAGGCCACCGCCGGCGCGAAACACCTGGTCGAACTGGTGCGCCAGCGCAGGCCAGAAGTAGCGGTAGTTTTCGGCGTAGACCCACAACATGGGGGTGCGCGAATGTTTGCCGAAGTCGCGAAACGCGTCGAACAGGTCGCCGGCATTGCAGATTTCGAAATCCGCCCTCGAACCGCGCCCGCCCGCGAAACTGATGGCCGCCACCAGACCCGGCGGAGCTTGGGCGGTCAGCGCGACGGTCGCGAATCCTCCGGTGGAGACGCCTGCCGCAATGACGTGGGCGGCGTCCACTCCCGGCAAGGCCGCGCCGTATTCAATGGCGCGGCTGAGATCCTCGGCCGATTCCCTGCCCGCTTCCAGATAGTTCGTATTTGGACAGCGGCTATTCTCATAATCCGGCTGTCCGCCGGACTTCCCATATCCGCGGCGCACGACCGCCAGAACGGTCCATCCCCGGCGCGCGAACCAATTCGCCTGCGGCAGCAGCGAATAAGCGGTCACTTCACTCCGTTCCTTCGGAATCCGCGACGTGCCGTGCGTCAACACCGCCAGGGGCCGGTTGCCTGGCAAGTCCGCGTAGACCAGAATTGCATCCAGACCGCGCGAACCGGCTTTTTTCCAGGGAATCGTCAGCTCGCGCGCGTGGAGTTGTTGCGCGGCTACAGGCTGGCAGAAGACCATCCAGAGCAGGAGGGCGGCAAGTCGCGGGGTCCGCATGCCTTCACCGTTGCGCCCAATAACGGGGGCGGGCTTGTACGATCAGACCCTTTTGGTGCGTAGTCACTTGGATCTTGCGGAATTCCGAAATAGCCACCGGCCGATCCGATACATATCCGATGTTATACTGGCTGCGCAGTTCCTCCTGAAGCTGCGAAAAGATCTCGTCCAGGCTCTGTTTCTTGGAGACTTCGAAAAAACCGCCGCCGGTCTCGCGCGACATGCGCATTAAGACGCCGCGGCCGCCCGGTTCGGCGAACCCGCCGTAGTATCCCTCGTCGGAGAAGAGAATCGAATAGATGAGCGTGTCGGCTTTTTGGGCCGCCTCAATGGCATCCGCGATGGTTGCCTGGCTGCCGGTGTCCACGCCGTCGGTGAGCACGATCAGCCCCTTACGGCCGGTTTGATTCTGCATGATCTCCCGGGAAGCCTTCGCCATGGCATCGTAAAGCATCGTGCCGCCGCCGGTCTGGCTTTGCAGATCGTTCATGCTGGGAGTATCCACGCGCTGCAGCGCTTCGCTCAGTTTCAGGAAGGAAGAGGTCAGTTCCTGTCGCAGGATGGGCGACAGATCGAACTGCATGATGAATACCTGATCCTTCTTTTCCCGCAGAACCTGCTCCAGAAAGGTATACGACGCGATGCGCTCGGCTTCCATCACGCGCCGCTGGCTCATGCTGGTATCGATCATCAGGCCCAGCGTAAGGGGGAGATCGGTCTGCCGCGAGAAGTAGCGGATGGTCTGCGGGCGGCCGTTTTCGAGGACCGAGAAATCGTCTTTGCCGAGATCGCTGACAAATGCGCCCTTCTTGTTACGGACGCTGGCCAACACGTTCACCACTTTGACTTCGGCCTTGAACGTGGGCTGTTCGTCCTGCGCGGGGATGCGCGGCGGCCGGAGCACGAGCAGCGCCAGCAGGAGCGGCAGCAGACCCCGCGTTGTGCCGGACTTCATCGCATCCTCCAGGGCTCCGGGCCGTTGGCCAGGTCCGGTATCCGCTCGAACAGTTTCGGATTGTACTTGGCTTCCACTTCATAATCGACGTCCCAGGTGGATTGGCGGATACCGGCGACCAACACTACGCGCGTAGGCAGCATCACGCCCTCGTACTTGCGGTAATGTTGCAGGCGGTAATCGTAGTGGACATCGGCGTTCCGGCCGTGCATTGCGGATGACATGATCCGTTCGGGCAAGTTCTCCTTGTCGAGAAAGATTTTGTAGGTGCGCCCGGCCGCCTCCACAACCAGGACGTTGTGCCGCACCTCGATCGCCTGCGGCTGCAGCCAGGCGCTTTCCAGCAGGAAGACGATCTGATTCACCGTCATCTGCTCGCCTTCGGAAGATGTGAGATGCCGGGCCTGGCGCGGGATTCCGGTGGCATCCATGGCGGTCCGGCCGGCGGTTCCATCCACCACGATGGCGCGCGCATTGCCGCCGGGCAACCCTTGATATTCGAAATAACGGTCGGGGAAGACGCAGAGCCAGTTGGTGGGAGCGCCCCGCAGATTCACTTCGGCGGGCTTCATGTAGATGGCCAGCGAGTGGATGGCGTGCAGCCGCTCGCGGCCGCCTTTGGCGGCGACCGCCTGCTCCCAGACCTCCCGCGGGTCGGCGGCATGCGCGGCGGCGAAGCCGGCTGCCACTATCGCTATGAAGAACCCGAAGCGCATCCCTCTTTATAAGTTAGCAAAGAGACATCCCCAAGCCTCGCCCGCCCGCAAAGCGCTGCGCACCGCCAGCACGCGATACTCTGTAGATTACGCGATCTCATGGGGACAAAGTGCAATCCGGCGGCGCGCAAACAACCGAGCGCGTGATGGAGCCCGAAGCGGTGCGATTCGCGGTTGTCATTCCCGCCTTTCGCCCCGAGCGGAGCCTGCTCCAACTGATCGGCGCGCTGGCGGAAAAGCCCATACCGGCGATCATCCTGGTGGACGACGGCAGCGGCCCGGAGTACGGCGAGATCTTCCGCCGGGCGGGGGAGTGCGGGAAAGTCAGGCTGGTGCGGCACGCGGTAAATCTGGGCAAGGGCGGGGCGTTGAAAAGCGGCATCAACGCGGCGCTGTGCGCGTTTCCCTGCCTGCAAGGCGTCGTCACGGCGGATGCCGACGGCCAACATCATCCAGACGATATCGAGCGCGTGGCCGACCGGCTCGCGGCCGAGCCCGGCCACGTTGTTCTGGGAACCCGCGGTTTCACGGGCGCAGTACCGCTGCGCAGCCGTGTGGGCAACGCGGTTACGCGCACCGTGATGCGGGCCCTGGTGGGCCAGCGCATCTCGGACACGCAGACCGGCCTGCGCGGCATCCCCGCCACGCTGTTGCCGGACCTGCTGCGGCTGGAAGCCAATGGCTACGACTTCGAGTTGGACATGCTCATCGCCGTGCGGCAAAAAGCCATCCGCATCGCCGAAGTGCCGATCCGCACCATCTATGAGCCGGGCAACCGGACATCGCACTTCAATCCGCTGATCGACTCGATGAAGATCTATTTCGTGCTGCTGCGGTTCAGCTCGGTTTCGCTGATGACCGCCGCACTCGATACGCTGGTCTTCTATTTCGCTTACCGCAGGCTTGGAAACCTGGCGGCATCGCAGGCGCTGGGACGGCTGCTGGCCGTGGCGTTCAACTACACCATGGTGCGGCGGACCGTCTTCTTCTCCCAATTGCGGCATGCCGCGGTGTTGCCGAAGTATCTGCTGCTGGTGTGCTTGAGCGGTACGGCTTCTTATGCCGGAATCCAGTTGCTGAACTCCCGCTTCCACGTGCAGCCGCTGCCCGCCAAACTTCTGGTTGAAACGCTGCTGTTCTTCGCCAACTTCGCGATCCAGCGCGATTTCATTTTCGGTAAGAGCGACGCGGAGCGGCATCCAAAAGCGGCCCGGCGGAAGTGGAGAACCAAGGTCCCGGCATGGCTGCCGCAAGCTGCGCTGGGCGTCCTTGCCGCCCTATTGTTGGGGATCGTCATATATGGCTTCGGCCCGGAACCATTCCGGAATTCGGGTTGGACAAAGGACGGCCGGCATCGCCTGCTGCACTACGGCCTCGTGTTTGGCGCGATTAGTGCAGTGCTCGTGCCGATCGTCCCGGGCGTCTTCGCTCCGGCCGCCGCGCTGCTGGTGGTGGCGGGCACCACCGTGGCGATCGGGCCGTTGGCGCTGTTGGCGGTGGCCCTTTTTCTGACCTCCGCGTGCGCGCTAGGGTCGAAGCTGCTGGGCGCCGGCGACGACGTGTCCGCGGAAAATCAGATCTACGGCACGCTGCTGGGCATAGCCGTTTATATCTTCGCCATGACCTTCCTGGCGCGCCTGCCGGTGAATTATCCGGCGGTCTATCTGGTTCTGCTGGCGATTCCCGTGCTGATGGACATTCGCGGCGTGCGGCGGCGTCTGGCGTCGTGGATTCGCGCGCTCCGGCCATCCCGCCCCCATCCCCGGCATCAGGTAGCCGCATTGGCGCTGCTGGTTTTCGTGCTGGGCATGCATTGGTTGATCGTCCCGCAGCCGGAATCGGGCGCGGATGCCCTGGCCATGCACCTGGCGGTACCGATGAACATCGCGGCGCATCACGTGTTCACCTATCAGCCCGGCCGCATCTTCTGGTCCGTGATGCCGATGGGCGCCGACTGGTGCTACACGATGGTCTACATGCTGGGCGGCGAATATGCCGGGCGGCTGCTGAATTTCACCGTGCTGCTGCTGGTGGAAGCGCTGCTCTATTGCACGGTGCGCCGCTGGGTAACGCCCACCATCGCATTCGTCATTCTGGCCCTGTTTGCCAGCACCTCGATGGTGCAGTTGGTGACCGGCTCGATGTATGTGGAGAACTTCCTGGCCGCCATGGTCTTTGGTGCGCTCGCGGCCGCCTGGAGATTCGGCGAGGCCGGCGAGAGACGGTTCCTCTATGCGGCGTCCATACTCGGCGGGACGGCGCTGGCGATCAAGCTGGGCGGGTTGGCGTACCTGGCCGCCATCATACCGGTCGCGGCAATGGAAGTGCGCCGGCAACGGCACCGGCTTGTCGCCCGGCCCGCACTTACGGGCGCGATCGCGGTAGCCTTGCTGCTGGCGGCCGCGCTGCCCACCTACGCGATCGCATGGCGGATGACCGGGAATCCCATATTCCCGTTTCTCAACCAGAGATTTCCATCGCCTCTGGTTGACCATACGGCGGTCTTCGCGGACCCCCGGTTCCTGCAAGCGCTGACATGGCACACGCCGTTCGATCTCACCTTTTGTACGCACCGCTACTTTGAAGGCCGCAACCGGTCGCTCGGTTTCCAATACCTGCTGCTGGCGCCGCTAGGGCTGGCCGCCGCATTCGTCATCAAGCGCCGGCGGGCTGCCGGCGCGGCGGTGGTATCGGCCGGCGGAGCTCTGATCGTCCTGAAACTGCTGCCTAATGCCCGCTATCTCTATCCGTCGCTGCCATTGATGCTGGTGCCGCTGGCAGCCCTGCTGGGCTGGCTGACGCCCGGCCACTTGCGGCGCGCGCTGATTGTCCTGGCAGTCGTTTGTGTGGCCGTGAACGTGCGGTTCCTGCCCGCATCGAATTTCTACCATGAAGACTTCTATGAGCGCTCGCCCTTATCGCGGGCGATGCGCCAGGCTTACATCCACAAGTACGCGCCCATGCGCGAAATCGGCGAATACATGAACCGCGAACACCCGGGCGCTCCGATTCTGCTGGCCGAGGGCAGCGACATCGCCGCGTTTCATTCCGAGGTCTACGTGAACGGATGGCACCAATATGTCAACTGGGACCGCATGCGGCATGCACGCACTCCCGTGGAACTCTCCGGCATCCTGACCGGGTGGAACGTACACTATGTAGCCGCGCCCAAACCTCGCTATGGATTTGCGGTGCAGCCCCGGACCTTGCAGGATATTCTCGACGAATGCGCCACGCCCGAGTATCAGTCCACAGGCTTTTACCTGGCGCGGATCGAAGAGGGATGCCGGCAAGTCGATCCCGCGCAGCGCCCGCCCCTGCCGGTGCAGCCTGGGGCCTACGACGATCTCGACCCCGCATTTGTCTACGAAGGTCCGTGGATTCGCGATACGGGCTGGGCCAAGGCCCAATTGCACACGCTCACTTATACTAACTTACCGGGTTCCAAAGTAACTTTGGCGTTCGAGGGCGGGCTGCTGAGCTATGTTTATACCAGGGCGGCCAACCGCGGCGTGGCGGATGTCGCCATAGATGGCGTGCATCGCGCGACGGTAGATCTTTACTCGCCCAAAACGCTGTGGCAATACCGGACTATCTTTAAGCAGGACCGCGGCCGGCACTTAGCGGTGATTACCGTAATGCCGGAGAAGAACCCGAAATCCTCGGAGCGATGGATCGATGTAGATGGATTCGAGGTGCAATAGCATGGGGCGCACCGCTGACCGGCACGGATCCTCTATCGACCGGGTGCTGTACCTCGCGGCGGGATTCGGCCTGTTTGCCTGGTTCCTGTTCGTAGTGCGCGGCGGGCTGGCCTCCTGGTTCGACGCCGACGACCTGATGAACCTCCATTATTACTGGTCGAGGGGCTGGCCCGCCTTGCTCAAGGCCACCGTGGAATTCTGGTCGAGCTACTATCGGCCCGGGGGCGGCTTGTTCTACCGTTCGATCTACGCCTTGTGGGGATTTCATCCCCTGCCGTTCCGGATCGCGGCGCTGGTATTGATTTCGATCGACTTCGCCCTTCTGGCCGTAGTGGTGCGGCAGCTCACGGGATATTAGCGATCGGCGTCAATCCCACCTTTGGCGGCGCGTACTTCGACACCGGCACGATCTACGACGTTCTGGTCTATACCTTTTTCTGGGGAGCGTTCGCGGGCTACGTGCGGATTCGCGAGCAGGGGAGGTTGCCCGGTTGGCGTGCCCTGTCGCTTCTGTTTTGTCTCTTCGCGGCGGCGCTGGATGCCAAAGAAATCGCCGTGTGCCTGCCCCTTGCGGTTGGGCTGTACGAACTGGTATGGCATCCACCCGCTAAGTGGAAACTCCCGGAACTGTGGCGCTGGGTCCGGGAGGAGGGCCGGTTTGCAGCCATCGGAGGATTGGCCGGCATCGCCTACTTTCTGGGCAAGCGGTTTGGCCCGGAGTCACTATGGACGTCGGATGCCTACCGGCCGCGGTATTCGGTGCACGCTTATTTCGCGTCGCTGTCGCACTATCTGCAGCAGCTTATTTTCAGGCCAGTGACCATACCCTTGCGGGGAATCGTCCTATTACTGGCGGCCATGGCGGCAGTGGCCGTAGTCTCGCGGCGGCGCGCCCTTCTGTGGGGGGTTGGATTCATCGCGATAGGTATTTTGCCGATCGCGTTTATCCCGCTGCGAAACGGCGTCGCGTATATCGTGCCGTCGGTTGGCTGGGCGGTGTATGCCGGCGGGTTATTGGATTCGCTCCTGGCATGGCTGACGGGCAGCCGTATCGGGTTGAGGCGGGCATTGCAGTTGGCGTTGTTCGCGCTTCTGGCCTTGATCCTCACGCCGTGGCAGCGGAAGGCGATTGCGATGGAGGGCCGCGCCGCGCACCAGGACCAGGGCCGCTTCCGAAGCTACATCGGGCAGATCCACGCGCTGATTCCCGCGCCCCGCAAGGGCGCCCACATTCTGCTGCTGTCCGACGCCGACGGACGCGACGATTATGACGTATTCTTCGTCGTCCGGCTCTTCTACGGCGACCCGGACCTGGATGTGAGCCGCATGAAAGTATGGAAAGACCACAACGTGCGGGTAGACCCGGCCGGCTACGACTACGTGCTGGACTGGGTAGATAACCGGTTCGTGTTAGCCGGTCACAAATGAGAGCGGCCCGCCCGAACTTCTACCATCGGCTCCCGGCTTACGCCGCGGGGGTAGCCCTGTTCGGATGGTTTCTCTATCTGGTGAAAGACGGTCTGGACTCATGGTTCGATACCGACGACCTGATGAACATCCATTACTATTGGACGCGGCCATGGTCCTCGCTGCTGAAGGCGATCCCGGAATTCTGGTCCAGTTATTACCGCCCCATCGGCGGACTGTTCTACAAATCGTTTTATGCTTGGTGGGGATTTCACCCGCTGCCGTTTCGCATCGCGGCGATGCTATTGCTCGCGGTGAATTTCGCGCTGCTGGCCGTGGTCGTGTGGCAGCTTACCGGATCGCGCTGGAGCGCGTTGATTGCCTTATTAGCGGTAGGCATCAACCCCGCATTCGCGTTGGCATACTTCAACACCGGGAATATCTACGACATCCTGGCCTATACGTTGTTCTGGGGTGGATTTGCAGGCTACGTCCGGATTCGACAGCGGGGGCGACTGCCCGGCTGGGCCGGGCTGGCGCTTCTATTCTGTTTGTTCGCGGCGGCGCTGGAGGCGAAGGAGATCGCGGTATCGCTGCCGTTTGCGGTGGGGTTATATGAGTTGCTATGGCATCCGCCCGCCACTCTGAAGCGCGCGGAACTGTGGCGCTGGATCAAGCAAGAAGGCAGGTTTGCAATCGTCGGCGGATTAGCCGGCGCCGCTTATATCGCCGGCAAACGATATGGCCCCGATTCGTTGTGGCTGAATCCGGCTTACCGGCCGCAGTACTCCGGACACGCTTACTTTCAGTCTCTCGCGCATTACCTGCAGCAATTGATCTTCAAGCCCGTCAGCGTGTCCGCGCTGCAAATGGCCGTGTTGCTTGCGGCCATGCTCGCCGTAGCCGCGATTGCGCGCCGGCGGTGCCTGCTATGGGGAGTAGGATTCATCGCCGCGGGTGTATTGCCGCTCGCATTCATCCCCGCGCGCGGCGGCGCGGCTTACCTGGTTCCGTCGGCCGGCTGGGCCGTGTATGCCGGTGGCTTATTGGATTGGCTGCTGGAACGGATCGCAGGCAGGCGGGTCTGGCTGCGCCGCACCTTGCAGGTCCTCTTGTTCGTCTTGCTGGCTATCAAGCTGGCGCCCTGGCAACGAAGGGGGATGGAGATGCAGGCGCACGCGGCGTTCGAGATGCAAGGGACTTACCGGCGCTATATCGAACAGATCCATGCGTTGATTCCCGCGCCGCGCAAAGGCGCGCGCATTCTGCTGCTCTCCGACGCCGCGGGACGGGACGATTATGACGTCTTCTTCGCGATCCGGCTCTTTTATGGGGACCCTTCGCTGGATGTAAGCCGGATGAAAGTGTGGCAAGAGCACAACGCGCACGTAGATCCGCGCGCCTTTGATTACGTGCTGGACTGGGTGGACGGCCGGTTCGTATTGGTCAAATAGTCACGGGGATGAAGCGGGACTTAAAAGTCCCGCCGGCACGCTCAAGCGTGTCAGGACGGCCCTGCGGGCCACCAAATGTGATGAAAACTCAATTTGGAGGGCGGCCAATCGTGGCCGCAGCCGGCTGCGGGCATGATTGCCCGCCCCACATTCATTTATTTCACCGCCATGGTGACCGTGTTCAAACCGGCGGTGCTTCCCACGCCGATCGTCACGGGCACGGCTGATCCCGGAGTCACGTTGGCAGGCACCTGGGCATTGATCTGCATCACTCCGGCGACCATTCCAGGCGCCGCGCCCTGATAGCCGACCGTCGCCGGCAGACCCCCTATGGTCACCGAAATGGGCGCCGCGGACGAAGACAGACTCGTGGCGGAGACGATGGCGCCATCGGGCAATCCAGGAGCGAGCGGACCGGTACCGGTGGCATAAATCGCGATCGTGGATCCGCGTGCCGCCGGATTCGCAGCCGAATTCACCGAAAGATCGCCGTTCAAAATGGCTCCCTGCCCGGCCGCGCTGGTCACGAATATGGCGGGCGCCGCGGCGCTCACCGGCAGCGTGGCGCTAAACGCGGCGCCCCCGGGCGCAGTCACCTGCATGACCGTAGTGGTCTTACCCACCACCGCGAACGGCACCACCGCGTTGATCTGGCCCGCCGAAACGTACAATAATGGCGCGAGGTTGCCGTCGAAGCCGACCGTCAGCCCTCCAATCGAAGTCGCCACTTTCCCCGTCGAATCCACGGTGAGGCCCGCGGGCGTGGACGGGCCGATACTATTGCCATAAATCGCAATCAGCTCACCCGGCGCGACACCGGTGCTGCTGAAGCTCGCCGCGCTCAGCACTTCCGTAACTCCGGCAACCGGCAGCAAGCCATAGACGGACACCTGGTTGGAAGCGGTGGGCACGTACACCTTGCCGTTGACCACCGTCGGATTCGCGAATTTCGTGAAACTGCCCAAGGTGTCCCGCGTGCCCTGCATGTCGCTATTCCAAAGCTCGTGGCCCACGTTCAGCGCATCGAAGGCGTGCAGCGTGCCGGCTGCCGGCAAGCTACCGCTCGAAACAGTAGTGCCCCAGAAAATGCCGCTTTCGGGCAGGAAGGCGTTCGAAGACACGGTCATGCCGCTAAAGGGCAAGGCATTCGTCACGGAGCTATTGGAGGCCAGCGGCGTGGTGTTGAACAGGCCATTCTCCATCTGGAACTCGCGCAGCACATGGTCGTCGCCCCAGATATAAAGAACGGGTCCATCCGTGCGATTCCAAAGGGCCGCATTGAAGATGGCGAATCGGGCATCTGGAACCGCCGTAAAGAACTGCAGCGCGTCGGTGTCGAGCGGTTGGCCGCCCATGTCCGTGCGGTCGATCAGGGCCACCAGTCCCGCCTTGCCACCCGCAATCACGAAGTTGGTGCCCGGCACGAGAATGGGCCCGTTGGAACCGAAATCCATATCGTCGTCGGTCCAGGCGGCGTACTCGGCCGGAGTGAACCAATCCGCCACGTCCAGGGTAGGGGTCAGACGCAGCACGGTCTCGCCCCACGACATCACACCGTCGTAATTGCCGTTACCGGTTGAACAATAGACGCTGCCCGCCGCATCGGCCGCCAGTCCCCGGCCGCTTTGCCAGAGGGCGGCGCCGGCGGCGGATGGCGTGGTATTGAAAACGGCGGTCTGTTGCTGCAAGTTCATGGCGTTGTAGGCGACGATCCAGCCATGCCAGGGGATGTAGTCGCCATGCGATCCAAACCCGGCGTACACGAAACCGTTAGCCAGCAGCAGTCCCGTCCGTTGAATGTGCTGCGCCGGCAAGAACGGCAGCCGGCCGTCCACCGCATCTCCGGTGCCGCCCCATCCGTCCCCGGCGACGGTCGCCTGAATCTCGACGGGTCCGTTCAGCTTCTCGCCACCTGTCCCGAGATCCAGCGCGTGCATGTAGAACGCGGCACTGCCGGCCCCCTGCCTCTCGCTGACGACGTAAATGGTATTGCCCGTCCGGTCGATCACCGGGGTACTGAGAATGCCGATTTCGTTCAGAATGTCGGTGTAAGGCCCCGCCCCCGCTTCGGTGAAGGAGGCCGGATCGACGGTGGCGCCCAGGTTCACCTGCCAGAGCGGAGCGGTGCCGGTGGTGGCATCCGCGTCGAAGGCGTAGACGCTGTTGTGCATGGTGGCCACGTAAAGCACGTTGAGCGTGCCCTTGCCGGGCATGTTCAGGCCGTGGACGTAGAGCGGCTGGGCGTACACCTGGCCGTCCAAGGGAAAGGTAAAGAGCTTGCCGAACTGGGTGGGATTCACATTGTTGAGGTTGAGAATCCCCTCGTTCAGGTTGGCGTTGGTGCGGCTGACGTCATAATTCACCGTGAGTACGTCCACCTGCGCGCGGGCTGCACAGGCGGAGCCCACAATCAGGGACAAGACAAGGGTTCGCTGGGTCATGATTGTTTCAAAAGTGTTAACGACGACGGGGGAACCGGTAAGGATACACCATCGCGCAAGGAAATTCACGTCAACGTTGGACAGATCCGCACTTTCCGGTCGCGGCCGCGCCCAATTCATCTCAACGCTGGAGCCGGTTTATCCATCATGCAGAATAATGGTACAGATGCTTGATCGGCTTTTCCAGGACCTGCGCTATGCCTCCCGGCAGTTGCGGAATCATCCGGGGTTCACCATCGTCACGATCCTGGTGCTGGCGTTGGGTATCGGGGCAAATGCCGTGCTGTTCAGTGTCATCAATGCAGTTCTGCTGCGGCCGTTGCCATTTCCCGACCCCGCCCGGCTGGTGCAGATCTGGGAGTCAAACGTGTCCCGAGGGCGGACCGCGGAAGTCGTTTCGCCGTACAACTTCGTGGACTGGCAGAAGCAGAGCACGGCCATATCCGAAATGGCAGTCTACGAATTTGCGAGCCTCGCTCTAAACACCCGGGCAGGCCCGGAGCGGATGGACGCGGCCTTCGTTTCGAGCCGTTTCTTCCGCGTCTTCCGGATGGCTCCGCAACTGGGCCGTACGTTTTCGCCCGAAGATGATTATCCCGGCTCTCATTCGGTGATCATCAGCTATCGGGCATGGCAGCGCCACTTTAACTCCGACCCGCGAATCGCCGGCAAGCCGATCACGCTCGATGGCGAGCCGTTCACAATTATCGGGGTAATGCCGGCCGCTTTCCGGTTTCCGGCGCTGGGAACGGATTTGTGGGGCACGCCGGCATTCGATCTTAAGTCCAGAAGCCGTGGGAGCCATTATCTGTTTTGCGCCGGTCGAATACAACCGGGAGTCACCTTGGGACAAGCGCAGAGCGAAATGAGCACGATCGCGCATCGGCTGGAACAACAGTATCCCGATACGAATCACGGCAGCGGAGTGATGCTCGTATCGCTTCAGGAAGAGATGGTTGGCGGCTTTCGACGTGGGCTCCTGCTGTTATGGGGAGCCGTGACGCTGGTCCTGCTGATCGGCTGCGCCAATATCGCCCACCTGCTGCTGGCGCGGGCCGCCTCGCGCCAGAAAGAGCTTGCGATCCGAACCGCTCTAGGGGCTGGACGGCTGCGGCTGGTCCGGCAACTGCTTACGGAAAGCACGATGCTAGCCGTCGCGGGTGGGCTGCTTGGGCTGGCAATCAGCCCTTGGGGAATTCGTCTACTGATGGCCGGCGGCGGGAGGATCGTGCCGCGTACGGAAG
>JBEKIM010000148.1:0-14208 GCA_050011755.1 Bryobacteraceae bacterium | reverse complement strand
ACGCGCCGCCTGGGGATGCCGGTGGGGTCAACGAATACGCCGTGCCATAATTCTGCGTTCCGCCATTGCGCGTGGTGCCGTAAATCTCGGCGCTGTCCGCGTCGATCGCCAGGGCCTGGGTGGGAGTCGATCCGTCTGCACCGCCCGCGAAGGTGTAGAGAAGCTGCTTGGCCCACCGGCCGCCGGACGGACCTGGCGGAATCATCGCAAAGACGGTGCCCGCATTGGCACTGCCGCCGGTCGATGTCGCGCCGTAGAGTTCGCCCTGGCTGCCCATCGCCAGAGTCGCCGTGGGATGGCTGCCATCGGCGCCGCCCGCGAAGTTGTGCAGCACGGTCTTTTGCCACGGTCCGCCGGCGGCGGGAGGCGTCAGTAAAAAGACCGTGCCGCGATTGGAGGTTCCGCCGTCCTCCGTGGTTCCGTACAGTACGCCGCCGCTGCCCACGGTCAGCCCACCCGCCGGAAACCAGCCGTCGGCTACCCCGGAGAAGGCGTAAATTGTGTTCCCGGTCCAGGCGCCTCCGGGCGACGCGGGAGGAGTCAGCGAGAAAACCGTCCCACACCCATTCGTGCAGGCGGTCGAGCCGCCGCCGGCCGCGGTTGTGCCGTAAAAGGTCCCGCCGGATTCGACCAGCGCGCCGGCCGGAGTGTTGCCGTCCGCCCCGCCCTTAAAGCTGACGAGCGTCTCAAACTCAGGCGTTTGGGCCGCCGCCGGAATGACGATTGCCACGCACGCCAACAGCAGCGTACCGATTCGAATCTTCACAAAATGCCCTCCTTTTTCCCTGTTGTACATCATGGCATCATTTGCCCGATTTGCACGCCTGACCAGTACCAACCGTCATACAATGGAGGAGACAGGAGATCTCTCTATGCGCCGCAATCGCCAGGCCAGAGGCTTTTCGCTCATTGAGCTGCTGATCGTCATCGCGATCATTCTGATTATCGTCACGGTGGCTTTGCCCAAGTTGAACAAAGCCCGCATGTACGCCCAGGAGACCGCAGCCCTCAAGGCGATCCAGACGCTCAATACCGCGCAAGTCCAATACAATTCACAGTTTGGGCGGTTTGCCCAATCGCTGACCGAATTGGGACCGCCGGCCAGTGGAACGGACAACGCCTCGGCGGCAAACCTGATCTCCGGCGACATGGCCACCGGCGAAAAGCAGGGTTATAAATTCACCATGGCCGGCACGCCCACGGGCTACACGATTTCCGCGGTGCCTTCGGCTTTCGGTTCCACGGGTTCGCGTACCTTCTATTCAGATCAATCGCTGGTCATTCGCGAGAACTACGGCCAGGAGCCGGCCACGGCAAACAGCAAGGAAGTCGGGTCGGCGGCGGCGAAATCGGGCGATACAACGAAGTAACCCACCGCGCGCCTCGTGGCGTACGCTTTAGCGTGCAGCGGCGAACCTCAGTTCGCCGTGTAGCGGAACTGTGAGACGCCCGCCGCGGGCGTCGTGCTAACGTGAACTTACGCATGCACATCCTATTCATAGGAGACATTTTCGCCTCGCCGGGCCGCCAGATCGTAGCCGACCATCTTCAGGACATCAAGGAGACCAGCCATATCGACCTGGCCATCGCCAATGCCGAAAATGCAGCCGGCGGTTTCGGCATCACGCCATCGATCGCCGAGGAACTCTTCTCGCTGGGCCTGGATGTGCTCACCTCCGGCAATCACATCTGGGACAAAAAGGAGATTTTCGATTACCTGCCGCGGCAGCCAAGGCTCCTGCGGCCCGCGAACTACGCCGGCGAAACACCCGGCGCTGGTCTCATTGTGACCTGCAGCCGGCAGGGCACACCTTGCGCGGTGATTAATCTGCAAGGCCGCACGTACATGCCGGATACGGATTGTCCGTTTCGCAAAGCGGACCAGATTCTGGCCGGCCTCGACCCGTCCGTCAAAGTGCGATTTGTCGATTTTCATGCCGAAGTCACCAGCGAAAAGATGGCCATGGGCTGGTATCTCGACGGCCGGGTTTCCGCCCTGGTCGGCACGCACACGCACATTCCGACCGCGGATACGCGCATCCTGCCGGGCGGCTCCGCCTATCAAACCGACGTGGGCATGACGGGCTCGTACGACTCGGTGATCGGCGTAAAAAAAGAGCTGATCCTGCAACGCTTCCTGACGGCCCTCCCGGTGCGCATGGAGGCGGCCAAGGGATCGGCGGAATTGCACTCGGTCATCCTGGAAGTGGACGAGAACACCGGCAAAGCCATTTCCATGCGCCGCCATACGGTGCGCGGAGATTAGCTGAACCTCACCTCTAAGTTGCGTTATTTTAGTTAAACGAGGAAAACGGAATCATGATGGCAGCGGACCACCGCGGAATGGGTCTGGAAGGCAAGAATGTGGCTGTGCTGGGCGTCGCCGACGAGTCCAGCCTGGCATGGGCGATCGCCAAGCGGTTCGCGGAACATGGCGCGCACGTCTTTATCGGCTACCAGCAGAAATTCTTCAGCCGCGTGCGCCTTTTGCTGTTGAGCAACCCGGGCGTGCAGGGCGATCGCTGCGACGTGGAGAAGGACGAGGAACTTACCACCTTTTTCGCACGCTTCCAGAACAACCCGCTCGACGTGCTGGTGCATGCCATCGCTTTCGCCCCCAACGAACTGTTTACGGAGCCGGCGTCCAACTGCAGTGCCGACGCTTTCTGCAAGAGCCTGACCATTTCCGCGCATTCGCTGTGCAAGGTCGCGCGATTCGCCAAGCCCAACCTGCGGGAATGGGGCAGTGTGATGACGCTGACCTACCAGGCTTCCGAGCGCGCCGAAGCTTCATACGGCCTGATGGGCGTCTCCAAGTCCGCTCTCGAGAGCGCCGTGCGTTATCTCGCATTAGAGCTCGGCACGCAGAAGATCCGCGTGAATGCGCTTTCGCCCGGGCCGATCGAGACCGTAGCCGCCACTGGGATCATGGGCGCGTTTCTGCGCAATCCGGAAGCGCTCGACCGGCAGCGCGCGCGGGCTTTCCAGGAAGCCATCGAGACGGCCCGCGCCGAGAACCATCCGGACCCTTTGGCGGTCGCCAGCGCAGCCTGGAAGCATTTCCAGGATCTCTGCGCCAAACGCTGCGCCATAGAAGAGACCGTCTCCAAGGAGGACGTGGCGGATTCGGCGCTATTTCTGGGCAGCGACTATTCGCGCAAAATCACCGGACAGATCATTCACATCGACTGCGGTCTTTCCACCGCCAACGCCGTCTGAAGCCAGCCATCCAGATCGTTCCGTTCCGCCTGCGCCACCTGCCGCGCGTACTACGCATTGAACGCGCCAGCTTCGGCGCGGAGGCCTGGCCTCGCCGCTACTTTCTCGAGCTATATGGCGAATGCCGCGACTTCTTTGCGGTGGCCAAGGTGCGCGGGCGCATCGCCGGCTATGCGGTGGCCTGCGCCGAGAAGCGCAACTCGGAAATTGCATCGCTCGCCGTCCATCCGGATTACCGCCGGCGGGGCGTGGCGGACGCGCTGCTGGGGCATTTGCTGCGCGACCTGCGCGCAGCCGGTGCAAGGCGTGTGGAATTGATGGTGCGCACCGGCAATACGGCGGGCGCCCAATTATACCGGTCCTACGGTTTCCGGCGCGTCCGTCTGGAACCCGGCTACTACGAAGATGGCGGCGATGGCGTCCTGATGGCGAGGGCGATACAATAAAGCCTGATGGCCGACAAGGATCATTTCGAACTGTTGATGCGCGACGTCAACGCCTGGAACCAGTGGCGTGAAGAGAACCCCAAGGAGAAGCCGGATCTGTCTTTCGCCGTGATGCGCGGCGCGGACCTGATGCTTGCCGATCTGTCCGGCGCCGTGCTGTGCGAGGCCGACCTGGTGCTCGCCAACTTGCGCGGAGCGGATCTGCGGCACGCCGACCTGCACGGCGCGAATCTGGTGGGCGCGCGGCTAATGGGAGTGGACCTGGCGCACGCGAATATCTGCGGCGCGGATCTGTCTACCGCGGAGGATCTTACCGAGGAGCAACTGCGGCACGCGCGCGGCGACGCCCAGACCAAGCTGCCGGACGATGTGCATGCCCCGGAAAGCTGGCCGAAAAAGGGCCGCTCCGCCGCGCGGTAGAGGCCCCTTCTCCAACAGTGGGACGGCAACCCAGCCCGCCCGCCTAGAACACGTACTCAATCTGCATGTACGGGTACGTATAGGCGACGCCCTGAGTGGTCTTCTTCAGGAATTCCGCCGGGATCACGTGGCCTAATCCGAAATCAATCTGCGTCTGGCGCGTCGGCGTGTAGATGGCCTGAATATCTAACTCCTCGGCCACGTGGGTGCCATCTACGCCCGTAGGACTCTGTGCGATGACCGATCCACGCGTCGGATACAAGGCGTCGTGCGCATTGGCCAGCCATAAATCGTGGAAGCTGGTCGCGGCCGTCCATTTGCGGGCGATGTGCCAATCCTGGCCAAAGCGGAAGTCCTGAATGTTCCGCCACCCGAACTGGTCCGCCAGACCCAGCTTGTCATGCGTGCTGGGATAGATCGGATCGAAGGTGTTGTCGTATCCCGCCTTGTCGTTGGGACTGCCCGAGCCGTAGTCGTATTCGAAGAAGAGGCGCGGCCGAAGAGGCGCCTCGCGCAAGGAGTAGCCAAGCACCCAGTGGCCCATCCACGCGCGGATCTTGTCCACCGCCAGCGTTCCGAGCTGGTAGGCCATCTCGGTGCGGTAGTCGAAGTTCATAGGCAGCGCGCCTACCCAGCGGAAGCCCGTAGTCCACTCGTCCAGATGGCCGGCCTTAAGACCTTGCAGCGCGAAGCTGGGCCGCAGATTCCAGAACTCGTAAACGTCGAACGTGGCATGCGGAATGACGTCCTTGGCGCTGGCGTACACGCCATACAGGTCGTTCCCGGCGAGCGAGTGATCGATCACTCCCTGGCGCATGATGACGACCGCGGTAGCAAAAGCGTCCACCCGGAACCGGCCCTGCTGGTAGGCGGCGCGGAAGCCATCGAAGCTGCGCGATACGTTGGTCCACCAGGAATCGCCGATCAGCCGGTTGTTGCCATACGTCATATCGAAGCGGCCGCCCTGCAAGCTGAAGCCATTTCCTTCCGTGGGACCGAACTGGATGTAGGCCTGCCGGGGCTGCATGGTGTCCTGATAAGGCGGCAACGCCGGGGTGATGCCAAAGACCCGCGCATCCTGCATCTCGATATAGAATTTCACCCAGTTCGTGGGCTTGATTTCCATGCCCAGCCGGATGCGCTGCAGGTCGTCGTCGTTCGTGGAGTTGCGCTTGAAGCCGCCGCCGCTATACCCCTCGAAACGCTCGCGGAGCTCGCCCGAGAATCGCAGCCACTTCGGCAGCAACTGGTTGAACTTCTCGGAGAGCGAGGGGGACGGGTTCGTCCCTTTCCAGATTCCGGTCAACCTCGGGTACACCAGCGGAACCGTGGATATGGGACTGGGCGGTACACCGCTTTGGTCTACGGCGTAGCCGCCGCCGGCCGATTGCACATCGGGCTTAGTCGCCGCCGGGTTGCCCGCCGCAGCCGCTTGCTGCGCGTAAGCCCCCGTTGCCAGTGCGCCAAGCGCCGCCAGAACCGCCAGCATCCTGGTTCCGGCCGTCACAGAATTCCGCATTGCACTTTCCTCCATGGTTTCTCTTAAATTCGGTCCAGAGCCTGTCCGCGCGACCGAGCAAACATACCATTTACAATCTGAATGCTCGACTGAATGGCAAAGCAGCTCCGCCAGCGATTGAGGCGCATGGCCTCTCTAACCCCTCTTATCGGTAAATCGGTAAATATCTGTAATTCACCGAGTTCTTCTCTCGGCCTATTCCAGATAGAATTACTCAACTAGGCACACCTTGTCAAGCTTTATCTAGCGATTCGATAGAAATTTTTCTTTTAGATACACCGCTTTTGTACTGGCGGGCTGATACTACCCTAAGAGCACTACACAGAACGCCAGTAATCGCCTTTAATCCAACGGGTTATGGGTATGCTATGAGCGCGGATGACGCACCTTCCCAAGCATGGGCAATTACGCCTCCGGCAGCACTACGGTGAACCTGGAGCCCTTATTTAACTGACTTTCCACTGAAACAGAGCCGGCCATCTGCTCGATGACGTGCTTGACGATCGATAGTCCCAATCCGGTTCCTCCGACTTCGCGCGAGCGGGCCTTATCTACTCTATAGAAACGCTCGAAAATACGCGGTAGATCCTCGGAGGGAATTCCGATTCCGCTATCGGCAATGCTCACGGCCACCTTTCCGCCCGCCAGACGGCTGGCCTCAACCCAGACTTCCCCGCCCCCGCGGTTGAACTTCACCGCATTGTCCAGGAGGTTGACAAATGCCTGCTCCAGTTTAATTTTGTTGCCCATCACCTGCAGATCCTCGACGGTGCCCCAGCCGAGGTGTACCTTCCGCATGGCTGCCTCGGATTCCACCGTCCGCATGGCAGCCTCCAGCGTGGCCAGCACGGAGAGCTTGCCGGGGGCCAAAGGCGGGCGGCCGGACTCCAGTTCCGACAGCGTCAGCAGGTCCGAAGCGATATTGTTCAGCCGGATGGCATGCGACTGAATGATCTCAACAAACCGGAGCCGGTTGTCGGGATCGTCCAGGGCGCCGTCGAGCAGCGTTTCCGCATAGCCGCGGATGGCCGTGAGCGGAGTGCGCAACTCGTGCGATACATTGGCCACGAAGTCCTTGCGCACGCGCTCCAGCCGCTCCAGGTCTGTAATGTCGTGCAGGATGGCCATCGCGCCGCTGCTGGATTCGCCGGCCAGTGGGGCCGCCTGCACTTCGAAAGAGCGGCCGTCCGCGCCGGTCAAATGCATGCGACGCTTCAACGACTCGCCCGACGCCACCACCGTGCGCAGCATTTCGAGGAAATCCGGATCCCGCACCAGGCGCAGCACCGGTAAACCGGCGGGAACCGGACCCTGGCCACCGAACGCGCCGGCAAATGCAGCATTGCAAAATGTCACGCGCAGCTCTTTGTCCACCGCGAGCACGCCTTCCACCATGCCGGTCAGGATGGCATCCCGGCGCGCGCCCTCCAACCGCACCTTGTCCACCAGTTCGTTGACTTGTGCCGCTACCCGGCCCAACGCCTCGGCCAGGCTGCCCACCTCGTCCGCCGATTCCGGCAGCAGGGGCGGCATCGATCCGGTGACCAGCCCCTCGACGAAGATCCGCAGACGTCCAATACGCCCCCGCAGACGACGCGAGAAAAGGAACGCATAGCCAAAGCCGGCCGCGGCCGTAGCGGCAGTAGCCAGAACCATCCGCCAACGCAACGCCGGCGCGGCGGCCAGATCCAGGTCCCAGATCGAGATGTTGAGGAGCGCCAGTTCGATCGCCGCCAGCAGCAGCACGCCCCACAGAAGTTTTTGCAATAGCGACGTCCGCATGCGAACGCTTACAATCGTAGCAGTGCACTCAGCCGAAACCCAAGAGCCGTACGAAATCGTGCGCGAGCGCCTCTCTCCCCACCTGCCGGCGTTGGCGGCGTGCCGGAATAGCGCCGAGCTATGGGGACTGGATCTTTACCGCGCCCTGGAACCCGATATTCGGCGCGTCCTGGACACCCTGGAAACCGGCGACTTCACCGATCGCACGGTCGCCGCACCCGCTCGCCCGTCTTACCGTTTCGTCGCCTGGAACGTGGAGCGCGGCACCCAGTTTGAAGGACAAGTGGAGGCTCTGCGCACGCATCCGTCCCTGCGCCAGGCCGACGTTCTGCTGCTGACCGAGACCGATTCGGGAATGGCGCGCTCCGGCAACCGCAATGTGGCGCGCGACCTGGCGCAGGCGCTGCGCATGCATTATAGCTTCGTGCCCTGCTATCTGAACCTGACCAAGGGCTCCGGTATCGAGCAGGATCTGCCTGGCGCGAACGACCTGGGCCTGCATGGCAACGCGCTGTTGAGCCGCTATCCGATCGTCAACCCGCGGCCCGTGTTTTTGGAGAACGGCGTGGACATCATGGCATCGCGCGAGAAACGGATTGGCCGGCAGGCGGCCCTGGCGGCCGACATCCTCTTCCCGAACGGTACGATGACGGCGGTCTCGGTGCATCTGGACGCGCAATCGACACAGCGCCACCGTTACCTGCAATTGCGCGGCGTGCTGGATGCCGTCGACTCCAATTTCGGCGGCCGGCCGGTGGTTGTTGGCGGCGACTGGAATACCAGCACTTATAATTCATCCCGCGCTTTGCACGCCATCCTGGGATTCTGGCTGCGCGTCCTGATGGGTGTGGACAACGTGATCCGCAACCACTACCTGCATCCTTACCGGCGGTTCGAGCGCGATCTGTTCGGGCTGCTCGAAGAACGCGGCTTCGATTACCGGGAATGCAACCGGCTGGGGGAACACACGGTTTCCTACGATGTGGAGGATTTGCGCGCGACCAAAGCGCTGCGCGATTGGGTGCCTGGGTGGTGTTTCCACTTCATTCGCTGGGCTTTGCGCAACCACGGCGGCCGCTGCCCGGTGAAGCTGGATTGGTTTGCCACACGCGGCGTGCGCTGCCGCAACCCGGCGGTGATTCACGACGTGCGGGAGGGCCGTGCCGTGCCATTATCGGACCACGATGCCATCGTGGTCGACGTGGCGCCCATGTAGCCGGTCCCTATGCGCCGGCTGCGTGCGTCAGCGCCCGCTCGATTTTGCACGGCTGCAGGCGGTACCCCAGCCCGAATACCGTCTCGATATGCTGCCGGCTGTACGATCCCAACTTCACGCGCAGGCGCCGCAGATGCACATCCATGGTGCGCGAATGAATCTCCGGCCCGTATCCCCAAACGTTCAACATCACCGTCTCGCGCGCCACGATCTCGCCGGCGTTCCGTGCGAGCTGGGCTAGCAACCCAAATTCCATCTTCGTCAAGTGGATGAGGGCGCCATCGACAAGGGCCGCCTGCGTATGAAAATCCAATTCCAGGCGGGCATCCCGGTACCGGTCCATGCGATTCGACTCCATCTGAATGACTTCCATTGAGCGTCTCCTTTTCAAATCAGCCTGCTGGTCTAGCCCTGTTGCTGCTTTAGCCGCCGCACGGCAGCTTTCCTTAGTGCCCAACGGAAGCGTCGCCGCAAATTCAATCCAAAGTGGTGCCGGTTGCGCATGGTATTCTCTCCTGGGCTATAGTGACGCGATCCCGGCAGCCTATGCAATATATTCCTCATGTAATCGATATTCACAATTAAGTACTTGAATATATTGAGGATAGCTAATCACCTGTCCAGCCTGGCACAGCTCACCAAGGCAAAACGCCAAAACCTCGGGGTCTGGGCACGCTGCACGCCCGGCGCGCGTGCCAGCCTTCCACCGAAAATACGGGTGTAATCCGCCTGTACAGCTAAGCAACTGTAATTGCTTGGGATATCGTGCCATCTGTACCGCGATCGCGGCCCGCGATGGTAAACTCGCTGGGAGGGATAGGAAGGGGAAATCCACCTTCGTGGCACCCAGAGAATCTCCACAACGGGTCCGGTTCGGCGCCTTCGAAGTCGACTTACGCGCGGGCGAACTACGGAAACAGGGCCGCAAGATCAAATTGCAGGACCGGCCATTCCAATTCCTGGCATTGCTGCTGGAGCGTCCCGGCCAGTTGGTCCCCCGCGAAGAACTGGTGCGGAGGCTATGGTCCGAGAATGCCCTCATCGATGTCGACAACGGACTGAACACCGCGGCGAAGAAACTGCGCCAGGCTTTGGGAGACGACGCCGAAACGCCGCGATTTATCGAAACCCTGCCCCGCCGCGGTTATCGCTTCATCGCTCCGGTGCAGGAGGCGCCCGCGGCTGAAACAGAGGTCGTAACGGAAGAAGCCCCAGACATGGGCGATACTTTGGCGCCCCCCACTCTGCCCGCCGTCCACCCCGTATCCGATGCATCCGGACCGGCCCCAGCCCGTCCCGCGCGCCGTCGGGGAATCGCCCTAGCCGTTCTAGGCGTGATTGGCTTGACCGGCCTTCGGCTGCTATTTCTCCCACATGCTCCCAGCGTGCTTCGGACGGTCAGGCTGACCCACTCCGGCCGCGTGGAGCCATCCGCGGCAATCCTTACCGACGGACCCCGGATCTACTTCAGCGAGCGCTCCGGCGGCCAATGGTCCCTCGCCCAGATGTCGGTCGAAGGCGGTGCGCCATCGCGCATTGATGCTCCACCCGGACTTCCCACGCTTTGCTCGATATCACCCAACGGCACCGAGCTACTGGTAAACATCGCCGCCAGGAATGAGGAAGAGGCGCCCACCTGGATCATCCCCACCGTGGCTGGATCCCCGCGCAGGCTGGGCAGCATCCTGGCGCACTACGCCGCCTGGTCGCGCGATGGGCGGAGTATTATTTACGGGTTCGGGCCGGCGCTCTACCGTATCAACAACGACGGCACGGGATCCCGTAAGCTGGCCGATACTCCGGGGAAACCCTACTTCATCCACTGGTCGCCCGCCGGGCGGCCCGACTTGCTGCGGTTCACCCTGCTGAACACGGTCGCGTCGATTTGGGAATGTTCGCCCGATGGCTCCGGAGTTCGCCCCTACCGGCCGGCCTCAAGGCCATGGGCCGCCAGCCCGCGGTGGGAACTGGGCGCCGGCTGGACGCCGGACGGCAAGTATTACCTGGTGCAATCCGGTTACGACACCAGCGAGGCCTTCTGGGCGCTCCGCGAGACGCCAGACCTGCTGCATCCGTTCGCGCGCCGTGTCTTCCAAATCTATACCACGCCCACTGGCCCGGGCGTTCTGGTCCCCAGCGTGGACGGCAAGCGGCTGTTCTTTGCGACGGGACAGGAAAGCCGCGAATTGGTCAGCTACGACGGCGCCCACAAGCAGTTCCTGCCCTTTCTGTCGGGCGCCGCCGTGCGCGGAGTGACTTTCTCGAAGGATGGCCAGTGGGTCGCATATGAAACGATTCCTGAGGCCACTCTCTGGCGCAGCCGCGCCGACGGCAGCGACCGCCTGCAACTGACCTCGCCGCCACTGCGGATTTCCGAGCCGCAATGGTCGCCGGACGGGCAGCGCATCGCCTTTACCGGGGGCCACGCCAATAGCGAATTCTTTGCCATTTATGTGGTGCCGGCCAACGGCGGATCGGTAGAAGCCGCGCCCACGGAGCCACGCGACTCCGGCAGCCCATCCTGGTCGGCCGACAGCCAGTCGTTGATGTACAGTTGTTGGGAACGCGGCCGCCGATTGGAAACGGTAGCCGTTTGCACGCTGGATTGGAAAACCCGCAAGCCCACGGTCCTGCCTGGATCGCAGGGACTCTTGCGGCCGGCCTGGTCGCCCGACGGCCGGTATGTTGCGGCGCTGCGGCTGACCGGTACGCAGATGGTCCTGTACGATATGAACTCGCACCAGTGGGTCGCCCTAGCCGACGGCGCCAACTATGGAATCCCTTTCTGGACGCGCGACAGCCGCTCTTTCTATTTCCAGGAAGTGCTCGGCGATGCCAGCCAGCCAATATTCAGGGTGAATGTTGCCACGCGCGCGGTAGAGCGGATGATGAGCTCGCGCGAGATCCCGCAATCCGGTTTCAGCGGCTACACGCTGACCGGTTTGACTCCCGGCGGCGCACCGGTTGCCACCGTGCTGCGCAGCAACGGCGACCTGTACGCACTGGATGTCGATCTGCCGTAAGATTGGAGGCCCTAACCGGCCCGGAGGTCCGGACCGGTCAGGAGCGTTTAACAGCGCAGGTCAGCGGTTAGCGTGGCCCTACGATGCGCCACGTGTTGGACTTGCTGATGTCGGCGGTTGATAAGAGCGTGGTGCCCTCGGCGCCGGTCAGGAACCAGACCTGGGCGATACCGGTCACGGGATCCTGCCAGATCAGGTCCGGATGGCCGTCCTGATTGAAGTCGGCCACCGATGCCACCAGCCAGGTATTGTTCACCGTCAGATCCAGCGAACTGACCAGCACGTTGTTCTGCATGTACCAGATCTGCACCGAGCCGTGCACCGGGTCCTGCCAGACCAGGTCGGGATTGCCGTCGGCGTTGAAATCGCCGGCGCCGACTACAGTCCAGGGGTTGCTGGAAACCACGGAGGCCGAACTGATCACCGTGGCGCCTTGTATCCCGCCGAGATAGTAGATGGTTACGCTGCCCGATCCATCCTGCACGACGAGATCGGGATAGCCGTCGCGATTGAAGTCGGCTACGGCCGCGACGCGGCCGGTGATGCCGGCGACGCTGGCGGTCCCCAGAACCGTGGTTCCTCCGGGTCCCAGGAAGGTGATCTGGGTGCCCCCGGAAGATTGCGTCACAATATCCGGGTTCCCGTCGCCATTGAAATCGCCCACCCCCACGATGGGCGCGGTGATGCTGAGCGGCACCGTTCCAATTAACGTGGTCCCCTGCGTCATTAGCCAAACCTGGCTAGAGCCGGCGGTCGGGCTTTGCCAGACGATATCCGGCCATCCGTCGGCGTTGAAATCGCTGGGTACGACGCGGGTAAAGCTCGCGGTTTCATTCCCTGCCAGGTTAGTGAACGACTGGTGCTGCGGGATAAAGCTGTACTCGGACTGGTAAGGATTCACCACGTAGTTACCGCCCGGCGGGACCACGAAGCTGTAACTTCCGGAAGCGGTGGTAGTGGTGGACATTGTCTGGCTTCCGGTCAGTAGTACCGTGATATCGCCGAAGCTACCAGTCAGTCCGCTTAGCTGCCCGGAAATCGTCACGTCTCCCGGCGGCGTGACATTCAGGTTCACGGGCACGGCGAACGGGCTGTTACCCGCTGCGGCGGTGACCATCATGTTGCAGGTAAGGGCACCCGGCAGCGCCACATTTGCCGTGACAATCGACACGCTAAGCGGCATGGGCGTGCTGCCGGCGGACAATGGCGAAACCGTCATCCAAGGTGCGCAGGAGCCGGTCGTGAAGCTCAATGGCGCGCCATTGGTTCCGATGGTCGTGGTCTGCGCTGGCGGCGCCGCGGTACCCTGCGCCCAAGAGAAGTTGAGCGATGGCGGAGTCGCCGTAAGCAGAATGGGCGCCACGGTGAGGTTGACCGTAACCGGCGGAGGATTGGTAGCTCCAGTCGCGCTGATGGTGATCGTGCCGTCGGTGTATTTGTTAGGCGCCAAACTGCCGATATTGGCACTCACCGAAAGTGTTTGAGGCGTATTCGCCGAGGTGGGCGAGACGGACAGCCAGCCTTCGGTGGAAGCAGCCTTGGCCGTAAAGCTTATTGGGCAACTGCTGGTCACGGTGACGGGCTGCGGCGGTGGATTTGCGCCGTCCTGTTGGCCGTTGAAGTTCAGGGTCAACGGACTCACTGTAAAGGCGGCCTGAGATACGATCAGGGTCGCCGTCACGGTGACGGGGCTGTTGGAGCAGGAATTCGACGGGTTGCAGGCCAGCACAACTGAGCCGGTATAGGTACCCGCCGTGAGAGCGCCGGCCACGCTGTTCACGATCGTCACCGTCTCGATTCCCGCCGTGGTGCCGCTCGACGGCGAAACCGATAACCAGGCACCGCCCGAAATCGGGGTGAACGACGCCGTATAGTTGAGCGCCGCTCCCGAACTGGTGACTTGCAGCGTCTGGGTGCTGGGGGTGACCGAACCGGAGCAGGAATTGAACGTCTGCAGCGATGTTGAAATCAGCGAGGGCTGCGCGGTCACATTCAACGTAACGTTGACGGTAGTAGTGGGGCTCGTACAGGAGCTGGTGGACGCGCAAGTGAACACGACCGATGCGGAATACGTATTCGGGGCCGTCGGTACGTTGCTCGTGTTAATTGAAAATGTCTCAACCTGTTGCGTCACGCCGCTGGTTGGCGAAACCTGCAGCCAGTTCGCGGAGGGCGTTCCGGCCGTGTAACTGATCGCACCGTTGTTGCTGCTAAACGTTACCGCCTGTGAGGCTGGCTGCGTGCCGCCGGGGGTGTAGTAGAAGGTCAGAGAAGTGGGCGATGCGGAGAGTGTGCCCGTAACGGTCAGCGTGACCGACACGGGGGGAATCGGGCTATTAGCGCATGGAGTAGACGCCGAGCATTTGAAAGTTAACGTGCCGGAATAAGATCCGGTGGGCAACGTGGCGAGCACGCTCGAGACGATGGAAACGGTTTCAGTTTGGGTTGTCGTCCCAGGCGACGGCGCAATCTGCAGCCAACCCCCGGTTGACGCGGCGGTGGCGGTATATGTGAGGGCCGAGCCGCTGCTTGTGATTTGCAGGGTCTGATTCGGAGGCTGCACCTGGGTCGGATTGCTGGTAA
>JBEKIM010000147.1:0-14261 GCA_050011755.1 Bryobacteraceae bacterium | reverse complement strand
GCAGGGTCAAGTCCTATTCCGTTCGGAAAATGGAGTCGGCGTAGATAACTGGAGCGACCCCAACTATGTTTTCCCGTCCCCCTCCGAGATTGATGAACCCGAAAAACCGTGACGTGGCGCACCGTTGAAAACCCAATCGGGGGCCAGGATTGGCCGCCCTCCAAATTGAGTTTTCATCACATTTGGTGGCCCGCAGGCCCATCCTGACACGCTTTTAGCGTGCCGCGGCGGACTTCATTCAGTCCGCCGCCCGCCGGGTCTCCCCAACCCGGATTATGCGCCGCTCCCGCGGTGGGAATCGGGCGACGCAAGACACCCGCATCGCGCGAGTTGGAGTTCTTCGTCGAACTCGTTCCCGGCGGAGAGTTGACCCCACAGCTTTTCGACATCACCGGCGCCGGTCCTACGGTGTATCCATGTGGCCATCCAAGCATGATCCGGAATGGCAAAGGGGTCTTGCAAAGGGCGGGTTCCGGTACGGATTCGGTGAAAGAAGAGCGGTAATGGGTGGAGACCGTAAGGTCCGCGTCCGGGTAAGTGGGCTGCCGTCCTGTACGGCTCAATCCACTCCGAAGTATTCAATAAGGATAACAGACCGCTCTATTGCAAATGCCCGGTGTTATACTGCCCCCAATCCTGGGTTCCAAAAAATACTGGGGCTCCCGGCGCAATACTCATTCCCAGTGCCGAAAAGGGGTATTAAGGAGAATTATGATCCGAAGATTAAAAACGTCTTTGCTCACCATCGCCGCGCTCGCGCCGGTCGTGAATATCGTCGCCCACGCGCAATCCATGCCTCCGTTGACGCACCATGTGCGCAGCGTGGTCCTCAACGGGGAGGCAAAACCCGTCGGGCAATTGCCTGCCGACCGCGTCATGAACCTCGATGTGGTTCTGCCGTTACGCGATCAGGCCGGACTGAATGCGTTTCTGAAGCAGCTCTACGATCCTACCAGCCCTTCCTACCGGCATTTCCTTACCCCGCCCGAGTTTACCCAACGCTTTGGACCCACCCAGGAAGATTATGACGCCGTAGTTCGCTTCGCGGCAGCCAACGGCTTCGCCGTCGCCGGTGGCACCCGCGATGGGATGGAAGTACAGATCAAGGGTCCCGTCTCCGCCATCCAGACGGCCTTCCATGTGACCATGCGGACGTACCAGCACCCTACCGAGAACCGCACTTTCTACTCTCCCGACCGCGAGCCCACCGCCAACCTGCCGTTCCCCCTCTGGCACGTCTCCGGTCTCGATAATTACTCCATCCCGCACCCCATGTACGTCAAGAAGAGTGACTATGCCAAGGCTCACGGCATCGATCCCGACTCCGTCGTCACGCATGCCACCACCGGCTCCGGCCCTTCGGCTTCCTTCCTCGGTAGCGACATGCGCGCCGCTTATTACGGCGGTACCGCCCTCAACGGCGCCGGCCAGAACCTCGGACTCTTCGAATACTTAGGCACCGACTTGGCCGATTTGACCACTTACTTCAATAACGCCGGTCAAACCAATAACGTCCCGATAACCCTATTCTCCACCGATGGAACCAGCACATCCTGCGTGGATAGCCGGGCCGGCGGCAGTTGCGACGACACCGAACAGACGCTCGATATGACCCAGGCAATCGGCATGGCCCCCGGCCTAGCCAGCCTGGTCATGTACGTCGGATCTACCGATACCGCCATCATCAGCGCCATGACCACCCACAGCCCGCTGCCTACCACCATCGGCTGCTCGTGGGGCTGGACCCCCGCGGACGCCTCCACACTCGATCCTTACTTCCAGAAAATGTCGTCTCAAGGCCAGAACTTCTTCGCGGCTTCCGGCGACTCTTCCACCTGGTCGAAAAGTAACGAGGCATGGCCTGCGGACGATGCCAATGTCGTTTCCGTCGGCGGCACCGACCTGGTCACCGCCAGCGCGGCCGGCCCCTGGAAGTCGGAAACGGCTTGGTCCGATAGCGGCGGCGGCATCTCGCCGGATAGCATCGCCATTCCCGCCTGGCAGAAGCTCTCGGGTGTGATCAACTCCAGTAACAAGGGTTCCACCACCCTGCGCAACGGTCCGGACGTTTCCGCGAACGCGAACTTCACTTTCTATGTCTGCGCCGACCAGACCACTTGCACCGCGAACGAATATGGCGGCACCAGCTTCGCCGCCCCCATGTGGGCGGGCTTTATCGCCCTGGTCAACCAGCAACTGGTCGCCAACCACGAGCCCACTATCGGCTTCATCAATCCCACCATCTACGCGCAGAATATAACGTCCAGCTATTCCACGGATTTCCACGATATCACCAGCGGCACTTCCGGCAGTTACTCGGCTGTCACCGGCTATGATCTCGTCACCGGCTGGGGCAGTCCCACCTCTGGGCTGATCGCCGCGCTCGCCGGCACCGCCGCTCCCGGCTTCAGCCTTTCCGCCTCGCCCACGTCGGTCTCCGTCGTGCAAGGTAGTTCGGGAACCAGCAGCATCGCCAGCACGGTAACGGGTGGCTTCGATTCGGCCATTAGTTTGACGGCCAGCGGCCAGCCCACCGGCGTCACCGTCTCGTTCAGCCCGTCTTCCATTACTGGGGCCGGCTCCTCCACCATGACGATGACCGTAGCCTCGTCCACGGCCGCCGGTACCTATAACATCACCGTCTCCGGAACCTCCGGCAGCACGGTCGAAACCACCAGCGTCTCGCTCACCGTCACGGCCACCGCCAGCCCGGCCTTCACCATTTCCGCTTCGCCCACTTCGGTCTCCGTGGTGCAGGGCAATAACGGCACATCGACTATCACTACCGCGGTTTCGGGCGGCTTTAACTCCGCGATTGCGCTCTCCGCCTCCGGCCAGCCATCAGGCGTCACCGTGAGCTTCAATCCCACGTCCATCGCCGCCCCGGGTTCCGGCAGTTCCACCATGTCGATGGCTGTGGCCTCCACCACCGCCACCGGCACCTACACCATCACGGTCACTGGCATAGGCGGTGGTATCACCCATACAGCGGCTGTTGCGCTTACCGTGACGGCGGCGGCCTCCGGGAATTTCACCATCTCGGTCTCGCCCACTTCCGGGTACCTGGCCCGCGGCCAAATCGGCTATGCCGTGGTGTCCACTACCGTCTCCGGCGGCTTCGACTCGTCCATCGCATTGTCTGCGACCGGCGTGCCATCCGGCGTCACCTACAGCTTCACTCCTTCGTCCATCGCCGCGCCGGGTTCCGGCTCGTCCCACTTCAACCTGACCGTTTCGCAAAGCGCCCCCCTCGGTACCTACCCCATCACCATCACCGGCACCGGCGGCGGCGTGACCCACACCACCGTTCTCACCTTCGAAGTCGTGCGCTAGCCAACTGCGCCAGGGCCCGGACTTATTCCAGTCCGGGCCTTGGCCCCCAGCCCCCGGCCAGCCCCTAGCCCCCGACCCCTAGCCCCCGCCTGTTGTATACTGGCGGGGTCTGGGTTCGAAAAAAGCTAACCGCCGGCCAATCGTATCAACAACGCGACTTTCCCGATACCGGACAGAGGAGAAATCATGCATCAAAACCTAAAAACGTCTTTGCTCGCCATCGTCGCCTTCGCGCCGGTCGTGAATGTCGTTTGTCATGCGGAGTCCCTGCCCCCGTTGACCCACCACGTACAGGATGTGGTCCTCAACGGGCAGGCGAAATCCGTCGGCCGCCTTCCTGCAACCCAGTCCATGCGCATCGTTTTGGTTTTGCCCCATCAAAACGAGGCCGCCCTGGGTAGCTTCCTGAAAGATCTCTACGATCCTTCCAGCTCGTCCTACCGCAAGTTCCTCACGGTGGAAGAGTTCACCAGCAGGTTTGGCCCCAGCCAGCAGGATTATGACGCCGTCGTGAGCTTCGCCACCACGCACGGCCTCACGGTAGTCGGCACTTCCATCAACCGCATGAACGTGGATGTCTCGGGACCCGTGGCCGGCATCGAGTCCGCCCTGCATGTCACCATGGGCCTCTACCAGCACCCCACCGGGAACCGCACGTTCTATTCTCCCGATCGCGAACCCACTCCGGATCTCTCGGTCCAACTCTGGCATATTGCCGGCCTCGACAACTACTCCATACCGCGGCCTGCCCTCGTTCACCGAAGCCCTGGCGTGCAGCCTATGGCCACCACCGGCTCCTGCCCGTCGGCTTCCTTCTGCGGCAGCGATATGCGCGCGGCGTATTATGGCGGCACTTCGCTCACCGGAAAGGGCCAGTCGCTCGGCTTGCTGGAATATGCCGGTACCGATCTGGCCGACCTGAAGACATACTATACGAACGCCGGTCAAACCAACAATGTCCCCATCACGCTGAAATCCACCGATGGCACCAGCACCAGTTGCCTCGCCGCCGACAGTTGCGACGACACCGAACAGACTATCGACATGACGCAAGCGCTCGGCATGGCCCCCGGCATGTCCAGTCTGGTGATGTACGTGGGCTCGAGCGATGCCGCCATTTTCAACGCCATGGCTACCGCCAATCCGCTGAATGCGCAGTTGAGCTCTTCCTGGACGTGGCGCCCCGCGGACCCCAACACCGACAACCCGTATTTCGAGGAATTCGCGGCGCAGGGTCAGAATCTGTTTCAAGCCGCCGGCGACAGCGGCGCCTGGCATCCCTCTACCAGTACTTATCCCTCCGACGACGTCTACCTCACTTCGGTGGGCGGAACGGATTTGGACACCGTGAGTGCCGGTGGCGCCTGGAGTTCTGAAACCGTGTGGGCCAACGGCGGCGGCGGCATCGGGCCGGACAAGTTCCCCATTCCTTCCTGGCAAACGGCGGCGGCCGCCGGCTGCACCCCTTGTTCCCAGGTTTATCGCAACGGTCCGGATGTTTCCGCGAACTCGAATTACAGCTTCTACGTTTGCGCCGACCAAACCACCTGCACCGCCAACGATTACGGTGGGACCAGTTTCGCGGCGCCCATGTGGGCCGCCTACCTGGCCCTCGCCAATGAGCTGGCCGTTTCAAAAGGCGGCAGCCCTCTCGGCTTCATCAATCCGGCCATCTATACCATCGGGCTGGGTTCCAGCTATCACACCGATTTCCACGACATCACCGCCGGCAGCAATGGCTACTCCGCCACCCCCGGTTACGATCTGGGTTCCGGTTGGGGCAGCCCCAACGGCAGCGCCCTGATCGTTTCCCTTACCGCACCTCCCTCGCCCGGCTTCACCATCTACGCCTCGCCCGGCGCGGTCACAGTCGTGCATGGCGGTACCATCGACACCACCATCAACAGCGCCGTGACGGACGGCTTCGATTCCCCCGTTTCCCTCACGGCTAGCGGCCAGCCCACGGGCGTGACCGTGGTCTTCGACCCGACTTCGATTACCGGCAACGGAACCTCCACCATGTCGATCTCCGTCGCCTCTACCGTGGCCAAGGGCACCTATGTCATTACCGTGAAGGGCACCGCCGGCGCTATCGTCGAAACCACCACGGTCACGTTGACCGTGACGTTGCCGGTGGCTCCGGACTTTACCATCAGCGCGTCGCCCGCATCCATTACCGCAACCAAGGGCAGCACCAAGACCTCGAAGATCACCACCACGGTTACCGGTGGCTTTGACTCCGCGGTCGCCTTGTCCGCTTCGAATGAGGGGACCGGGATCACCGTAACCTTCAGCCCGGCCACCATCGCGGCGCCCGGCGCCGGCACCTCGACCGCGACCATCAAAGTCGCATCCAGCGCCACCAGCGGAGCTCACAAGATCACCGTCACGGGCACCGGTGGAGGCGTCACCCACGCCACCACCATCACCGTCGACGTCATCAAGTAGTACTCTGTTGATCCGCAGCCCCGTGGCGCACCGTTGAAAACCCAATTGGGGGGCGGGCAATCATGCCCGCAGCCGCCTTCAGGCGGCTTTACCGGGACTTAAAAGTCCCGCCGGCACGCTAAAGCGTGCGCCACGGGCAAGCGGCCAGTCATCGCGAGAAATGTCCAAACTCCTGCGGCCAGGATTGGCCGCCCTCCAAATTGAGGTTTCATCGCATTTGGTGGCCCGCAGGGCTTTCTTTATCCCGTCGCCTTTTCCCCCGGCCCGCGCGTCATCATAAAGTGATGCGTCGCTTTGTTGGAATCATTTTTCTTTTCTCCTCGCCCTGCGTGGCCGCCGCGCCACCCCACGCCTGCGTAAACAGTCAATCGCTGGGGACTTTCAAGCTCTCCGTGGTGCCCCCCAAAGGGGGTACCGTGCTTCCCCTCGGCTCGGTGAACTCGCTGCATAAAGGGCAGAATCTGCTCTATGAGCCCGTGCATATCCCGCCGGCGGTGAAGAACAAGGCCGAAATCGCGCTCCTGCTGGCGCCTGCCGCGAATTCCGACGCCACGCTGGAAGCGCTGAAGCCGGCGCCCGCGGATAAGTCCACCGTATGGGTTTTACCGCGCGACGCTTCCGTCATCGCCCTGGTATACGGTCCCCAAGGGCTCAGCATGCGCAAGGTCAAGGCCATGATGCAAAAGAACGACGAGGTGCTGGCGGAACTCGCCGATTACGCCGACCAGACCGCCCAGGTCAGTGCCTTGATCCAGGAGTTGCAGGATTCCGAAGCCTCCGGCGCCGGAGTATCCGCGGCGTTGGCCGGCTTCTCCGCCAAGTCCGGCGTGTCGATGCCGGCCCTGGATACTCACGCTGCCACCAACCAGCAGGCTCTCGCTCTCCTGCACGCGTTGTCGCCATCGATGAGCGCCATGGACCCGCTCACCGCGTCCAGCAGCGCCGTCATGCAGCAGTCCACCGGGCTCGCCGCCGCCGTAGCCAGCCTCTTCTTTGGAAACCCCGTCGGTTTGGTCGCCGGAGGCGCGTCTCTTTTTCAGAACATGCACACCATGCTCTTTCCCGAGACGGAATTTCTGTCCATCATCGCGCAGCCTGCCGCCGCCGGCGAATTTGCGCTCTGCGCCAAGAGCCAGACCGCCAAAGCCCACACCCGCATCGCCTACCTTTGGGCGCACCGCCTGCCGCAGCTCGCGGAACCCAAGCTCTCGCTCGCCACGCCCGCCCATCTCCCCATCGGCGCTAAATCCGCGATTGCCGTGCATGCCGACGACGGCCCCAAAGCCATCGCCCGCCTGCGCGACTGGCAGTTGACGCCGGCCAAGGGCGGCGCTTCCTTCCAGGTGCCGGCGGCCATCCAGAAGGATGGTGGTGTCCAGCTCGATTTGAGCAAGACCAAGGCCGCCCCTGGCGAGTATCGCCTCAAAGCCTTCTGGGACTGGGATAGCCTGCCCGTCACGGGCGATGTCTATCTGCATCCTTACGGCGACCTGAAACTGGCCAAGCTGGCGGCCGATTCCCGCGACCGGCTGGTGGAAGGCAGCGGCCCCATCCCGCTGAAGCTGGAAGGTGCGGATTTTGAGTTCCTGGAGAAGGCGGAACTCGAACCCGCCAGCCCGCGCAAGGGCAGTCCGGTGAAGGTCTCGTTCACCTTGCCGCATGGCCAAAGCGGCGGCGATCAGGAGTCGGCCGAAGCCGAACTCGATACCAACGGCCTCAAACCCGGCGCATACCGGCTGCTCCTGGCGCAATCCGACGGCGTTTCCCATCCGATTCCTCTCACGATCCTGCCCCCGAATCCCAAGCTCGACGATCTGCCCCTGCGTCCTAACCTTGATGAGTCCGGGCAGAAACTCTTGTTGCATGGCAGCGGCGTCGATCGCATCGAGAAGCTCACCACCGAGGCCGGCGAAATCGACTTGGCTCCCCACCCGCACGCGGGCGCCGCGCGCGAAGCCATCTTTAAGTTGAATTCCAAAGCCCGCCAGGACCAGCATTTCGATTTGCGCATGCAGGTGCAGGGAATCGAAGCGCCCCTGGTATTGGCGGATGCCATCGAGATTCGCGGTCCACGGCCGCATATCGTGTCCGTGCGCAAGTCCTATCCCCAGAGTTTCGGCCTGGACTTGAACCCCGATGAAATTCCCGCCGCCGTCACCGCCAGCTTCGCTCTCTCCGTGGCCCATGGCGGCGATTCGCCCGTGGTGGATGTGACTTGCGCGGATGCCGGCGCGCTGCGCCAGGCTCTGCACCTCGCCGCCGGCGACCGCAATGCGGGTTCGCGCCTGGATTTGGCCGGCGAGGGCGAGCTTTTTCTATCGCTCGATCCCGGCGCCGTAGGCCGTTCCGGCTGCCGTCTGGAGGCGCGCGTAACGTCGTCCGAAGGGTCCAGCGATCCATATCCGCTCGGCCGTGTTCTCCGCGTGCCACGCATCGAGCAGTTCGTCCTGACCGATCGGAAACTCGGCGACGGCGTCTACGCGGGCACGCTCAAAGGCGAGGATCTGGACACCATCGAACAAGCCGGATGGGACGCGCAGCATGGGCTGCCGGTCCAATCCATCCCGGATGCGGTTGCCGGCGAACCGCAAAAGCAACTGCTGCAGATCCAACTTTCGTGGCCCGCGCCCGCGCCGCACGCACCCGTATTCGTGTGGCTGCGCGGCGAAGCCAAAGGGCGCCCCACCGGCGTAAAATACTGAGCTTGCCGGTACCCCGTGGCGCACGCTTTACCGGGGCCGCCGCGGATGCGCACGCCTTGGGGGCGGCAATCATGTGCCTGGCAATCATGCCCGCAGCGGCCTTTTCAGGCGGCTAACGGCGGACTGGAAGTCCGCCGCAGCACGCTGAAGCGTGCGCCACGGGCCGCCGGCGTGCCGGCGGGGCTTTTAGTCCCGCCGCACCGGCTGCACCTGCAGGATAATCCGCCGGTATGACGTCAGCCGCGGCGTCCCATCGTCGGTGACGGCCAGGATAATGTGGGCCGTGCCGTTACCCGAACAATGCGCGTTCGTCGGTAGCCACGCCGCGCGGCAGACCGCGGTCGGCGTCACTACGGCCTTTGCGGCATCGGCGCCCGCGACGGTCACAGCCGCCAGATTCGCGCCCGTGCTGCCCGCTTCCGCGTAGTGGAACCAGTTGTAATGGAGCGCTTGACCATCCGGATCGTGGCTACCGCCGGCGTCTAATGCAACAGGCTTGCCGACTTCCGCCTCCAGCATGACAGGTCCCGTTCCCGCCTGGCCATTCACTTCCACCACGGGGTTATGATTGGCGTGCGCGAAATCCGCAACCGTCCAATCCATGCGCGCCGCAAAATCGTTCTGATACGCTTCCCGCCATCGCCAGATGGTCGCCTGGTCGGATGTATACTCCCTGCCGTCCGCTCCCCGCACGGTGTCTTGCGACGTCACGCGCGAGAACAGATCGCCGCCTTGCGTCCAGATGGCATGCGGCTCTCCGTGGGGCTGCCGGTAAACATAGCGCCCGCCCCAGCCGCCCCAGTCCGGCCTGCTCCAGGCGCCGAGCCCGTTGTCGATCAGTCCCAGGAAGGACGGCGTGTCGCCTTCCATGATGAACGCGAACCGCGGATACGCCTTGCCCAGCGGGCCTTTGCTTCGGATGTTCGTCTCCAGCCACTCATTGGTAACGGTCCGGAAATCCGCGCCCGCGCCGTTGCGATAGTACACGTCGCCGCTGATTCCGGTCCAGGTTCCGTAATAGTATTCGTCTCCCGCCTGTGTCGAGGGTTCCACGATGTAGAACAAGTCCGGAAACTCGCGCCGGATCCACGGCCCGGCATCGTCCTGGTCGGAAATTGAATATACGCGCAGTTTCTCGATAAACCGATCCACCGCGGCGGGCGGCCGGGTGGCGCGCACCTTGATCAACGCCTGCGCCAGCGTGTTGGCGCCGCCCCAGATGCAGATCCACAAAGGACGGGCGTCGTCGCGGTCGGCGGCCCGAATGATGGCCTGCGCTCCTTCGGAATGCCGCTCGTTTCCGGTGGCCGCCATGCCGTATCCGCGCTGCCCTGTGTAGACCCGGCTATCCAGATCCTCCGCCGCCGGCCAACCCTGCGCGTGCAGGAGCAGGTTAGGCCGCACCTGCTTGTATGCCTGGATCAGCGCGCGCATGGTTTCGGGATGCACGACGGTCTTCTGCCACGTTGAAGTCGCCGCCACCAAGGCCTCGATGTCGATCTCGTTCGAGTACAGCAACAGGCGAACCAGCGACATCTGATCGTCAGGCTCGTTCCCGATGTCGCTGATGACGACCGCCCGCGGGTGTCCGGCGAATTCGTCGGTGTGCGTAGGCGCGAGCGCCGCACCGCTCATGGAACGGCAAATCAACAGCACGATTCCCGCGATCGTCCATCGGCTTACCGTCATTGAACCTCCCCATGCCTGGCTACCTGAACAAACTCGATTATAAAGCCGATGTCCGGCGCCTATTCCAGCGGCCGTTTTTGTTCGTAACTTTTTCGATCCAGTTGAGTATAAAGATTGGGGGCAACATGGACCGGTTTTTGGGAGATTTGCGTTTCGGGCTACGGCAACTTCGACTGAATCCGACGTTCACGCTCGTGGCGGTGCTTTCCCTGGCACTCGGGATTGGCGCGAACACCGCGATTTTCCAACTGATCGACGCCATCCGCTTGCGCACATTGCCGGTTGAAAAACCGCAACAACTGGGCTATATCGATTTCGTAAAGGGCTCCCGCCGAGGTGGTTGGTGGTCCACCCGCAGCGCGAATTTTACTTCCAACTTATGGGACAGCGTTCGTCGCCAGCAGCAGGGTTTTTCGGGAATGATTGCCTGGAGCGCGCAGGGATTCAACCTCGCTCAGGAAGGCAAGGCGCGATATGCGGAAGGTCTGTTCGTCAGCGGAGAGTTCTTCAACATCCTGAAGGTACCCGCCGTCGTGGGCCGAGTATTCAGCGCGCGGGACGACCAGCCCGGTTGTGGATCGCCGGGCGCGGTAATCGGGTACTCCTTCTGGCAGGGTGAGTTCGGCGGCGATCCCGCGGTGACCGGGCGCACGGTGCGGCTCGACGGCAGGCCGTTTCCGGTGATCGGGGTGGCCCCGCCCGGTTTCTTCGGCGTCGAGATAGGGCACAGGTTCGATGTGGCGGTGCCCATCTGCGCCGATCCCATGTTCTGGGAGCCAGGCAAAGGACGAATCCCCGCCCCCACAGGATGGTGGCTCTCATTGATGGGCCGCCTGAAGCCCGGCTGGACCATCGAACGCGCCAACGCACAGCTCCGGGCGGTCTCTCCGTCCATCATGCGCGAGACACTGCCGCCGGACTATCGGTCCGACACGGCCAAAGGATATCTGGCCAACAAGCTCATCGTAACTTCGGGCGCGACCGGCGTCTCGCAGTTGCGGGAGCGTTATGAAGATCCCCTATGGATCCTGCTTGCCACCACCGGGCTGGTGCTCTTGATCGCCTGCGCCAATCTTGCGAACCTGCTGCTTGCGCGTGCCAGCGTGCGCGAGCGCGAGATCGCCGTGCGGCAGGCGATTGGTGCTTCGCGCGGGCGGCTGATCACGCAGTTGCTTTCCGAGAGCCTGCTGCTGGCCCTCCTGGGTGCCGCGCTGGGCGCGGCGTCCGCCGTGTTACTCAGCCACGGGTTGATCGCGTTTCTGACGACACCGGAAAACCGGATGTTTGTCGGGCTGGGTTTCGACTGGCGCGTGTTAGGCTTTACCGTCGCGATGGCGGTGGTCACGTGCCTCCTTTTCGGGCTGGCGCCGGCATTACGCGCCACCCAGGTGGCCCCGGCCTCAGTCATGCGTGGAAGCGGCCGCGGGCTGACGGCAGGACGCGAGAAATTCAGCCTCCGCCGGGCGCTGGTGGTGACGCAGGTGGCCATGTCGCTGGTACTGTTGGCCGGCGCGCTGCTGTTTGTGCGGAGTCTGCAGAAACTGCTGGCTGTCGATCCTGGATTCCGTCCGCAGGGCATCGTCGCGGTCGGCGTGGACTATCGCGCGGCGCATTTTCCGAAGGAGCGGATCTTGGAAGTGCGGCGTCAGACGCTCGAGAAGCTCCGCGTGCGAACGGGGGCGATGTCGGCTGGACAGGTGGGCATGACACCGGTCAGCGGCTCGGGCTGGGATCAGAATGCCTGGGCGGATGGTTCGGCGGGACCGCGCGTCGATGCCATGTTTAATCGCGTTGGCCCTGGTTATTTCCGGACGATGGGGACGTCGTTTGTGGCTGGGCGCGACTTTGACGAGCACGACCGTCTGACGGCGCCGAAGGCGGCGATTGTGAACGAGGAGTTTGCGCGCACAATTTTTCACGGAAAGAATCCGGTAGGCCAGTCGTTCCGCCGGGAGGAATCGGCGAGCAAGCCAGACACGCTATTCCTGGTCGTGGGCCTGGTGCGAAACACGAAATATTACGAATTACGCGAGGACTTCCGCCCGATTGCGTTCGTGCCGGAGGATCAGGATGACGACCCGGGCCCCGGTGGCACTTTTGTGCTGCGTACCAACGCGCCCCTCGGTGAGTTCTACCACTCCGCGGAAGAAGCAGTCGCCGAAATCCATCCGGGGCTGGTCGTCGAGTTCACGGTCCTGACCAAGCAGATTAAGGATTCGCTGATGCGCGACCGGCTGATGGCGACGCTGGCGGGCGCCTTTGGCTTGTTGGCGGGTGCGCTGGCCGTGCTGGGGTTGTACGGTGTGATCGCTTATATGGTCGCCCGGAGACGGAATGAAATCGGCGTACGGATCGCGCTCGGGGCGAGCCGCGGACGTGTCATCGCTCTGGTCTTGCGCGAAGCCGTCATCCTGCTGCTGATCGGGCTGACCTTGGGCACGGCGCTGGCCGTCTGGGCCGGGCAGGCTGCGGCATCGCTGGTTTATGGCATCACGCCGCGCGACCCGTTGACACTGGGCGGCGCCGTGGCGCTGTTGGCGATCGTGGCGCTCGGTGCCAGCTATGGGCCGGCGTGGCGCGCGGCGCGGCTGCAACCGATGGACGCCTTGCGCGATGAATAGGTTGGCTCATGTCGCAACGGTATGGGGGCGCCAGTGCTGATTGATCTACGCGAGGCGTTGCGGCAGCTTCGGAAAACTCCGGGCGTCACCACCACGGCGATTGCCACCCTAACCCTGGGAATCGGAGCGACAACGGCTATCTTTACCCTCGTACACCAGGTGATGCTGAAGTCGCTGCCGGTGACCAGGCCGGACGAATTATGGAGGATTGGAGATAAAGTCCGCTGCTGCAATTGGGGTGGATACACCCAGGGCGATGACGGCGATTTTTCCCTGTTCTCCTGGGAGGCATACAAGAACTTTCGCGCGCAAACCCCGGAGTTCGTCGACCTGGCGGCGCTGCAGGCCGGCAATGCGGCGTTGGGTGTCCGCAGGTCGGGATCGCCGTCGCCGGCGGATACGCGCAATGGCGAGTTTGTGTCCGGCAATTTCTTCAGGACCCTCGGCATACAACCTTGGATCGGCCGGCTGATGGTGGACGCCGACGACCGGGAGGGTGCGCCCCCCGTCGCCGTGATGAGCTACCGCATCTGGCACGACAAGTATGGCGCCGACTCCTCCGTTTTGGGCGCCAGCTACCAGATCAACGGCCACCCGTTCACCGTAATCGGCGTCGCACCGCCGGGATTTTATGGCGCGAAACTGGCGGGATGGGGCATGCCGGATTTTTGGCTGCCGTTGACCGCGGAACTGACCATCGATGGAGCCACGGCGCGGTTGAAGCGGCCGAACGGCAACTTTCTGGACCTGATCGGAAGGGTCCGTCCGGGCGTGAACGCAAAATCGCTCGAAGCCAGGCTGAAGGTGGAATTCCAGGCCTGGCTGGCCAGCCATGTGCCGGATATGGAGCCGGGCGAAAAGCAACTCTGGCGCCAGCAGACCCTGCACATCATTCCCGGCGGCGCGGGGGTCGCGGCGATGCGGGATGAATATGAGGACGGACTGAAGCTGCTGCTGATCGCCGCGGGATGCGTGCTTCTGGTGGCTTGCGCGAATCTGGCGAATTTGATGCTCGCGCGGGGCTTGAAGGATCGCACGCAAATGTCCATACGGGTCGCGCTCGGCGCTTCGCGCGCGCGGCTGGTGCGCAAGGTGCTGCTCGAATCCTTGCTGCTGGCGATGGCGGGCGGCGTTCTCGGCATCGGCGTCGCCTATGCCGGAACCAGGCTGATGCTGCGGCTGGCCTTCCAGACCGCGGGCCCTAACAACTACGTCCCCATTGAGGCGGCGCCATCCTGGCCGATCCTGCTCTTCACGCTGGCCGTGTCGGTGCTGACCGGAGTATTCTTCGGCATCGCTCCGGCGTGGATGAATTCGCATACCGACCCCGTAGACGCTTTGCGCGGCGCCGGCCGCGCCATTGGCGCCGGGCGTTCGTGGGCGCAGAAGTCATTGGTCGTCGCTCAGATCGCGGTGTCGATCGTCTTGCTGTCGGCGGCGGCCCTCCTGGGCCGCAGTCTGCGCAACC
>JBEKIM010000146.1:0-14296 GCA_050011755.1 Bryobacteraceae bacterium | reverse complement strand
CGACTATCTGGAAATCCTGAAGTGGCAGTGGGAGGCTAAAGTGGCTCCTTACTGGACGAAGCAGGGCAAATTCGCGACCGACCATGGCGTGAAGGTAGCCATCGAGATGCATCCCGGCTTTGTGGCGTACAGCCCGGAGACCATGCTGAAGCTGCGCGCGATCGCCGGGCCGTCGATCGGCTGCAACTACGATCCCAGCCACATGTTCTGGCAGGGCATCGATCCCATCGCCGCCATCCGCGTACTGGGCGACGCCATTTTTCACGTGCATGCCAAAGACACGCAGATCTACGAGCGCAACCTGCCGCTCACCGGCGTGCTGGACACCAAGCCGTACACCGACGAGCGCAACCGCGCCTGGATCTTCCGGACCTGCGGCTACGGCCACGGCGGCGAGTGGTGGAAGGAATTCGCTTCCACGCTGCGCATGTTCGGATACGATTACGTGCTCTCGATCGAGCACGAGGACAGCCTTTTATCGCCCGAGGAAGGTCTGCGGAAAGCCGCCGATTTCCTGAACGGCCTGGTGATGAGAGAGCAGCCCGCCGCTGCCTGGTGGGTATAGCCGGTGCGCCTCCTCCTGCTTCTGGCCTGCGCGGGATCTCTCCTCGGGGAGTTCCGCGCGGGCGCCTTTAAGACGGTGATCAGCCCGGCGCTGCAGGACCGCCCGCCCGTCTACATGGCGGGGTTCGGACACAATCGCGTGGCCAGAACGGTGCACGACGATCTTTATGCGCGTTGCGTGGCTTTCAGTTCCGGCCAGCAGCCGCTGGTGGTGTGCGAGGTCGACCTGATCGGCTTCTTCATCGACGACGTGCTGCGCGTCCGCGCGAAAGTTCCAGACGCGGATGTGGTGGTGGCCTCCACGCACGTGCACGAAGGTCCGGACACGATGGGGCTATGGGGCCCTGCCGTGGGACAATCCGGAATCGACAATGACTACAACAGTTTGGTAGTGGATCGCATCGCCGAAGCCGCCCGGGGCGCCATCGCCGCCCTGGAGCCCGCCACGCCGGCGGTGGCGGTGGTCCATAGCGCGGAGCTGGATTCTTTCATCGACGACGATCGACCGCCCGTGGTGCACGATCCCGACCTGGTCGTCCTGGCGCTTACCGGCAAGAACGGCAAAGCCATCGCCACGGTGGTGAATTGGGCGAACCATCCCGAGACGCTAGGCTCCCGCAATACCCAGATCAGCGCCGACTATCCGGGATTCTTCTACAAGCGCCTGGAATCCAAGCTGGGCGGTATGGCGGTGCTCTGGAACGGCGCGGTGGGCGGGATGCAGTCGCCGCTGGGCGCCAGGTTCAAAGATCCCGCGACGGGCCAGATCGCGGCGGAGAACAGCTTCCGCAAGACGCAGGTTCTCGGCGAGCGCATCGCGGATCTCGCGGCAGAGGCCGCCAGCCATGCCAGGCCCGTGCGCATCGATAAGGTCGAATTCGCCGAACGGATTATCACCATACCGGTAACCAATCGCGGCTTCGAAATGGCAGCCCAGGCGGATCTATATAAGGGCCGCAAGAAAACCAGCAGCGACGGCGGCACAACCACCTCTGTCGGGTTGATCCGCATGTCGGGCGCCCAACCGGTGCTGGCCATCGCGCTGATCCCCGGCGAGATGTATCCGGAGTTGAGCCTGGGCGGCGTGGAGCGCTATGCGGGCGCCGATTTCCCCGACGCGCCCATCGAAACGCCCATCAAACCGATGCTGCACGCACCCTTCAAAATGCTGATCGGGCTGGCGGACGACGAGATCGGCTATATCATTCCCAAAGCGGAGTGGGACGAAAAACCGCCCTACCTGCAGAATGCCAAGAAAGCGTGGTACGGCGAAGAAAACTCGGTCGGACCGGATGCCGCCGCCCGTATCGCGGCCACCATGCAGGAACTAGCCTCCGGCCGCTGAATTTGGCTTCCATATGACTCAGTGGCATCCGAGACAATGGAATTTCCGCCCGTGGCACACCGCGCAAGTGGCTTTATCGAGAGCCAGCTTCCCGCCGGTGTGCGTATCCAGAAAATCCGGCGTATGGCTGGCGGGCGTCAGCCTGGCGCCTTTCGCGTGGCAAAATTCGCAACTGTATGGCGGATCGATCTCATTGTGGCAAACCAGGCAATCCGCCATTTGCGGCAGAGTCTTACGATCGGGATTGCCGGAGACTTCCAGCCCGCGATGGCAAGCCTTGCAAGGATTCTGCGTATTCAGATCCATGCGTAATTCGGCGCCGGCCGGCTGCAGGTATGTTTTCTTATCGATGGCAGCGGCCAGGAGCGGCGCCACGTTGCCCAATCTTAGATGCAGTTGATGATTGAACCTCGCCAGGCGTGTCGGCATGGGCGCGCCGATGTCGGCGGTCTTGTGACATTTCAGGCAGACACTTTGCGCGGGAAGTAAGCTGTCGTCCAGGCGGGTACTGGTGAGCGCCGCCGCATGACAGAGAGAACAATCCAGCTTCGCGGCCAAGTGGACGCGGTGCGAAAACGGCTGCGGCGTCTGGGCCAAAGCCGCACCCGCCATGGTTATGGCAAGAAGTAGGGTTCGCAATTAGTGCTTATAGCCGACGCGCCACAATTTCTTTCCGCCATCGTCCGAGATCAGCATGCTGCCATCCGGCAGGATCAGCAATCCGACGGGACGCCCCCATACATCGCGGCTTTCGGGCGATATCATCCAGCCGGTGAGGAAATCGCGCTGCGGTCCCGACGGCTTGCCCTCGTGGAATGGGATGAATGCAACCTTATAGCCCACGCGCTGCGCGCGGTTCCAGGAGCCGTGCAGGGCCAGAAAAGCGCCGTCGCGAAATTCTGACGGAAACTGTTTTGCGGTGTAGAATTCGAAGTCCAGCACCGCCTGGTGCGCCGGTATCAAAGGAACGTCGGGCACGATCGTCTTGGCCACCAGATCCGGCGCCTGGCCCTTGTTGCGCGGATCTTCGTGCGGGCCGATGTAAGCGTACGGCCACCCGTAGAATCCGCCCTGCTGGATATGGGTGAAGTAATCGGGCACCAGGTCGTCGCCCAATGCGTCGCGTTCCTGCACCGCGGCCCACAGCGTATCGCTGCCCGGATACCAGTGCAGCCCGATAGGATTGCGCGTGCCGGATGCGTAGATCTCGTGACCGCTGCCATCCGGATTGTAACGATTGATGGCGGCGCGCTTGGAATCCTCTCCAGGCGACACGTTCGAACCCGAGCCCACCCCGACGTACAGTTTCTCGCCCGCGCGATCGAACAGCAGGCTGCGCGTCCAGTGGCCGTGTGCGAATCCTTTGAGCGATATCACTTCCTCACCCGGCCCGGCGGTCATGGCCTTCGCATCGTACTTATAGCGCTTGATGGACTCCGGTTCGCCCACGTAGAGATACTCGTGCCACAGCGCCAGCCCGTACGGGCGATCGAGACCCGTGATCAGTTTCTTGCGCTCGCCGGCTTTGTAGCCATCGGATGCAGTCAGCGGGATCGCGTAGACGGTTCCCGCCGGGCCGTCGGCGGCGTCGCTCAGCAGCAGTTCGCCCCTGGTTCCGAGGAGCATATAGCGCGGTCGCTCGAAGCCCTCCGCATAGACGCTCACCGAGAAGCCTTCCGGCACATGCAACTGCGCGCCCGCCGGCTGCGGAATGACGTGTGGGCCATTATTGGCGGATGGCGTGGCGTAGGGCGGCGCCAGCTTCACATCGGCCGCGTAGAAGACCGTCAGGGCAAAAAGAGCGGCGACGACCAGGAGGATCCCTCTGTTTTTCATTCCCTCATTTTAGCGTGGCCGGACACGCGGCTTTAGCATGGCTACTGGGGCGCCGCCCGCTGCGCGCCATTGGTCCCCGCCTTGCGTTAGTGTGCCGCCAGGATGCGGGACATGCGGGGCGCAGTGGCAGGCAATTCCAGCCCATGCTGGTCCGCGAACTGCCTGGCGTGTTTCGCACAGCAGTATTGCCACCACTCACCGCTGTCGCCTTCCCCGCCCGATGTCTCGAGCACTAAGTAGGCCGCCCGCGTAGTGCATCCCCGAGCCTGGCAGGCCCCGGTGCCCCACTCGCGCTTTGCCTGCTTCTCCTGCGGCGTCATCGCACGAATGCTTCGATCGAAATGCATGAGTTATTGTTTCTCCACGCCCGGATGGTCTTTGATGACACGCTTTCGGCCTGTCTCCGCTTCGCCGGCCGCCGAGCTGAATAGTAATCCAACGATGTTCTTCATCCCTTTTCGCCTGCAATAACGCACCGACGCCGCGCCCATCAGGCCGTGGGCCGGCGCCTGGACATAAACTTGCGCGCGAAACTCGAAAGCCGCCTCGCATTCGATTCTCGCCCCCAGGTCGGAGATATCGAGGCACTTTGCCCGGATGCTCTTCATCTCCCCGGATCGCGTTTGCCACGAAACGGTTACAGCGCCTTGAAAAGGACGCCGTTCGCCGGTGCGGATGTCTTCCGTACGTTCGACGCGCATATCATTTCTCCTTACAAGGAAGCTCTCACGTCTTAGCCGCCGGGCTGCACTCTAATTCGAATGTCCCGCCTGCATGGTTCCAAAGAATAAGTCGACGGCCCGGTCGAGGTCGGCCCGGCCCACTCCTAACGGTTGCTCTTCGTATGTCTTCAGTGCCTTGATGATCCGGCACATATCTCTCGGGTAACAAGGTCTCAAGTCGCCGCCGCGCTCGAGGCATAGTTGGCGCAGATATTCGCAAGCGCCGTCGTCCGAGCCCATTTTGAAACTCACCAGGACCCGGCGGAAGATCTCGTCGAAGACGTCCGGCGCGATGGCGTCCACCAGTATCTTGTTCGGGATGCGGCGCAGGAACGCCTCGTCCGCCAGTTCGCTCGGCTCCAGGTTCGTGGCGAACACGATCATGACTTCGAAAGGAATCTGGAAGCGCACGCCGTAATTCAACGAGAGAAAGTCCACGCGCCGGTCGAGCGGTACAATCCAGCGGTTCAACAGGTCGCGCGGCGAGATCAATTGCCTGCCGAAATCGTCGATCACCAGCATTCCGCCATTGGCTTTCATTTGCACCGGCGGGGCATAGGTTCCGGAGGTTTCGTCCAGGCGTAACTCGAGCATGCTGGGAATCAACTCGCCGCCCACAATCACGCAAGGCCGGTGGCACACCACCCAGCGCGGATCGCCATCCTCCATGTCGATCTGCACGCGTTCGTGAACCGCCGGATCGAAGAGCACGATAATCTGATTGTCCACTTCGACCGCGTAGGGCATGACGAGCTGATCGCCATACACGCGCAACAACCTCTCGGCCAGACTGGTCTTGCCCGTGCCGGCCGGCCCGTACAGAAACATCGAATTCTGGGCCACCAGCGCCGGCCCCAACTGATCGAGCAACCGGTCGGTGACCACTAGGTCGCCGAACGCCAGGCGCAGCGCCGCCCGGTTTACCACCACCTGTGGACGTTGGTCGAGGATGGCCTGGCGGTATTCGTTCAGGCTCACCGGCGCGGGGCCCGCGTACGAGCACATCCGGCAGCGTTCCGCGGCCATGGTGCGGCCGGCCCCGGTAAGCGAGAAGACGTAATCGTCCCCCACCATGCCGCTGACTTCGAGCATGCGCTGGTTGCGCACGTCGCGGAAGACGCGCTCCACGATCGGATAGGAAAGCGCCATCGACTCGCTGAGCGCGCCGATGGTGTTGCACCTCTTCAAATGCACGTGGCGCAGAAACAGATCTTCGATGAGCGCGGAGCTGATACCCGCCTGCTCCTGCGTATGCGGCGCGGGCGGCACGAAACGGCGGATCTTATCGCGCGTCACATAAGCGCCGCTGCGGTCCGACGCCAAAAGCGGCGGTGCGGCACCCGATTCCAATTGACCCGCGGTAAAACCAGTCGACATGACGCTCGTTTCTCCTTAGTCCGATCGCTTCCGATTTCAGCCCTTACCGCCGCTGTTAACCTTCGATAACTCAGCCGTGTTATCTATTTGTAAGTGCGGCCTTTGTATTCACAAACCGTGGTACCGCAGGTACTTCATAACAGCCAATAACTATTGAAAGCCGGGCATTTACAACTCATTATAACTATATGGTACGCGCCGCCCGAGCGCAATGCAATCTTTCCCAGATGACTACAACTTTGGTTGATAGCACAAGCAGCCCAAAGGTCAGGTACCGGGGGTACCGGCGCCATTTACGCGCGAATTCCCGGCTTACAGGCGTTAACCTGGAGTAACCTGGATGCCGCCGAGAGCCCGTATCTTCGCCGCCCTCTCCATCGCCGTCGGCGCGGGCTTCATGGCAAACGCGGTATATCCGTGGCACACAGAAGATTTCGCGCGATTCTGCTTCTACCTGGTTTTATCCAGCCTGGCCTCCGGCATGAAGGTCAACCTGCCGGGGATACCTGGCAGCATGTCGGTATCCTTTCTATTTAGTTTGATCGGCCTCGCGGAGATGTCTCTGAGCGAGACCCTGGTCATCAGTTGCGCCGGGACCCTGATCCTGTGCGTCTGGAAGTCCCCGCAAAAACAGCGTCCCGCGCAAGTTGCTTTCCATGTGGCGAGCACGGCGACGGCCATCGCCATCGCTTACCGCTTCTATCACTGGCCGGCAGTCTACGCGTTCGGAACCGCCGGACCGTTCCTTCTGCTGCTGGCGGCGCTCCTGTTCTTCGTCTTGAACACTTTTCCGATGGCGGCCGCGACCGCACTGGCGGAGCACCAAGGGCTCGGAGGAGTCTGGCGGCGGACCTTCTTCTGGTCCTTTCCCTTCTACATATTGGGTTCGTCGATCGCCTGGATGATCAACCTGTTCAGCCGGCAAGTGCATTGGCAGGGCTCCGTGCTGCTGTTGCCGATCATTTACTTCATCCACCGTTCCTACCGCATGTACCTGGACCGGCTGAGCGACGAGAAGCGCCATGTCGAAGAGATGGCCGGCCTGCATTTGCGGACGATCGAAGCGCTGGCGTTAGCCATCGAAGCCAAGGACCACACCACCAGCGAGCACCTGCGGCGCGTGCGGGTTTACGCCGTCGAAATCGGCAAAGAGATGGGACTCTCCGCGTCCGATCTGGAAGCTCTCCGCGCCGCCGCCCTGCTGCACGACATTGGCAAACTGGCTATCCCAGAACATATCATCTCCAAGCCGGGGCGCCTGACACCCGAAGAATTCGAGAAGATGAAGATCCATCCCGTGGTGGGCGCCGAGATTTTGCAGCGCGTCTCGTTCCCGTACCCCGTCGTGCCGCTGGTTCGCGCGCACCACGAAAAGTGGGACGGCTCCGGGTATCCCGACGGTTTGAAAGGCCATCAGATCCCACTAGGCGCCCGCATTCTGGCGGCGGTCGATTGCTTGGATGCACTGGCTGCGGACCGGCAATACCGCCGCGCCGTCCCAATGGACGAAGCCATGGAACAGGTGCTCCTGTTGTCCGGCAAGTCGCTCGATCCCGCGGTGGTGAAAGTGCTCGCGAGGCGCTATCGGGAGCTAGAACAAATGGCCCAGGCGCAGCCTCCCCAGGGAACCAGGTTATCTACCGAACTCAAGATCTCCAAAGGGATCGAACCCGGCGCCGGCCTGGAAGCGCCGCATCCTATCGAGGCGCGGGTGGGCGGCGACTTTCTTTCGTCCATTGCGGCTGCCCGCCAGGAAGTGCAACTTCTCTTCGAACTTACTCAGGACATAGGCAACTCGCTCAGTCTGGACGAGACTCTGTCGGTGGTTTCCATGCGTTTGAAGAAGATGGTGCCTTACAATGCCATTGCGGTATATGTCAGCCGCGATAAGGTCCTCATTCCGCACTATGTGAACGGTGAGAACTACCGATTCTTCTCTTCGCTCGAGATTCCCATGGGGGCCGGGCTTTCCGGCTGGGTCGCCGGAAATCGCAAGAGTATATTGAACGGCAACCCTTCGGTGGAGGCAGGATATCTGAACGATCCAACCCGCTTCAGCACCTTGCTGTCGGCGTTAGCGGTGCCGCTTGAAGGCGTCAATGGCGTGATCGGCACACTGACGCTGTACCGTTCCGACAAGGACGCCTTTTCGCGCGACCACCTGCGTATCCTGCTCGCCATTACTTCCAAAGTCTCGCTGGCCATCGAGAACGCGCTGCGTTTTCAGCTTGCCGAGGACTCCGCCACCACCGATTACCTGACCCTGCTGCCGAATGCGCGATCCCTGTTCCTGCGCCTCGACAGCGAACTGGCGCGCTGCCGGCGCACCCAGGAACCGATGACCGTCCTGGTCTGCGACGTGGACGGCTTTAAGCAGGTCAACGATTTGTTCGGCCATTTGGAAGGCAATCGGGTGTTGCGCCACGTGGCGGACGTGCTGCGCGAGAATTGCCGGGAATACGACTACGTGGCGCGCATGGGCGGCGACGAGTTCGTCATCCTACTGCCGGGCAGCGATCGGGAGGCCGTCTCCCGCCGCATCGCCGAATTCGAAAGCATCGCCTACGACGCCGGCAGCCTGCACGGCGCCGGCGTGATCCACCTGAGTGTGGGCGAAGCCTTCTATCCCGACGACGGTTCGGATGCCGAACAATTACTCGCCGAAGCCGATCGCCGGATGTACAAATCGAAGCACTCGACCAAGGCCGCACGACCCAACGGGATCCACTTGCTGCCGCCCGGCAGCTTCGAAACGGTCGGCGCGGATGGGGGCCCATCCGAGCAGGTGAATTGATGCGCCTCCTCAACCAACTCGCACGCGCGCTGCTATCGCTCGCCATCACCGTAGTCATTGGCGGATTCCTGACGGCCGCGTTGGTTCGTCTCAGTCCGGGCTTCGGCGTGGATGAGCACGAACTCGATCCGGCGCGCGACGTTGCGGCTCTGCGCGCGCAGGAAGCCCTGCGCCCGGAACATGACAATTTCTTCGCCTACTCGGTACGCCATACGGCCGCGATGCTGCGTGGAGATTTGGGATTCTCCCGGAACTGGAATCGCCCGGTGGCCGGATTGCTCCGCGAACGCTGGCCGGTTACCGCGCAACTGATGGCGGTTGGCATTCTCGGCGGGTGGGCTTTGGCTCTGGCCTTCGCCTTGCCCGGATTGATCTATCCCAGCCGTGTCTGGAATGTCCTCGCCGCGAGCGTGAGCAGTTTGCTCTTGTGCGTGCCATCGGCCGCCCTGGCACTGCTCATCTTTGTTTATGCCGGACCGGTACGCGCCGTCATGGCGCTGGCCGTGTTCCCCAGGGTCTTTCAGTATCTGCGGAACGTACTGTCCCACGCCGCCCTGCAGCCGCATGTAATGGCGGCCCGGGCGCGCGGCATCGGAACCGCCCGCATTCTGTTATGGCATATCGTCCCGGTGGCCGCGCCGCAGATGCTCGCCCTAGCCGGCGTGTCGGTGAGCATGGCCTTCGGTGCGGCCGTCGCCGTGGAAGTGATCTGCGATTTCCCGGGCGTCGGACAGCTTGCCTGGAAGGCTGCACTGGCGCGCGACCTGCCGCTGCTGGTGACCCTTACCATGTTGGTGACGCTGGCCACCCAAATGACGAACGCCCTGGCAGACATGGTTTCCGGCAGGCGGGCCGAGGTGCAGGCATGATCGCTCGTTTCCTCAAATGGCCTTTTCAGTGGCGCCGGCTGGCGTGGATCTTTCTGGCGTTTCTGTTTCTGGCGGCGATTCTTTCGGATCGCATCGCGGGCGCATCCTACGCCCGCCAGTTTCGCGATTTTCCGGGGGCGTCAATTTCCTGGCGCTTTCCATTGGGTACCGATTCCCTGGGCCGCGACCGACTGGTGCGTCTCCTGGTTGCCACCCGCATCTCGTTGTTGCTGGCGCCCGCCGCGGCGGTATTTTCCACGATACTGGCGGCGCTGATCGGCGGAATCGCAGGCTACCGCGGCGGCTTTGTCGACCGCATCGCCGCGCGCGCCATCGATCTGATGCTTTCCCTGCCCTGGATTTTCCTGCTCATCGCCGCGCGCGCGCTGCTACCCCTGAACGTTTCGCCGTCCGCGTCCGTGCTCATCACGTTCGCGCTGCTCGGCGTACTGGGCTGGGCCGCGCCGGCGCGCGTGATTCGCGCGGGCGTACGCGACCTGCGCAACTCGGATTTCCTGCTGCAGGCGCGGGCCTGCGGATGCCGCGGCTTCCGCCTGCTCCTGCGCCAGGTGGCGCCCAATCTCAAGCCCGTGCTGCTGGCCCAATTCTGGACGTCGATTCCGTTGTTCATCCTGAGCGAAGCGAACCTGGGATTGCTCGGGCTCGGCGTGTCCGATCCGCTGCCCTCCTGGGGGAACCTGCTGCGCGAATTGGAAACCGATCTGGCCTTCAACCCCGGCATCATCGCTTGTCTCGCGCTGATGCTGGCGGTGATGGGCTGCATCAAGCTGCTCACAGGCCAGCAGAGTGAAGGCGTCGACAAATAGACTACCTACAGCGTTAAACGGAGCCATCGCTTCCCTTGAAACTATACAGAATGGTTTCAGTCCACGATCCGCCGGCTGAGTCCGGTGGCGCGATCTTGAAGACCGTGCCAAGATCCCACGCCCCGCCGCTGGAGGTCGTCCCATATAGCGCGCCGTCTTGGTCGATGGTCACGCCGGCGACCGGATCGGCGCCATTGCTGCCTTGAAAGCTATCGAGGACGGTCTCCGTCCAATCGCCGCGCGACGATGCAGTGGGGACCAGGGAGAACACCGAGCCATCGCCCACGCTGCCGAGATTGCCGGTAGTCCCGAACAACTTTGCCATTGCGGACAGCCAAGCCGGTCGGAAAGCTGCCGTCGCTGCCGCCGGTAAAACTGTAAAGGACGGTCTCGTTCCACATCGCCGCGGATGCAGTGGGGCCGCCCGGCGGCGGAGCCAACGAGAATATGATGCCGCACCCGAACACTCCGCGGCAGCCAATGGCGGCATTGTCGCCGCCGCCCTCGGTCGAGCCGTAAAGCACTCCGGCAACGGGACCGCCGCCGTCGCCGTACGCTCCCTGGAAGTTGTAAAGCGTGGTCAGCGATCGGGATTCATCTTGGGCCGTTGCACAGGTAAGCGAAGCCATGAGCACCCAGAACAGACCTGCGCGATATGCGACAAGCGGCCGCCGAATGGTCACAGTAGTTCCTCTACGAGGTACAGGACCACAATTATAAGACGGCTATTATCGGATCGCGCAACCCGAAATCGCGCGGCGCGCTTCAAAAGTGAGTAAATGTATTTATATATCTGGAGACTCCCCTGACGTATGAGACATGGTCATAGAGTTCGCCGGTGTGCGCCGCATTGACCCCGAGTCTCGCACCCATGTGGGAGGGGTTCAAACCGACATAGCTACAGCAGTTCCAAACGAAATGAACCTCGCCGAATCGGGCATGATAGTCCATCGCCATGCGCGCCCAGGCATGTTTGAAAAAGGTCGATAGCTTCACGCTACCGTCACTCTCTTTCGGATGGAGCATGATGGCCGGCTGATCTTTCGTGTTGTACTCGACCCCCGCGCGGCAGACAGTCAGTTGAGTCTCGTTATCCCCCAGCCAACTCATATTGGGGCAGGTCCGGGTCGAGCCGCCCTCACCACCAATGGTTCGCGAGTAGTCGCGCTCGAACTTGCCCGCGCATACCTTGATCTGGTCCCGGGATTTGAGGACCTTGCCAATGTCGACGACCATCGAGAACGAACAATTCGGCGGCAACTGGAAGAATCCGTCTTTGGGATACCAGGCGCCATGTCCCACCATGAAAACGGCTAACGGCATCGCTTGTCTCCTTTTCGCGTGTACGGCGGCGCGGGAAGGCAAAAGCCGAAGGCCCTCTCTATCGCCGCTACCCCATAAGCGAGAACGGATTTCAAAAACTGTCAAAGACCGGCGATTTTGTCAGAGACCGTCGGTCACCCAGACGTTCACCGTTCCCGGAGCGCTTTCGAAGGTCAGATACCGGCCGTCGCGCGATGGCACACCCCAAGACGGAATGAAAGATTCCGGAGCGTTCAACACAGTGGCCTTCCCGGTGAGATCGATATAGGCGAAGAAGCCCGCTGCGCGAACGACTCCGTTCGCAAGCAGCACGTTGGAGACGTACCAGCCCTTGCCGTCTGCCGCCCAATTCAGGGTGAAAAGGCTGGTCCAATCCTTGACGATTACGTCGGTCTGGCCGCGGCCATCCGCAGACAGCGGGATGATGTGGATGCGGGCTTCCTGGTCGTCCGGGCGAACCATGGCCAGCTTCGACCCGTCCGGCGAAATTCCCCAGTCGCTGGGGTGATAATCGGTCCGCGCGAGTTCGGGGAGTTGTGAAGGTGAAAACCCGGCCGGCGGCGGATCCGCGGCGGGGTCCAATCGGCGAACCACCAGTTGGTCGTGTTCCTCAAGCCCCACCACACAGGAATTGACGGGCAGGCTGGTGCAGTAGTAGCTTCGCAGCCCCGGATCGTTTACGAGCACCTGGGGCAGCCCGCCGGAAGCAGGCATGCGCATCAGCTTCTCTGCGCCGTTTTGACCCGTCGTCCGGTAGAACAGTACTTTCCCGTCGGGGCTAAATCGGGCACGTTGAGCGTGTGGCTGACTAACCAGCATGCTGTCCTCGGCCGGCTTGTCGAGTTCCTGCTCGAAAATGTGGTACGTCCCGTCGCGATTGGATTCGAAAACCACCGCGCGTCCATCGGGCGTCCAGGCGTGGGGCGCGTTGTCGCTGCCGCGGAGTTCGAGTTTGCGCATATCCTCCAAACGCTTGCCGCCGTCCTTCAACCGCGCCACGAAGACGCCGCCTTCGGATACTCTCCGCAGGACAGCCAGGCGCTTTCCATCGGCCGAAGCCGTCAGCCGATAGGCGACGATGCCGTCCCATTGCCGGATCGGAGTAGGATCGGACGCGGGGCTCCGGGCATTCAGGTCAGCCTGCAGTTCATCAAGCGCTGTGCCCCTTTCGTTCGTGCTCAGGAACCAGACCCTACCATCCTGCAAGATACAGAATTCACCCGCCTTTCCGAGAGGCGAACGAAACCCCGCCGGCCGGCCGGTTTCGAGATCGAACGATTGGAAGGAGCTCTTGTAGGAAGCGCGCTCGACCGAGGAATACACGATGTTACGCGTGCCCGGATACCAGGCCGGATCCTCGAACGAATAGCCCTGCGGGGCGGTAACCACCTCCCGGACTTGTTCGCCGGCGGTGTTCATCACCCAGAGCGCATCCTGTGTGTTGGTGGTAAAAGCGATAAGGGAGCCGTCCGGCGAGACGGACACATCCCGGACGTCGTTCCGGATGAACCTGGGCGCGCCACCGAAGACGGACACGGACCAAAGCTGAGTTCGCAATCCGTATCCCGCCATGGCCGAGAGCAGCAGGCTGCGATTATTCGGGAACCAGGCAATCTGGTAGATGCGGACGCCCTCCGGAGATCGTAATTGGTGGACTTCCAGGGTCTCGATGATTTTCAGATAAACGCCGCTGTTGTCCGCATACGCCACCGAACTTCCATCCGGAGATACGGCGGCGTCAAGCACCGGCGCGCCGAAACTGGCAGTCAGTTGTCGCTCGGTGATTTGCGCGGGCGGCGTGCGGGGGGCGCGGAAATGCCAGGCAATCGCCAGGGCGGCCAAGGCGGCTGGGATGAGGGCGAGAACGGCCCAGCGGCGCCAGTCGCGTGTCGCGATCCGCGGCCGGACCGGCGCATGTGTTTGCGGCGCGGCAGCAGCGGCGCTTACGGACCCGCCAGAATCGGTGTCACGCTTCAATCTCTTCAGGTCGGCCCGTAACTCTGCCGCGGTCTGGCAGCGCAGCTCACGGTCCTTCTCGAGCGCCTTCGAAACGATGGTGTCGAAGCCCGCCGGTAGCGCGGGATTGAGCCGCGAAGGCAAAGGCGTATCCGCGTTCAAGACCGCTTCGTGGGTCAGCGCGGTAGTGGCGCCGGCAAAGGCCGGGTGGCCCGTGGCCATTTCGTAGAGCAGGGCGCCGAAGCTAAACAGGTCGGAGCGAGGATCCAAGGGCTCCCCGCGCGCCTGCTCGGGGCTCATGTAGGCATCCGTCCCCATGGCGATGCCGGTGAGGGTGAGTGCGGGGGCGCTCTGCGAAGACGCCTCCTCGTTCGCGGCCAGCTTGGCGATGCCGAAATCGAGCACTTTGACAGAACCGCGGCGCGTGCCGGGCGCGCCGGCGATGAAGATGTTCGCCGGCTTGATATCGCGGTGGATGATTCCCTTGGCGTGGGCGGCATCCAGAGCGTCGGCGATCTGGATGGCAAATTCGAACAGCTCATCCATAGCGAGCGGCTTGCGCCGGATGCGCTGGTACAGTGTCTCGCCTTCGAGATACTGCATGGCGATGAAGAGATGGCTATCGTCTTCACCGATTTCATAGATGGTGCAGATGTGCGGGTGATCCAGAGCCGACGCGAGGC
>JBEKIM010000145.1:0-19757 GCA_050011755.1 Bryobacteraceae bacterium | reverse complement strand
GAAGAAATCGCGCTGGGCTTGCAGTAAGTTAGCGGGCAGACGCGCGGTGCGGTATCCATCGAAGAACGAAAGCGCGGTGGAGAACGCGGGCGTGGGAACGCCGTATTCAATCGCGTGGATAATCCCGCGCCGCCAGGAATCCTGATAGCCGTTCAGGGTCTGGCTGAAGAAATCGTCGAGCAACAGGTTCGTGAGGTGCGGATTCTTGTCGTAAGCTTCCTTGATCTTGCCGAGGAACCGGCTACGGATGATGCAGCCGCCGCGCCACATGAGCGCAATACCGCCGAAGTTGAGATTCCAGCCCTCTTCCTTGGCCGCTTCGCGCAACAGCATATAGCCTTGGGCGTAGGAAATCATCTTGGAGCAGTAGAGTGCGCGGCGCACATCCTCGATGAACGCCTCGCGGTACGAGGCACACGTGCGTTTCGGGCCGGCCAGGATGGCGGAGGCGGCCACGCGCTCGTCTTTCATGGCGGAGAGGCAGCGGGCAAATACGGCCTCGCCGATCAAGGTGACCGGTGTGCCCGTATCGAGCGCGCTGATGCCGGTCCACTTGCCGGTGCCTTTTTGGCCGGCGGTGTCCAGAATCTTATCGACCAGCGGCGCGCCATCGTCGTCGCGCTTGGTGAAGATCTCGGCGGTAATCTCGATCAGGTAGCTGTCGAGTTCGCCCTTATTCCAGTCGGCGAAAACCTGGTGCAACTCGTCCGCAGTCAGGCCGAGGCCATCCTTCAGCAACTGGTAGGCTTCGCAGATCAATTGCATGTCGCCGTACTCGATGCCGTTGTGCACCATCTTGACGTAGTGACCGGCGCCGTTTTCGCCCACCCAGTCGCAGCATGGCGAGCCGTCTTCGACCTTGGCTGCGATGGCCTGGAAGATCTCCTTCACATGCGGCCATGCGGCCGGATTCCCGCCAGGCATAATGGACGGGCCGTGGCGCGCGCCTTCTTCGCCTCCCGATACGCCGGTGCCGACGAACAGGATGCCTTGATCCGCAAGAGCCTTGGTGCGGCGGTTGGTATCGGGATAGTGGGAGTTGCCGCCGTCGATGATGATGTCGCCCTTTTCCAGGTGCGGCGTGAGTTGCGCGATCATTTCGTCAACTGTATCGCCGGCCTTGACCATGAGCATCACGCGGCGGGGCTTTTTCAACACCTGCGCCAGTTCTTCGACGGAATGCGTCCCCACCACCTGAGTGCCGGCGGCTTCGTGGGCGATGAAATCGTCCACCTTCGAGACGGTGCGATTGAAGACGGCCACGCGGTAGCCGTGGTCGTTCATATTCAGGACGAGGTTCTGGCCCATTACCGCGAGGCCGATCAGGCCGATATCACAGGTTTCCATGTTGCTCCTTGAGCGTGTCGCTCGTTGAAGGTGAAAGAATATTCTAGCGAAGAAGACAGGAGCCGGGAGCGCGATCGACATTGCCGAGCAGGGTGACGCCGTGCGCGTGCTGGGGCGCTCCCTAACGGTCGCGGCTCGGCCGGTCGCGGCTCAGCCGATTGGGTTCAACTGCCGCGTGGACCTTGTCTACTGCGGTGGAATCGCATTGAAGGCGGCCGTTACGCTGCCCACGGCGCCGGTGGCGGCATCCCGCACCACGACGCGCACCTGGGCGGCTTGGGCATTGCGCGGGAGTACGCGGTGGTAGGTCAATCCTTCCCGCTGGACACGATCGTACATCTGCTGTTTCAATTCCAGCGAGACGGTGTCATCGACGCCGTAGGTCTCGTTACCATGCGGGTCGTTTTCGACGAAAAGAAGGTCCAGTTTACCGGCCCAGCGGTCGCCCTGGGGATCCAGCAGAACCGTCTTCGGGTCCACGCGCAGGGTCACATCGAGGCCGGCGCTGGTTTGCTGGATCTTAGCGCGCACCCCGATGCCGTTAGCGTCCATCGGGCTGAGAACGGCGTCACGCAGCGCGGCGCGGCGCACCTGCGGATCTTGCGGGGGTGTACTTTGATCCACGTAGCCTTTGCGGTATCGCAGTTCCAGGTGCGGAAAGTCGGTCACCTTCACCTTCAAATTGTGAAACGCATTGTCGAACTTATCGTTTTGCGGGTAAAAGCCGAGGGTATAGGTGACCGACGAATCCTCGACCGCGGTCCGTATGGCGCCCGCGATATCGTTTGTGTTTACGAACGCGCGGCCCCCGGTGCGAGCGGCCAATTCTTCCATGGTCGCCTGATTGTTGTACGTGCGGGAGGCCACGCGGGCCGAGGCGGAAGCCACCAGGCCGCGCGCATCCACGGGATAGATCGCCAGGTTGGCATCGTTGAGCGCGCGGATGGTGCGGTCGGCGTCGGCGGTCCAGGATTGCTGGTCGCGCGGCGCGCGCGGCATGCTGCTGTGGGAAGTCGTGCTGCCTCCCATGTGCGGCGCCCCGCCCTGAGAGGCCGAGGGCAAAATGCCGCCGCCACCGCTGCTGGGAGTTCGCAGGAATCCGTACTGCAAGGGAAATGCGCTGGAAACCCAGATCAGGTTCTTGCGGCCGGGCAAGGGAGCCAGATTCTGGGCGATGAATTCGATGGCGCGCAGGGTCTGGAGTATCCGGTCATTCAGAAAGAAGGTCCTTTCAAAGCTGTTCCCCCGGCTTCCCAGCCATCCACCGAGCGGATCGGTCAAGTTGCCGGTCCCGGTCACGTCCGGCGCGATATCGCCCTGATACTTCGCCAGGTTGGCTAACAGGTCTGAGGAATCCGTGGTGTAGTCGTGCAGCACCTTGAGGCCATGCGTATCGAGAGTATAGATGGCGATGCGGTCCTCCGGCTGGATCTGTTTCAAAAACTGGACCACCTGTTGGCGAGCGTAAGTCTGGTCGGAAAAGCGGGTGTTGACGCCATCCAGCAGAATGGCCGTAACGGCGGCCGGCGTGCCCGCCCGTTGTTCGAGCTGATTGGTGAAAGTGCCGGGCGGTAATGGTTCGGCGACCGACGGGAGCAGGGCGCGGGTCTCCTCGGAAAACTGCTTGATTTCCTGGCGCTTGCCGTCATCGAAGACTTGAAAATCTTCTTTCTTCAGGCCCGGAACGGCCGTGCCCTTCTTGGTCACGATAACGTTGACCTGTACGAGGCGGGTGGTGGTGCGGATGACCACGTCGGGCATCTGGGCGGTCAACGCCGCAGCCAGCAGGACGAGCGAGAGAACGCGAAATCGCATATTTACCTTCTATCATTGCTATGAACGCCGATGGATCGGCCCGGGTTTCAGATATTCGGATAGATCTTACGCGGCACCGGGCCCCGGCAACCGTGCCCACTCGTGTACGTCGCCTACAAGCCCCCCCGCATACTGCCGGAATTCCTCCGTCACATCGTTCCCGTCCGGGTGAATCCACTCCGGAGGCAATACTCGCTCCACGCGAGCCACGGTCTCGAGCGGCGTGAGAAACGTGCTCGAATCGCGCCGGAGCGCGACCATCGCGCCGGATTCGCCATTGGCCGCCGCTACCGCCGCCGCGCGACCGCAGGCAAACGCTTCACGCCTGTCGAGCGGCACCGCAAACTCGCCGCAGCAGCGTCCCAATAACCCGGGCTTTTCGGCGCGTGCCCGGATGCCCAACTTCTCGTTCAATAACCGCGCCAGCGTGTGGCCCAGATTGGATGCCAGCCGTTGCACGGCGACCCCGGCGCGATCCACGTCCGCCCCAAAAGGCTGGCCGCGCTCGTCGAGTTGGCCTTCGCACACCGCGACGACCACGCGTCCGAGCCGCCGGTATACATGCTCCACGTCCGCCGCTATACGATCCAGGCTGAGGCGCCGCTCGGGGAAGTAGATCAGGTGCGGGGCATCGTCTTCGCGGCGCCGCGCAAGGGAGGTGGCAGCCACGATCCATCCCGCATTGCGGCCGAGCGTTTCGAGCACACATACGGGCGATGGCAGCGAGCGATTGTCTTCGCCCACATCCCGCGCCGCGCAGGCGAAGAACCGCGCAGTGGACGCGTACCCCGGAGTATGGTCGGTCACGCACAAGTCGTTGTCAATGGTCTTCGGAATCCCGATCACCTGCAGATCGTAATTCGCATCGCGCGCGAACCGCGCAATGCGTAGCGCGGTGTCCATGGAGCCGTTTCCGCCGGTATAGAAGAAGGTATCAGCAGGTCCACGAGTTCGCCTCGCAACAGTCCGGCCAGCCCGTAGCGCGCTCCGTAGAGGCCGCCACCTTGTCGCCTATGTTCTTCGATGAGCCCCGCCAGGCTGGCGTTAATCACAGCCGTGGGACCGCCGCCGTGCGCGACAACTGCGTGGGTGCCCATCCTATCGACGCGCCTCAAAGCTTATGAAACTTAGGCACGGGCGCATCCGCCCATGCGGCGACACGCTCCAGCTCCGCTTCGTCGCCCAAACTCTTGCGCATGCTCGCCACGCGCGAGCCTGCCATCTGCCGCGCGTACTTGCCGAACTCTTCGGGGTCGGGCGGTTTGGCTTGCCGAAGGCGCGCAAAGGGGAACGGGGGCCTGCGCTCTTCACTCACCTGCCCGGTGATGGCATGGACTTGATCGAAGAATTGGGCCGGAGGGTCGCCTTTGGTGCGAGTTTCGCGCGCCAGCACCGCGATCGCCAAATGCGCCTCGGCGGCAGCCACGGTGTCCTCCCAGGACCCCAGCCGGTTGGGTCCCGCGAAGCCGCCATCTAAGAAGAAGACCCCGTCGAGCGTCAGCTTTTCCGGCACCCGATCGCGCCTGCTCCCGCCTCGGCACCAGTCCCACTCCCCCGCCAACTCATCCGCGGCAGGCGGTCTCACGTCCGAATTGTCGCCAAAGCACGATCCATCGCACATCATGAGGCGTTTGGATCCGGGGAAGATGGTGGACCAGTAAGCGTTGATCTTCAGGCTGCGGGGGTCGAGGCCGAACGGCAGGAGCACCGAGGGATTCGTCCCGGGCAAGAAAGTCCCGGTATTGACCCAAACGTAGGCCACCGAGGCGATGGCCACCTGTGCCTTATTGAGCAGTATTGCGCACCTGTTGGTATCGTGCTCGGAAACGCGGCTGATCGCGTCCTTTTCGATCGGCGGCGATCCCTCCGGCCTGGTTTCGAGCCTTCGCTCGATGTCCGCGAGCAGTTCGAAATACTCCGTCGTGGAGGGCGGGAGAAGGACCACCCCGAAGTCGGCCAAGTCTCCACAAATGAGCGGCATATTAGAACCTCCCATTCCGGCTTTCGAAGTGGGTGGGCTTACCCCAGTCTCCCCCGCCGAGGCGATTCCATTCCGCGGTCCATTCGATGGCGGTCGCCGCGCTCACCGCCGGCGCACCGAAAAGCCCGCGGCACTTTGCCGCATTGTTCAGGAGGGCGGTATCCGCCGGGCACCCTTCGAACACCGGCTCCCGCCCGAATAACTCGCCGAATGTGCGGGCCACATCGCGCACGGCTAGGGTCTCGGGTCCGGTCACGTTCAGCACCGCGGGCGGCGACGCGCACAGGGCGAAGCTGCGCAGGCAAACCGAGTTGGCATCACCCTGCCAGATCGCGTTCACATATCCCGTGTTCAGGTTTACCGGCCGGCCCTCGAACACCCTGGCGCCGATATCGCGCAGCACGCCATAGCGCAGTTCCACGGCGTAGTTCAGCCGCAGCAGACAGACCCGGGTACCGTGGCGCGCCGAGAAGTACTCGAACATGCGCTCGCGCGCGAGCACCGATTGGGCGTATTCGCCTACGGGGTCGGGCGCGGTCTCCTCGGTCGCGCCACCGCTCGCAACCGGAACAAACGGGTAGATGTTGCCGCTCGAAAAGGCCACGATCCGGGCCGCGCGATAACGCTCGGCCACCAGCGCGGGCAAATACGCGTTGCTCGCCCAAGTCAGGTGCTCCGCGCCCGTCGACCCGAACTTACGGCCCGCCATGAAGATCACGTTCTGCGCATCGGGCAGCCGCGCCAGCGCGCCGGATTCGAGCAGGTCCGCGCGGATGGTTTCCACTCCGAAGCCCCCCAGGTCCCGTTCCACTTGCGGATGCGGGAAGCGCGATACTGCGATGACGCGTCTGGATACTCCGGCCCGGACGGCCGCCCTTCCGGCACGCATAGCCAGCGTGGGACCCATCTTGCCGCCGGCGCCGAGTATGACCAGGCAGCCTTCGATGGCACGCATGGCGCCGGCATCCGCGGCAGTGGGCGCGGAAAGCACGTCGTCGAGTTCCACTTCAGAGCGAATGAAGCACATTACAAAGTCGCGCCGGCCGAAGTCGATGTGCCCTGGCTATTCACCAGTTGCACCGAAATGGATCCGATCGCGCCGGCGCTGCCGTCGGTCACGGTGAATGGCAGAGTCAGCACGAACTGGCCGCCGTACTGATCCGAAGAGCTACTCCCGAACCATGTAGTCGCGGCGCTGGTCAGGGGAACCGGCACGCTGGTGGTTTGCAGCGACTGTCCCGACGCAGGCGTGAACTGCAGGGTTGCCTGGGAGACTTCGCGGGTGTTGGAATAGCCGGTGATCACCACCTGGAAGCCAGTCGCCGTAGTAGTCGCGGTAACCCCGCTGATGACAGGCACGGCGGGCGCGATCTGAATCGTCTGGTTCAAAGCGGCGGGTACGGCCAGCGCCGCGCCGCCGGCCTGCCAGCTCACCGCCAGCGCGATGGTGCCGGCGACGGTCCCGGTTTGTAGCGACAAAGACACCGGCGCGGTGCTGTTGGCCGGTATGGTGAAATCCGCGGTGCCGCCGCCGGTCGAGAACTGGATGGACGGATCGTCGGCCGGCGAAGCTAGCGAAGGATCCGGCGTGAATGTCAGTTTGACCTGTCCGGCGATGTCCTGTGGATAGGCGCCGCCCGGGGTCAGCGTGAAGGTCGATTGTTGCCCGGAGGATGCGGTAGTCGGCAGGCCGGTGAAACTGGCGGAGATCACCGTCAAGGTGAAAGACGCCGAGGCGATTGCGCTTGTGCTGTCGGTGACTTGAATGGTCACATTGGAAGTGCCCGCCGCCGTGGGCGTGCCGCCAATCGTTCCGCTGGAGGAATCGAGCGACAAGCCATCGGGGAGCGCGCCCGTGGTGACCGTCCAAGTGTAAGGGGCGGTTCCCGCGGCAGATAGAGTTTGCGAATAGGATGTGCCCACGGCCGCGACAGGCAGTGCGGACGTGGTAATGGCCAAACCGCCAATCGCGACGGTGAATTGTGCCGTAGCGGTGGCCGAGACGCTGTCGGCGACCTGGATCGTAAAAGTGTACGAGCCCGGCTTTGCCGGCGTCCCGCCGAGGATGTCACCGTTGATGGCGATGCCGGGGGGCAGCGATCCCGCGCTGATCGTATAGGTGTACGGTGGCGTTCCGCCGGTCGCCGTGAGGGCCTGGCTATACGAGATGCCCACATTCCCACCGGGCAGCGTAGTAGTGGTAATGGCCAGCCCGCCGCCGACGGTCAAAGTGAACTGCTGGCTGGCAGTTGCCGCGGCGCTGTCGGTTGCGGTCACCGTGAATTGGAACGTCCCAGCCGCTTTGGCGGCGCCCGTAATCGCGCCTGCCGAACTGAGCGAGAGCCCCGACGGCAGTGCTCCCGCAGTCAACACCCAGGTATAAGGCGGTGTACCTCCCAAGGCTGACAGCGTTTGCGTGTAGCTGGCGTTGAGGGACGCGCCAGGCAGGGTTGCCGCCGTGGTGATCGAGAGCGGGCCTGCTACGACAATGCTGAGTTGCTTGGTTGCGGTGGCGGAGACGTTATCGGTGACTTCGACAGTGAATGAGAAGGTTCCCGCCGCTTTGGTGGTACCGGTAATCGATCCGGAGGAGGAGAGGCTCAGCCCGCCCGGCAGCGATCCGCCGACAAGCGACCAGTTATAGGGGGGCGTCCCACCGCCTGCCGAAAGGGATTGCGAATAGGAGCTTCCCACGGTTGTGTCTGGAAGGGTGCTGGTGGTCACGCTGAGCCCCGAGGAGACGGTGAGCGAGAGTTGCGCGGAGGTCTGGTGGCCCAAGCTGTCGGTCGCCTGCACCGTGAAGGAGAAGGTGCCCACGTTAGCCGGTGAACCACTGAGGGTCCCGTTACTTCTGAGGGTCAGTCCCGGCGGTAGCGAACCCGCGGTGTTGATCCAGGTGTAGGGTGGCGTGCCGCCCGCGGCTTGCAGCGTTTCCGAGTAAGGGATGTTGAGAATCGCGCCCGGCAAAGTGCTTGGAGTGGTGACGACAACACCGGCAGCGATGACAATGCTGAATTGCCGGCTGGCAGTTCCACCCAGCGAGTCCGTGACCTTTGCGGTAAACGTAAAGGTTCCGGCGGCTGTGGGGATGCCGTCCACGGTGCCGGCTGCCGCAAGGTTCAGGCCGTTAGGCAACGCGCCGGCGGTCAGCGTCCAGGTGTATGGGCTGACTCCGCCAGTAGCCGCCAGGGTCTGCAAGTAAGCGGTATTCACCGAACCGCCGCTGAGCGAGGCCGGAGTGGAAACAGCCAGCGCCGGCGCGATGGTCAGCGCGAACGCCGCGCTGGTGGTGGTGTGGTTGCTGTCGGTGGCCTGCACCGTGAAGTTGAAGGAGCCCCCGCTCGTGGGGGTCCCGCTGAGCAGACCGGTGAGGGCCAGCGTCACACCTGGCGGCAGCCCTCCCCCAATGACCAGCCATGTATAAGGGGCGGCGCCGCCCGATACGGCGAACGTCTGGGAATAAGGAATGTTCACCTCACCGATCGGCAATGGCGATGCCGTCGAAATCCTCAGTCCGGTAACGACGGTCAGCAGGAACGTCTGGGTCGCGGTGACGCCGGTAGCGTCGGTCAATTGCACGGTGAAGGTAGATGGTCCGGTTACGCCGGGCGTGCCGGTAATGGTTCCCGCAGTAGATAGCGACAATCCGCTGGGAAGGCTGCCTTTCGAGACCGTCCACGAGTAGGGTGGCGTACCGCCCGAAGCCGCCAGCGCCTGCGAGTACGCGGAGCCCACGGTGGCGTTGGGCAGCGGCGAGGTGGTAGCGATCACCGGAGGCGTCACGATAGTCAGCGTAAGGTTTTGGGTGGCCGTGTTCGAGGCGCTGTCTGTGACGGTAACCGTGAAACTGGCCGTGGCGGCTGCCGCCGGCGTGCCCGCGATCGCGCCAGTGGAGGAGTTCAAGACCAACGGAGAAGGCAACGATCCCTTGGTGATCGACCAGGTATAAGGCTGCGTGCCACCCGCCGCCGTGAGAGTCGTGGAGTAGGCGACTCCTACGGTCGCGTTGGGAAGCGCCGTGATGGTAATGGTGAGGCCCGCCCCAATGGTGATCGTAAACGGTTTGGTGACGGTATTCGGCGGGGCTGAGCTATCGGCCAGTTGGATGGTGAACGGAAACGTACCGGCGGTGTTTGGATTCCCGCTAATGATGCCGGTGGACGCAGCCAGCGTCAAACCGCCTGGCAAAGGCGCGGATCCGGTCGCGAGAGACCATGTATACGGAAGCGTCCCTCCCGTGCCTGTGAGGGTGGAACTATATGGCGTACCGACGGAGCCGTTAGCCAGCCCGGTGGTCACGATCCCCAGCGCCGCGTTGATGGTAAGGGTCAGGCTGGCGGTGGGCGAAGTATTGCCGGCGCTATCCTGGACGGTGACGCCGAAGGTAAATGGACTGCCGGTAGTCGTGGTGGGCTTGCCACCGATCGCGCCGGTGGCGGAATTCAGCGTCAGGCCAGGCGGCAGCGCCCCGGAAACTACCAGCCAGTTGGTGTATCCGCCCGCGCCGCCCGTGGCGGCCAGAGTCTGCGCGTAGGATGCTCCCACCGTGCCGTTGGGAAGGGGCGACGGCGTGGTGATGGTGAGCGCGGGATTAACCGCAATAGATAGAGACTGGGCGGCCGAAGTGCTGCCGGTGCTGTCCTTCACGGTCACTTTAAAGGAGAACGGACTGCCGGTGACAGTGGCGGGCGTGCCGGCGATGACGCCCGTCGCGGAGTTCAGGGTCAAGCCGGAGGGCAGTGCTCCGCTGGCCACGGCCCAACCGCTGTAGGGAGGCGTGCCGCCTTCCGCCTGCAGGGTAGTCGACGGATACACCGCATTCGCGGTACCGGAAGGAAGCGAAGTGGTAGCGACGGCCAGCGTTACCGGCAGAGTGAACTGCGCGGAAACCGCCGTGTTGGTGCTGTCCGTGGCCCTGGCCGTAAACGTGGCCGCTACGGCCGTGACCAGGGGCGTGCCTGAAATCGCGCCGCTGCTGGATAGGGATAATCCATCCGGCAGGTTGCCGCTCGCCACGGTCCACTGATAAGGAGGGGCGCCGCCAACCGCCGCCAATGCCTGGTTGTATTTCGTGCCGATTGCCGCGGCGGGCAGCGGCGAAGTGGTGGTGATGGCCAGGGTTACCGGCAGCGTAAAGGGACCGGATGCGGTGTTGTTATTGCTATCCGTCACTTTCACCGTGAAGGCAGCCGTAACCGCGGTGGATAACGGTGTTCCGGTAATCGCGCCACCGGTGGACAACGACAGCCCGGCCGGCAGGCTGCCGGTCGATACGGTCCATTGATAAGGAGATGTGCCGCCGCTGGCGGCCATGGTCTGGTTGTAAGGTGTGCCGATGGTGGCCGCGGGCAGCGGCGAAGTCGTGGTGATGGTCAAAGCCGGCGTGACCGACAGCGAGAACGTGGCGCTGCTGGCGGCGCCGGCGCTGTCCGTGACGCTAGCCGTGAAGCTGACGGGGCTGGATGTTGCAGGGACCGAACTGGCCGAGAGCAATCCGGCTTTGCTCATGCTCAGCCATACCGGAAGCCCGGTCGCAGCCCAGGAGTATGGAGACGTTCCCGCAGTGGCCGTAAACTGCTGCGAGTAACTGCCGCCCCCGGGCGCGGAGGGGAGCGGCGAGGCGGTGGTGATGGCCGGTCCGATCGCACCGGTGAACTGCTGGGTCTTCCTGAGGGTGGTAGGGCTGGTGCTGTCGATTACTACGACACTATATTGGTAGGCCAGTAGCGACGCCGCGGGCGTATCGGTGACGGTAGCGGACGTGCCCGTGCCGTTTGGCGTAATCGACGCGCCTGGAGGCACGATACTGCCACCGATCGACCAGGTGTAGGGCGTCGTGCCGCCCGTGGCCGTGCAGGTATTCGAATAGGCGATGCCAACTTCGAGCGGTCCGGCTGGGGACGTGCAACTCAACGTCAATGGATCGACCGTGGCGCCGCTGTATGACTGGGTCCCCGTGAGAGGCAGGATCGGGTTGCTGTCGGTCGCCAGCACGGTAAAACTGAAGGCTCCAGCCGGATCTTGCAGGGTGCCGGCGATCGTTCCTCCGACGGAATCGAGCGATAAGCCGGGGGGCAATTTGCCGACACTGATGCTCCAGGCCACGGGGGGTGTTATCACCAGGCTGGATGCGGAACACGACACCGATACTACGGTTTGCACGACGTCCGGAAGCGTGGCCGGCGTGCAGGTCACGGTAAGCTGTCCCCACGCGGCAGCCGCCACCCAGGGGGCCAGCGCAATCGATCTTAGAAGGTTATGGCTCATTGGGGTGGACCGAAGGTCGGACTACCCGGGCTGATCACCGCGCCGGATGGCGGGGGCGTAGTGCTGGTAGAAGACTTCCCTTTGCCTAAAGCCACTGCCGCGCCGGCGGCGGCCGCTCCGCCGACCAGCGCCAGGATGAGGATGGTCTTGGACGATATCCCGCCCTGGGCCGGCTCCGCATTCGTTTGCGCGATGTTGGCCGTGGCCGCCTGGCCTTGAAATGAAGTCGTCACCCGGATCTGGAATTGTCCGGCGCCGGCATTAGGCCGCAAACCGCGGCCCACGGCCTGGCCGTTGCTGTCGGTCATCACGGTGAGGGAGGTCTTACCGTCGAACGTCCCACTGGCGCCCTCGCTGGGCAGTAGGAAAGTGACCGCAACGTTCGGGATGGGGTGGCCGTCCTGATCCGATACGCGCACTACGGGTTCCTTGGCGTGGTGCAAGCGGATATTGTTGATGGCGCCATCGCCTTCAAGCACCTCGATGCGGGGCACCGTGGCGGACCACGCCAGCACGGGGCACAGGAATATGGCCAGAAATTGGGTCACCGCAGGTGCCCACCCAGCCCGACGCCCGACCATGTTGTTCCTCCGATCGGCCATGCGATGAGTCTCGCTAAAATGACCTAAGCTAGTGATTGTAACCTTTGCAGCACCCAGATGGGCACAGACGTATGACCGGAATGGCTGTGGGGCCGAAATTCGCAACCTGGACCGCTCCCGAGCACTCCTTGCGGATCGAATATGCCGGAGCGGTGCTCGATGAAATCCGGATGATCGCGGTGGAGGGATACCATCGCGTGCCTCACGGGGGCGTGGAAACCGGCGGCATCTTATTTGGCACGCATCAAAAGAACGTGGTACGGATCAAGGCCTGGCGGCCGATCGGCTGCGAGTATGCAAAGGGTCCGTCCTTCCTGCTTTCGGAGAAGGATGAAGCGGCCCTATCGGAGACGCTCAAATCGCGGCGCGACGATGCGGAATTGGCACGCATGGAGCCGGTCGGCTGGTATCGCGCCCACACGCGCAGCGAGATTCTGCTTTCCGAAGCGGACCTGGCATTCTTCAAGCGCTTCTTTCCGCAGCCCTGGCATGTTGGACTGATTGTCCGTCCCGGCAGTTTTGCCCCTACGCGCGCGGGTTTCTTTTTCCGCGAGCAGGATGGCTCGATTCATTCCGAAAGCAGCTACCGCGAATTCACGCTGATGCCGTTGGCTGCTCCCCAGGCAGCCCAGCCGGAGGCGTCCCCTCCGATTCCGGAATCGCCGGTTGTGCCGGAGCCCGCGGCGGCACCGGAAGCGAGAATCGCAACGATCGCGGAGGCGGCAAGGTTGGAGCAACCCGCGGAACCGGCACCACCTTTTGTGGCGCCCGCGGTCGAGAGCCGCCCCAGACCTGGCGGACGTTCGAAGCTCTATGCCTGGGGGCTGCTCCTGCTGGTGATTGCGGTTCTAGGATTCTGGCTGCTGAAGCCTTCGCATCAGGGCTTGACGTTATCCGCCGCGGATAATAAGGGCCAGCTCCGGATCGCTTGGGATCGCGCGGCCCGGCCGATCGAGCATGCCATTGCGGGGTCGATCGAAATCGAGGACCACGGCGTGCGCACGCAAGTGAACCTGACGCCGGCCGAGCTGCGCTCGGGCAACATTTTCTATGCGCGACAGTCCGGCGATGTTTCGGTACGTCTGACGGTGTATGTGCCGGAGGGCCCGCTGGTGACGGAGACCACCCGTTTTCTGAGGCCCGGTGAGAGCGTCCCGGCGACGTCGTCGCGCGTGGAGGCTGCCAAGAAGCCGGAACCTTCGCCCAAGGTGGAAACCGCACAGGTACCCGCGGCGGTGCCCGCTTTGCAAGCGTCGCCCGCTGTCACTCTTCCAACTCCGGTTTCTCCAGAACCGGTGCGGCGCGCGATTCCGTTCCGGGCGCCGTCAGGAACGCCGCGGCGTACTTCCACGGAGTCACCGACGCTCGCTCTGCCACCGATTGAAAATGCCACGGCCGGCGCGCCGGCCAGCCTGCCATCGGTGCTGGGACAGGCGCCCGCTCCAATCGCTGCGCCGGTAGCCGCGCCACCCAAACCCACGGCCGCCACAACGGCGGCTTCGGGCAGAATCATCTGGACGGGCAAGCTGGCGAAAAATGGCCGTTTAGTGCTGGAACGCAATCACGCCTCATCCGGCTCGCTCAGCGGACTGCTGCCGGCGGTGCCCGCCCGGGTCAGCGCCTATCCCGGCGAACTGACAGCCAGTGGCATTACCCTTTTCACGGCGGACCCCAGGTATTCGCAGCCGCTTACCGAGAAGGCTGGGGCGGAGAATGGCTGGAATGCCACGACCTATACGTGGGATCCGAAACGCGCCGCCGGGATTAAGGTAGTGGAGCAACCCGGACCGCAGAACGGATACAGGCTGGTTCTCGAAAGCGACGCACCCAAGGTGTCGATGGTGGTGCTGGAGTGGCACGCCACACAGTAACGACTAACCCTCACTTCGCCGGCGTGATATCGGTCAGGGGAAGATCCCAGTGCGCCAGCAGGATCTCGAACCGGCGTTGTTCCTCGCGCCGGTAAGTGTCCTGGTCGGGCCAGAGTTGCTGGATGAGACGCTCTTCATCGGGATTGGCGGTGGTCGCCAGCGCGGAATTGCGGAAGCGGATGGTGACGCGATAGTCCCAGCGCGCATCCTCTGTCATGTGGTTGGCGGGTTGCTCGATCTTCACCGAGAGCATGCGGCCGCTCGCGACGATTTTCTTGAGCAGCGGGTAGTGGTTTTTCAGAAACAGTTGCAGAAATTCCTGCTGATGCCCCCATTGGACCTTGTAGTAATACTCCATGATGTAGGGCTGGTCGGGCGCGCCCTGCGGCGGGGCTCCCTGGGCGAACAGGGGGCTGGCCAGAAACGGCAGCAACAGCGTGAACAATATCTTTCTCATCGAACCTCCACCGGCTGAGCTTGAATTCTAGCAAGGCGCGCGCCGCCACGCGGCGGTGAAATGAATTAACGTATCGGACGAGGTGTTTGGAATGATCGAGACAAAGGAAAACACGTCGCGCCGCGCGTTCCTGAGCGAAGCCGGCCGCATCGCCGGGGTTTCCACCCTGGCCGGGATCGCCCTGCCGCACGTACACGCAGCCGGGAGCAACACGATTCAGATCGCGCTGGTGGGTTGCGGCGGGCGCGGCACGGGCGCAGCGGAGAACGCGCTGGGGATCAAGAACGGGCCCATCAAACTGGTGGCCATGGCCGACGTTTTTCCGGCTAAGCTGAGCGATAGCCACGGCAAATTGCGCGGCCCCTTCGCCGCGCAAATGGATGTGCCGCAGGAACGGCAGTTCATTGGCTTCGACGGCTATCAGAAGGCGATGGACTGCCTGAAGCCGGGCGACGTGGCGATCCTGGCGACGCCGCCGGCGTTCCGCTGGGTCCATTTCCGCTACGCCATCGACAGGGGTCTGAACGTATTCATGGAGAAGCCGGTGGCGGTGGACGGGCCTACCACGCGGCGCATGATCGCGCTCGGCGAAGAAGCCGGCCGCAAGAACCTGAAGGTGGGAGTGGGTCTGATGGTGCGGCATTGCCGCGCGCGGCAGGAACTGCTCAACCGGGTCCGCGATGGGCAGATCGGCGACATCGTCGCGATGCGCGGCTACCGTATGGGGCCGGGTGGCGACGTGGCGCCGGTAAAACCCGCGGGCGCCAGCGAACTGCTCTACCAGATCCGCCTGTTCCACGGGTTTCTGTGGGCCAGCGGCGGTGTCTTCAGCGATTACTACATTCATCAGATCGACGAGCTTTCGTGGATGAAGGGCGCCTGGCCGGTGGAGGCCATGGCCCTGGGCGCGCGGCAGTATCGGGGCGATGCGGTCGACCAGAACTTCGACGTCTATGCCGTGCAGTATACCTACCCGGACGGCACGCACATGTTTTTCGATGGCCGCAACATGCCGGGAGTACACAACGAATTCGCCAGCTTTCTGCACGGCTCGAAAGGCTCGGCCGCGGTTTCCACCAACGCGCACACGCCTGGCCACACGCGCATTTACAAAGGGCAGAACATCCCGCGGTGGCAGAGCGGCCAGAAGGTGCCCGCGCCTGAGAATCTGGTGTGGGCATACCCGCAGCCGGAACGTTCGCCTTATGACTGGGAGTGGGACGATCTGATCGCGGCCATTCGCAACGATCAACCATACAACGAGGTGAAGCGCGGCGCCGAGGCCAGCCTGGTCGCGTCGATGGGGCGCTTCTCGGCGCACACCGGGCAGTTGGTGACCTTCGATCAGATGATGAATCACGACCACGAGTTTGCGCCTGGGGTGGATAAGCTGACGATGGACGGCCCCGCGCCTTTGATCGCCGATGCGGAGGGTAAGTATCCGCTGCCGCAGCCGGGCATCAAGACGATGCGGGAGTATTAACCCGCCCAAGAAGGCCTGGGCATCGCCGTTTCGACCGCTGGTGCTGCTTGTTACACTAAGAACGGCATGGACGAACCGGCCATCGAAAGTGAGAGCGGCAAGGGGCCGCGCTGTCCCGAGTGTGGCTGGTTGGACGTGCGCCGGTCGATGCCCAAAGGCTTGCTGGACGGGCTGGTAAGGGTCGTAGGATTAGTGCCCTATCGCTGCCGCAGTTGCGGCCAGCGGTTCTATCGCCCTCCACAGGACGAGCCCGAGCCCGCCGATTGAATCGCTGCAGGCCAGAGCGGGACTTGAAAGTCCCGCCGGCACACTCCGTTGAAAACCCAATTGGGGGGCGGGCATGATTGCCCGCCCCACGGTTTTCGACGATGCCCCGCAGGGGGTCTCGCCGCTGTTTCACCCGCATCCGCGGGGGCGCCCGCTGAAGCGTGCGCCACGGGCGGCCTTGATGTGCAGGACGCTCCGGACGGGTTTGGCGGATCTCAGTTTTCGGAGGCGGCTTCGGCTTCCGCCGCGGCTGCCGGACCCGCTGCCTGGGCCTCCGCGATCACACGGCCGGCCTCTTCCACGTGCTCGCGCGGAACCTGGACCTCGAACTCCAGCACGGGCAGCGGACCCGGTTCCACTACAAAAGAAGGAATGCCATTCGCCTCCAGGACGCTGTGTATGGCCTGCACTTCCATATCGGCATCGTGATTGGAAGAGCTGAAGATGGTGACCATGTCGAGTTGGTGCGAGGTGTCCGGCTGGGGTTTCATATTTCCAGGATAACGCCGATGACATAAAATGAAAGTTCGATCTCACACGGAGGATTCGCATGTCCGAAGACGCACAAGACAATCTGGCGAACAATATTGGTTGGTTTGTCGCCGGCACGGTGGTGGGGATGACCGCCGCCATTTTGCTCACCCCGCAGAGCGGGAAGCAAACCCGCCAGATCATCACCGATAAGACCCAGCAGGGAAAGGACGCCGTCACCGGAACCGGCAAAGAAGTATACGACCGCAGCAAGGAAATGATCGACAAGGGGCGCCAACTGGTAGAGGACGCCGCCGACCTGTTCGATCGCGGCCGCAAGTTGGTTCGCGGCCTCTAACTTATGTCCGCCGTTCCTGCGATCGACCTGGGCGGCTTCCGCATCACCCTGGTCCGCGAGGATATCTATTGGTGGGACGGCGGCGCGATGTTCGGCGTGGTTCCTAAAACCCTTTGGAGCCGGGAATCGCAGTGCGACGATTTGAATCGCGTGCCGCTGGGGTTCAACTGCTACATCGTGGAAACGGGGGAGCATACCATACTGCTCGAAACCGGGGGCGGGGACAAACTGGATGCGCGCCGGCGCGAGCGTATGAAGCTGCCCCCCACGCCGGTGCCGCTGCCCGAGATCATCGCGGCCGCGGGCATCGAGCCCGAGCGTATCGACATCGTGGTGAACAGCCACCTCCATTGGGACCACTGCGGATGGAACACCATCCTGACGCAGGGCGTCGCGCGGCCGGCCTTTCCGCGGGCCGTCTACTATACGCGGCGCGGTGAGTGGGAGCATGCCCATCGCCGCCATCCACGCGATAGCGTGGCCTACATCGATGCCAATTACGACCCGCTGGTGGAGGCGGGCCGCATGCGGCTGATCGATGCGGACACCGAAGTGGCGCCCGGGGTCTGGATGTGCCTGGCGCCGGGCCATACGCCGGACATGATGATAATCACGGCGTCGGATGCGGGCCGCACCTTCTGTTTCCTCTCCGACCTGGTGCCCAGCGCGGCACACGTCACGCCGACCTGGGTGACCGCCTTCGATCTGGATCCGGTCGAATCGATCGACAGCAAGCTGCACTGGCTGGGAGAAGCCGCGCGCGGCGAATGGATCTGCGCATTCGCGCACGATCCGGAAGTGGCGTTCGCGCGAATCGTGGGTCGAGAAGGCAAATTTCAAGCCGCCCAATGGCCATCCGGCTAACACAGGTTATCGTTATCCAAACACAGCGTTGCTTGTAAGCGGAAGTGATACGCAGAATAGTATCGGCTGGCATCGGTATCGATTCCAGATCCCATTTCACTAGAGGAGATCTCAATGCAGGATGTCATGAAAGGGCTTTGGCAAAACGAGCAAGGCCAGGATTTGATCGAGTACACCTTATTGATGGCGTTCGTCGCGCTTGCATCCGCGGCGCTCTTCATCAGCTCTGGCGCCAGCGTCAGTTCGATCTGGAGCGATTCCAACTCCCAATTGTCCGCTGCCGCCACCACTGCTTCCAGCTAGGCGATGGCCGACTCAAGTAGGGGGAACAGGTTCGGTATTGCCGGTTAGTGAACGGATATCTTCGCTAATGGATGCATACGGCCGCGTCCTGAAAGAGATTTGCCGGGCCTTGGGTCTGCCTGGTTGAGCATCTGCCCGTTCCCCTATTCGCCCATTTGTGGTTGATCTGTGGCTTCGAGGCGCCCATCAGTCGCAACTCGCATCGCTATTCTATGAGGGTTTTGGCACGGTCTCCAGGCTGGATGCCGTCTTTGGCCGAACCTCTACGGGACTACTCTCGGGGGTGGCGCACCGAGCATGTTTTGCGCCGGGATCCAACGGGATTGATCCGATATAGCGAGAACACGGATCACGAATCGACTGGACCAAATCCAGGCCGCGCTCTTGAGGCGAAGGCTTTAAGTCCCGCCTGGGTGAGCTTAGGCTCGCCAAGGATCGGGTCTGGAGACCCTCTGCCGGCGTAGACGCGCGCCCCACCAAATGTCCAAACTCCAGGGCGGGACTTTTAAGTCCCACCCACGGTTACCAAGCGCTCCGCCAGTTCTTCGGCGATGTCGATGTGCATCTGCACCAACCGGCCTTCCTCCGAAACTTGCAGACCGTCGAACGCGCGCGCCAGGCCGGGTTGATTTTGCGCGATGCCCATACGGGCGAGCGCGGCCAGCGCGCGCAAAGAATCCGCCAGGCTCCTGGCGTCGGCTTCCGTACGGCAGTCTCCCTTGAAGGCGGCATGCACTCCGGCGCGCAGATCGACGGTCAGGCTGGCCCCTTCCACCGATCGCAGCACGCGATCCAGATTGCCCAGATTGCCCATCGCCCGAAGTTGGTCCCGCGTGGCCCCGCGCCAACCCGCGACCACCCCCCAGATCTGTACATCGGCGGGAAGCGCTTGGGCGCGCCCGATCAAATCGTGCGGCGCACCGTGGCCGCCGCTCTTATATTGGTCGATGGCCGCGCGCACGGATGCCGTGGGACCGCCCAGTGAAATATTCCTGCCAATGAACGCGATCGACTCCCACGGGTCGTTGGCGTAAAGCGTGTAGCTCCGGTATTCGCTTTCCCGCGGACTACCGGGCGGCTTGGCCGGAAACGCTCCCTGTGCGGCCGCGAGCGCACTCTTGCCATCGCTGGACAATAGCAGCCCGCGAATGTCGCGGCTCGGATCGAAGCCCGAATCCGCCCGGAACTGGTCGAAGTGCGGCAAACGCCCGGCATCCGCCAGCTTGCGATAGAGGGGCGTCGTGCGGAGCTTGTCCATGTTCACGCCCAAAAGGGCCACGGCATCCGGCGAAACGAAGGCGGCCAGCGCCGGATCGACTGGGCCATGCGGCGTCAGTCCGCCGTTGCATCCGCCAAGGGCAGTGAAGAGCAGCACCAAGGGAAGGGGTAACTGGCGGCGCCACCTATCGTTCATTTTGCGCATCACAGTCATTATGGCAGTGGAATGCGGGATAATCTGACTTGATGGTCTCGGTCGCAGCTACCCCTTATCAGTTGAAGGGCAGTCCGTACAGCAGCCACAGCCTGCTGCTGGCCAGCCTGCCGTCTTCAGGGAACGGCCGCCGCGTGCTGGACGTAGGCTGCGCCGGCGGCTACCTGGGTGCGATCCTGGCCGGCCGCGGTTATTGCGTAACCGGCGTCGATTCACCCGGCGCCGCCAGCCATGGCTTC
>JBEKIM010000144.1:0-14524 GCA_050011755.1 Bryobacteraceae bacterium | reverse complement strand
CGGGCGCCACCTGCAAAGCCGCCGCCACCATAGCCACGGCCACCGCCACCAACCATCGCGTGACCGCCACAGCCGCCCACGCCCCCATGGCCGCCGCCACCACCGAGACCCGGCGCGGCGAAGGACAAACTAGCCAACAGCAAACAAGCCAACATAATGAGTGTATTTTTCATAAAATCACCTGCATCTTAGACTACCACCGCCGCATTATAGTTTCTAGTGGCTGAAAAGCACCAGCGGCGGTGCTTTGCGGCCACGGAATACGAATCGATTCATCCCATTGTTTCATACACATAGGAGTGCTTTTCGGTTTGGAGAAACGGGTGCATAGTGGCAGCCGTCGTGAAGTAGTGAGGCAGCTTATATTATGAAGACTAACTCGGTAAATCCGATCCGAACTGCGATGTATTCTTTGGCACTTGGCGCTTTAGTGGGATCGGGCGCAATGTTCGCCCAGGACCAACCCGTACCGCCGCCACCTCCCGCCGATTCGCAACAGCAGAGCGCTCCAGCCAACGGGGGCTGGCGCAAAGCAGACGATGCGGCGCCGGCCCAATCGGCGCAGTCCGCGCAGCCTGCGCAGCCAGGTCAGCCCATGCCTCCGCAGGGCGGGGCTCCGCCCGCGCCGGCTCCTCCGCAGGCGACGATGGATCCAAACTATTCGCAAGGCGCGCCCGCGGCCCAATATCCGGGCCAAGGCGGACCGGGTTATCCCGGCCAAGGTTATCCCGCCCAAGGTTATCCCGCACAAGGTTATCCCGCACAAGGTTATCCCGCACAAGGTTATCCCAACCAAGGCTACCCCAACCAAGGGTATCCCCAACAATATCCGAATCAAGGTCAGCCCTATCCCGGGCAACGGTATGGCGGACCGCCGCCGGCGAACTCTTACAACTATAATCGCGGTCCAATTCCAGCGAATTTAACGCTTAAACCCGGAACGTACGTCACCGTGCGTCTGAACCAGGGTTTATCGTCCGACCGTAACCAGGCGGGCGACGCCTTTGCGGCGACCCTGGCGAAACCCATAATCGTAGATGGCGTCGTGGTGGCGGAACGTGGCCAGACGGTCGGCGGAAAGGTGATCGAAGCCAAGAAGGCAGGACGCATCGAAGGTGTCTCGCATCTGAAAGTTCAACTAACTGACCTCACGCTTTCGGATGGCCAACCGGTTCCGATCCAGACCGTGCTATTCACCAAGAACGGCCCGACATCGGTCGGCCGCGACGTGGGTGCGGTGGGTGCGACTACCGCGACCGGCGCAGCCATCGGTGCCGCAGCCGGTTGGGGCACTGGCGCGGCGATTGGCGCCGGCGCGGGAGCGGTGGCAGGTATCGTCGGCGTGCTGGTCACCCGAGGCCGTCCGACTTATCTCTATCCGGAGCAGATTCTGACCTTCCAGGTGCAAGCCCCGGTGGCCATTTCGACCGAGAAGGCGACGCAAGCCTTCCGGTGGGTGAATCCGAGCGATTACGAGCGCCCATACGATGTACAGAATCGCCCCGGCCCGCCTAACGGAGCCTATTACGGCAATGGCTATCCGTACCCCTATGCCTATTCTTACCCCTACGCTTACGGATACGGCCTGGGATATCCCTACTGGGGGCCCGGGGTCGGCTTTTATTGGGGCCGAGGATATTGGGGCCGATGGCGGCGGTAGCTGAATTGCTAGACTCACTGTAGGAGAGTTCAAGTCCATGTCGATAAATGCGATTCCGCGGGCGGGTGTGATTGCCGGTGCGTTGTCGATTGCGCTGATGGCACAAGCTCCGCCCCCTCCACCGCAACAGGGGTACCCACCACAGCAGCAGCAAACGTATCCGCAGCAGCCGGGGTACCCGCCGCAACAACAAGGCTATCCGGCGCAGCAAGGCTATCCGCCGCCGCAACAGCCGGGCTATCCGCCGCCACAGCAGCAGGGTTATCCGCCGGCGCAAGGCTATCCGCAACAGGCGCCACCCTTAATGGGACCGCAGCAACTCGATGGCCTCGTGGAGCGCATTGCCCTGTATCCCGACCCACTGTTGGCCCAGGTGCTCACCGGCGCCACTTACTGGAACGAGATACCCGATGCGGCTAGCTGGGCGAATCAACATACTTATCTGCACGGAGACGAACTCTCTCGCGCGATGTATGAGGACAATCTTTCGTTCGACCCCAGCGTGCTGGCGCTGATCCCGTTTCCTAGCGTACTGGACATGATGGCACGGGATCCGGGATGGACGCAGGCGCTAGGTAACGCCGTCCTGAACCAGCGTCCGGATGTGATGGACGCCGTGCAACGGATGCGCCAGAAAGCCATGGATTACGGCTACCTGCAGACGAACGCGCAAGACCGGGTGATGGTCGGCGGCCCAGGCGATATCGAGATCCTACCGGTGAACCCAGGTTACGTGGTCGTACCTTACTACAATCCGTCGTTGGTTTTTGTCGCGCCGCGCCCCGGATTCTATGCGGGTGTAGGCATCACCTTCGGACCGGGCATCTTTGTAGGAGCGTTCGCGCCGTTTGGCTGGGCCGGCCCAGGATTTGGGTGGCGCACGCACGATATTCTGATCGACCATCGCCCCTGGGCGCGCACCTGGGTCAATCGCGACAGATACGTACACTCGTATGCGGTACCGGTTGCGCGGCCAGTGGGCCCGCGGGTGGAGCGGCACGTGGAACGTCACGTAGAGCGCAGAGAAGATCGGCATTAGACGGCGGTGTTACTCTGCGTACTTCTGGGCGATGGGGAAACGGCGGCCGATGCCGAAAGCCTTGGTGGTAACCTTTAAGCCCGGCGCGGCCTGCTGCCTTTTGTACTCATTGCGATCGACCTTGTTCACGATATCCACTACAATTTCCAGCGGAAGGGATAGCTCCCCGGCAATCTGCCGGGGAGCTTCATATTCTTCCACGTAGGCGCGCAAGACTTGATCCAGGATTTCATACGGGGGAAGCGAATCGCTGTCGTTTTGATCGGGACGCAGTTCCGCGGACGGCGGTTTTACGAATACGCTCTCGGGTATGGCGCCTGGATGCCTGCGGTTTGCGACGCGGGAGAGTTCGTATACCAGGGTCTTGGGTACATCGCTGATGACTGCCAAACCGCCGCACATATCGCCGTATAAGGTGCAGTAGCCTACAGCCAGTTCGCTCTTGTTGCCCGTGGTCAACACCAACGCGCCCGACTTGTTCGAGAGCGCCATGAGGGTGACCCCGCGCAGGCGGGCCTGCAGATTCTCCTCGGTGACGTCGCGCCGCGCGCCGGCGAATAAAGGATCGAGGACGCGCAGAAATTCGTCGTAGATGGGTGAGATAGGTGTCAACTCGAAGCGCAGGCCGAGGTTCTGTGCCAGGGCGCGTGCATCGCAAATGCTGCCTTCCGATGAGAACGGGCCCGGCATGCCGATTCCGGTGACGTTGGCAGCGCCCAGCGCGTCCACCGCGATCGCCGCAGTGAGAGAAGAATCTATGCCGCCGCTCAACCCGATCAGCACGCGGGTGAAGCCGCATTTGTGGATATAGTCGCGCGTGCCCAGAACCAGGGCTTCGTAGACCGCTTCGCATACGTCCGGCAGGTTATCGTGTTGGCCGCCATCGCCCGATTCGGAATCGAACAGCACCAGATCTTCGGCGAAGGATGCGGCGGAAGCGGACACGCGGCCCGTGGCGTCCATGGCAAAACTGGAGCCATCGAATACCAGTTGATCGTTGCCGCCGACCTGGTTGACGTATACGACCGGAATGCCGTGGCGGCGCGCGGTAGCGGCGAAGATTTCGCGGCGCTGCGCGCGCTTGCCCATGTGATAGGGCGAGGCGTTAATGCTGATGAGCAACTCGGCGCCGGAATGCGCTAACTCCTGCACCGGATCGCGGCGGTAGAGCGGCCGCTCCCAAAACTGCTTGTCGTTCCAGGCATCCTCGCAGATGGTCAGCGCGATTTTGCGGCCATCGAGGAGCAACAACGTTTGAGACTCCGCCGGGACGAAATAGCGGGCTTCGTCAAAGACGTCGTAGGTGGGCAGCAGCATCTTGGTTTGGCGGAACAGGATCTTGCCGCCCGCCAGCACGGCCGCGCTATTGGTAGCCCGCTTGCCGGTGGAAGAATGCGAGGGACCTACATAGCCTGCGATCAGGCTCAATGGCAGCGCGGCGGTTTCCGCCGCCAGACGTTCCAACTGCTGTACGGAGCGTTCCACGAAGGTGGGCTTCTCCACCAGGTCGCGCGGCGGGTATCCGGTAACGGAGAGTTCGGGAAACACCACCAAATGCGCGCCGGCGGCAGCGGCCTCGCGCGCGTTGCGGATCATGCGGTCCACATTGCCGGTAAGGTCGCCAACGGTGGTATTGATTTGGGCCAGGGCGATTTTCATCGTCTGACACTATTATCGTCAATCCGCCGGAAATGGGCAGGCTGAAATCAGCTCCGGTAGCGCACTACGGTCGGCACTTGATTGGTGTCCACCGCCTTAATGCCGGTCGACTGTTCGAGCGCCGCCAGAAAGTCGCGATACTCGCCGCGGCTCAATTTCAAGAGGACTTGCGCGGTCGCGGTATTTCCATTCGCTCCGGCCCAGGAAACCCCGATATAGTGATCTTCACTTTCGCCCAGGTGCATCAATGGCACAACCGACAGAACAGACGCGCCCATTCGGCGGCGCACTTCGGTACCGCACGAAATTTCAGTGATGCTCTTGACCGGAACAGCGATGCGACGGCCGCCCTGGATGAAAACAACTTCATCTTTGCCGAGAGCGGCGCGCACCTTATGATGGTCCAGCGGCAGGCTGCCGCCGGCGTAAGTGGCGGGATAGTCCGTAGGAGCTTTCTGCGCAAGCGCGGCGGCAGGAAGCAAAGCTATTGAAAAGAAAAGGAAAGCAGACAAGGATTTCATCATTGGATTACGATGTGCGTATCTGATTTGATGCCGGACATGTGCCCGAGGTTACACTTGCGACGAAAAAATACGCTTTCCGGACCTGTAGGTGCGCAGAACGAAAGACCTTTCATCCCCGGCAGCCAACGCGTTAGCAGGTTTCTGGTGAGGCGTAGATTATTCCATCGCCAGGCATCCGGAGAGCTTCGATGGGGTTGAGACCGGCCTGCAAGGTAGTGGGTCAATTTGTTTTTTTGGAGGGCGGGCAATTCTTGCGGCCAAGATTGGCCGCCCTCCAAAAACCAACGGGATTGTTCAAGCGTTTTGGAGCCGCCGAAACGCCGGATAACCGGCTGGCGCCGCGCGTTCGGCATTAAAACTTGTAGTTCGCCTCCACAAAACTAAGCTTGGCGTTGCTGTCACCCGGGAAGATATGCTCCACCACCGCGCCGCCGCGGGCATAGCCGAAATATACACCCAGCGAGAGGGCCCGCAGCATCTGATAGTCCGCGCTGATATCGTAGAGCGTAGCTAATCCGGTGGCGCCGTTCGACGGCCGGCCACTGAAGCCGAAGGTCCACGGCTGAAAGGCTCCGCCGCCGGAATACCAGAGATCGTGGCTATTGGCGAGCCACAGCCCATGGATATCGGACCGTAGCGTAAGACGCTTGGCGGGACGCAGCATCAGCTCGCCGAACAGATCGCGATTGTTCATTTCGTTGAAAAACGGAAAGCGGGCGTAGACACGCGGTGTGGGCAGGATGGCGAAGAAGGTCCCGTGAGTGCCGTCGTTGGGGTTGTTGTCGCCGGTCGAATAGAAGTAGCCGCCGCGCAGCCAGGGACGGACTGCTTTCAGAATCTTGGGCTGGTAGCCGGCTTCCACGGCTCCCGCCCCCGAACGTTGGGTGAGCACGCCCCACTTGCCGGTCTGCAGCGCGCCCCAACCCAGCACGTCGAAGATGCCGGCCGCGGTGGGAACCGCCTGGATGTAATTGCCGCCAAAAGTGCCGATGTCGATCCCGCCTAAGTCGTTGGCGCGAACCGCGGCGGAACGGTTGTCTGTCTTGAGGACACCGCGGTCGTCGTTGTAGTAGATGCCAAAGACGCGCCACTCGGCCTTACTGGATCCAAAAGCGGTTTGCCGGGTGAGTGCCGCATAAGTGACTGGAGTCTTGACCCATCCCCATCCGTCCACCTGGAAAACGCCCCGGTCCGGGATCGCGCTGAAAGCGGTAAAGTTCCAGGGACCGTTCGCATAGTTATACTGCGCGCCGTCGAAGCTACGCTGCACATCGGAAAAGCCGAAGGTGCCGATCAGCCTTTGGGATATGCCATCGCGCTTGACGATAGCCAACGTCTCGTCTTTGGGAGTGACTTCGCCGCCGTCGGTGAATTCGAAGCGGCCGAACTTCACGTTCGAGTGCTCGCCCTTCAGATGCAGATAGGCCTGCTTGACAAAAACGCCGGCGGCATTCTGGCCGTTGTGATTCGCCGCGTAGTAGTTTCCACCCAGGCCGAGTTGTCCCTGCGGCGCGGCTACGACCGCATGATCCGGTAATCCCAAGAGGATGGGCGCGGCCAGTTCTACGCCCCAGTCATAGCTTTGCTCGTTCTGGCTGAACATCAGACGCAGCAGCGAGCCGGAGTATCCGTAATTGCTTTCACCTTTTGAGGGGAAGAAGTTCCAATCCTCGTAGCGCTCGTGAATCGATCCGGAGACCGTTACGGAGCCGATATGCAGCGGATCGGTGGTATCGGATTGCGCCGGCAATCCTTCTGTGACGGCGAGAAAAGCCACTACGCAGACAAACACACGCATTCTTAACGACCCCCTCGGAACGGAATGAGGCGAGTGTATCGGCAGGCGGGCGTGGCGTCAATAATGCAGATGCATTAGACACACCCACCGACCTCTAGCAGATTACTATTAGTTACAAAATGCTATAGAGCCGTGTCGCACGGAATGTTATGCTGTTAGCCAACCTTGAGGGGCAAAGCAATAAGATCGGACAAGCTTGGCCGGTATGCCGGCGTCCTGCTCATCACGCTACTCCTCAACACGGCCTATATCGCGGCGTTCGCTTCGCCCACCATCTTCTACATGGGGAATGTGGTGTTGCACCTGGCGCTGGGGGTGGCGCTGGCGATCTTGGTTTTCCGGTTGATCCGGCGCATGCCCGTGGCGGGCGGTCTGTTCCTCGCCGCGGCATTGGCCGGCGTGTTTCTAGCGGTGCGCGGCAATACCATGGCGCATCGCTGGGTGTTGCAGGCCCACATCGCGGTGGCCGCCCTGGCACTGCTGGCGCTCCTTCCGTACGTCTGGCGCTACAGCGGCGCCGGATTTCGCAATGCCTACGTGGCGTGCCTGGCCTTGTTGGTTTTAGGCCCAGCCACGGCCGCGCTCTACCGGAAGGTCCATCCAGAGCCCAACGACCGCATCCGGAATCCGTCGATCGTGCCCACGTCCATGGATCAGGAAGGCGGCGGCCCACGCTCGCCGTTCTTTCCGTCGTCGGCCAAAACGAACGTCGGGGGCATCATTCCTTCGAACTTCTTTATGGATTCAGAAGCGTGTGGACGCTGCCACAAAGATATCTACAACCAGTGGAAGAGCTCGATGCACCACTTCGCGTCGTTCAATAATCAGTTCTATCGCAAGTCCATCGAATATATGCAGAGCGTGGTCGGCACGCAGCCGAGTAAGTGGTGCGCGGGCTGCCACGATCACGCGGTCTTCTTCAACGGCCGTTTCGATCGGCCGATCAAGGAACAGATCGATACGCCGGAAGCCCGCGCGGGCTTGTCGTGTACTTCATGCCACGCCATCACGCACGTGGATAGCTCCATGGGAAACGGCAGTTATACGATCGAGTACCCACCGCTGCACGAGTTATTGAGCAGTAAGAATAAATTCATCCAGGACGCGGACTACTTCATGACCTACCTGAATCCCGAGCCGCACCGGCGCACGTTCATGAAGCCGTTCATGCGCCAGGACGTCGCGGAGTACTGCTCGGCGTGTCACAAGGTGCATCTGGATGTGCCGGTCAATAAATATCGCTGGTTCCGCGGATTCAACGAGTACGACAACTGGCAGGCCAGCGGGGTCTCAGGGTTTGGCGCGCGGTCGTTCTATTATCCGAAACAGAGCCAGAACTGCGCGGATTGCCACATGCCGATGGTGGCTTCGGGCGATCCGGGCAACATCGGCGGAAAGGTCCACTCACATCGCTTCCCCGGCGCTAATACGGCCGTACCGTATGCCAATGAGGATCGGGAGCAGTTGGAGATGACCGAGAAGTTTCTCAAGTCGGGCCTCGTTTCCGTGGATATCTTCGCGGTCTCTCCGGTGAAGGACCAGGGGACCGCCATGGTGCGGCGCACCGGCGAAGGGCCGCGCACGATGACGGGTTTCGCGGTGGGCGAGGAAGCGGAACAATCCGGCAGCGCCGTGATCCGCGATGTGGGCCAGGTAGCCGCGCCGATCGATCACTCCGGCATCAGTCTTGAGGCGGGTTCCACGGCGCGCGTGGATGTGGTGGTGCGCACCCGTAAAGTGGGCCACTTCTTCCCGGGCGGCACCGTAGACGCCCCCGATGTGTGGCTGGAACTCCAGGGCAAGGACGCCGAAGGCCGCGTGATTTTCTGGAGCGGCGAGGCGCAGGATGGCGGTAAGGGCCCGGTGGAACCGGGGGCGCACTTCTATCGCGCGTTTCAGATCGATGGCGACGGCAACATGATCGACAAGCGCAACGCCTGGCAGGCGCGCAGCGTGCTGTACGTGCGCCTGATCCCCCCCGGCGCGGCCGACGTGGTGCATTACCGCGTGAAGATTCCGAAAGACGCCCGCGGACCGCTCTCGTTCACGGCCAAACTGAATTACCGCAAGTTCTCATACTATTACACGCAGTTCGCTTACGCGGGCCAGCCCAAGCCGGGCCAGGATCCCAATCTGCTCAACGCCAACTTCAACAGCTTGCAATACAGCTTCGATCCGCACAATATTCCGGGCAATGTCTCGGGCCAAATCAAGGATCGCATTCCCGATCTGCCCATCGTCACTATGGCTTCTTCCACGGTGAGCGTGCCGCTCGGTCGATCCGCATGGGCTCCCGTGGTGCGCAAAGAAGACCGCGAGCGCTGGAACGATTGGGGCATCGGACTGCTTCTGCAAGGCGACCTGAAAGGCGCGGAGTACGCCTTCAAGAAAGTGACCGAGGCGGAGCCCAGCTATGCCGACGGCTGGCTGAACGTGGCGCGCGCCCTCATTCAGGAAGGCGAGACAGAGGCCGCGCGGCCGTATGTCGATCAGGCGCTCAAGATCGACTCCAGGCTCGGCCGCATTTACTTTTTCAAGGCCATGATCGAGAAGGCCGACGGCAAATACGACAGCGCGCTGGCCTCGCTTGGGACCACGCTGAGCATGTACCCGCGCGATCGCGTGGCGCTGAACCAGGCGGCGCGCATTCTGTTTCTGAAACGCAATTATGCCGAAGCCCTGCGGTATCTGGATCGCGTATGCGCCGTGGACCCAGAGGATCTGCAGATGCACTATACGCGCATGCTGTGTCTCCGCGGCATGCGGGACGCGGCGGGCGCGCAACGCGAGCAAGCGCTTTTTCAGCGGTTCAAAGCGGAGGAGTCGTCCCAGTCAATCACCGCCAAGCCGCGCCTGCTGAGCCCGGAGAACAATAACGAGCGGCAACAGGTTCACGATCACGAAAGCGTGCCGTTGAACCTGGCGGTAAGCCGGCCTAAACCGGCCGTGGCCGCGGCGGGAGGCGGGCAATGAAAAGATATCTGGCGGTTGCCGGAGTGGCGTGGGTGGCGATGCTCTGCAACATGGCGCGCTCCGGGATCGTAGCTCCCGCATCCGTCACCTTCACGGATGTGACTGGCCAAGCGGGCATCGAATTCGTACACAACAGCGGCCGGACCGGGCAGAAGTTCCTCCCGGAAACGCTCGGCTCGGGAGCGGCCTGGTTCGACGCCGATGGCGACGGTTGGCCGGACCTGCTGCTGATCAACAGCAAAGACTGGACGCCCCGGGGACGCAAGTCTCTGCCCGCGCTCTACCACAACAACCATAACGGCACTTTCACGAATGTCACCGCAGGGAGCGGCCTGGACGTGCAGATGTACGGCTTGGGCGTGGCCATCGGCGATTACGATAACGACGGCCGCGACGACGTGTACATCACGGCCCTCGAAGGCGACCACCTGTTCCATAACGAAGGTCACGGCAAATTCCGGGACGTGACCAAAGGTTCCGGGATTAACAATGCCAATTTCGGGACCAGCGCGGCCTGGGTCGATTACGACCGCGACGGCAAGCTGGATCTGTTCGTCGCCAACTATGTGCAATGGACGCAGAAGGGCGACATATGGTGCTCGCTGGACGGATCGACCAAGTCCTATTGCACGCCGGAGTCTTACAAAGGGACATCGTCAAAGCTCTATCACAATCTGGGCGGCGGCAAGTTCGAAGACGTTAGCCAGAAGGCCGGTATCGGCGATCCGACCAGCAAGTCGCTGGGCGTCGCCGTGCTGGATTACAACGGCGATGGCTGGCCCGACCTGTTCGTGACCAACGATACGCAGCCGAATAAGTTGTACCGCAACAACCGCAACGGCACGTTTACCGAGGAGGGCGTGGCGGCCGGCGTGGCCTTCGGTGAAGATGGCGTGGCGCGCGGGGCGATGGGTGTGGACGCCGCCGACTACGATCGATCCGGACGCCCGGATCTGCTGGTGGGCAACTTCTCCAACCAGATGCTGGGGCTGTATCACAATGAAGGCACGGGGCTGTTTGTGGACGAAGCGCCTTCTTCCACGGTCGGCCGCGCGAGCCTGTTGACGCTCACTTTCGGCGCCTTCTTCTTCGACTACGATTTGGACGGCTATCCGGATATCTTCGCGGCGAACGGCCACATCGAAGAGGAAATCGGCCGCGTGCAGCCGAAGGTGCAATACAAGGAGCCGCCACTGCTTTTCCACAACCTCGGCAAGCGGCAGTTCGAGAACGTGACGGCGCGCATGGGCGCGGCCTTCAACCGGTCCGTGGTGGCGCGCGGCGCGGCCTATGCCGACTTCGATCGCGACGGCGATCTGGATATCGTAGTGACGACCAACGATGGCCCCGCCTACCTGTTCCGCAACGACGGCGGCAACCGCAACAACTGGATCTCGGTGCGGCTGGTGGGCCGCAAGTCGAATCGCGATGGCATCGGCGCAGTGGTACGGGTACTTAGTAAGTCGGGAAAGCAATGGAGTATGGTGCACAGTGGATCGAGTTACTGCTCGCAAAGCGATCTGGCTCTCACGTTCGGATTGGGCCGCGATCCGGCGGTGGAAGGGATCGAGATCGACTGGCCCAGCGGCGAGAAGCAGAAGCTCGGGGGCCTTCCGGTGAATCAGTTCCTGACCATCGACGAGACGGCGGGGATTGTGGCGAAGACGGGGCCGGGACGATTTTAGCGTGGCCGCCGCGGATGCGGGTGAAACAGCGGCGAGACCCCGTCCGGGGCATCGTCGAAAACTCACCGTGGGGCGGGCAATCCTGCCCGCAGCCGCCTTTTCAGGCGGCTAAGCCGGCTGGAAAGCCGCCCCCAGCGGGGACCCCGGGCCAAGATTGGCCACTACTCTTGGTTTTCATCATCTTTGCGGCTCCGAAAGACAACCGCTGCCTTATTGAGCGGCAATGGGGTCTCAGATGAGCGACCCGGCGGGACTTTTAAGTCCCGCGTGGGGCAGGCGTCTACGCCTGCGGAGGTCTCCAGACCCGATCTCGATACTGGCCGCCAGTCACCAATCTGCAAAATATAATCCTCCCCCGCATCTGACTGCGCCGGCTCGACTTACTAACTCCCCACCTCCTACATACCTCAGATCCCCATCAACCTCGCCCGTAAAATGGAATCGGGTATGGACGCGTCATCCCATCCCCAAATCCAACCGCAAGGAACAACCCATGTTGATTTCCCGCAAACAGCACGAAGCCAATCGCGAGAACGCGCAACACTCCACCGGCCCGGTCTCCCCCGAGGGCAAGGCCGCCGTGCGCTTCAACGCCGTCACTTTCGGCCTCCGCGCGCGCAACGTCGTCCTGTTCGACGAAGACCAGGCCGCCTACCAGCAGCTCTGGGACGTGCTCGAATCCGAGTGGCAGCCGCAAGCCCCCACCGAGAAAATCCTGCTGGAACGCATGGTCGTCGCCCATTGGCTGCTCATGCGCGCCGACAATAGCGAAGCCTGGATCTCTACCGCCACCGTGCCGGGCGCAGAACAATCCGCCCTGTTCGACCGCGTCTCCACCCAGCGCGCCCGCCTGGAGCGCTCTTTCAGTACCGCCATGCGCGAACTGAAGCAGTTACAAAACAAGCGCCGCGCCCGTACCCAGCCGGAGCCCGTGCAGCCCGTAAACAGCGAACCGGCCGTCAAGACTCCCGGCCACCGGCCCGCCCCGCCGCCCGCATACGTGATGTCTGGCGCCCCGGACGCCCAGCCGCTCTCCTGCGCGCCGCTCTCCCAGGATACCCGCTAGCCCTCCGCCCCCCTGCTCTTTGACAATCTGGTAAACCACCCCAAGCAGTCCGCCCGATCTGTCCCCAAAAACAGCCCGTTCAGCACAATCCACCATCCAGAACCCAGCATCCAGAACCCACCTCAAGATCCGTCCCTACACCCATAACCCATAACCCACCACCCACCACCCATATAGGCTTTGATCGTCACAATGCCCGCAGCCCGGCTTTAACTGCCAGCCAAAGGTCAGCCGGATTATCGGCGACCTGAAGTTCGCCGCGCCACGCTTTATTGTGAGCGCGCGGCGGACACCTCGATGCCATCTCCGATTTTCGCCACGCCTGGGATGGTGACCGGCGTATGCCCGCGAATGGCGGACTCTCCGTAGAGCGCCTGCACCGCGGCCGTCTCGGACGGCGGCACGGTGCTGAAGGTCAGCAGAAAGGCGGCAGCTTTGGGAAAGCTGCGCACCAGGTACGGATTGCCCATCGCGATCAGGGCCACCGGCTTGCCGGTCGCGAACAGCGCGTCGAGCAGGCGCGGGAAATCGCCTCCCAGCGCCACGTCGCCGCGGTAGGCCGCCACGGAAGCGAAAGCCGCCACAGCCACGGTCGTGCAAGCCGCGGTCTTCTCGACGGCCGCATCCAGCGAGGCGGCGGGCAGCGAAGCGTCCAGCGCGATCACGGTGGCGTTCTTGTCGCGCTGGTGTACTTCCTGCGCGAATTCGAATCCTTCGTTCGAATAATGGCTTTCCGCCAGCGTCAGGAAACAGGTTTTGGCCGGCGCGCGCAGCGGGATCAGATTGCCTTCATTCTTCACCAGGGTGACGGCGCGGCTGGCGATTTCCTGCGCCCGCTCCTGATCGTCGGGCATCTCGATCTGGTCGCCGATGGCTTCCAGATCGACTGTGGCGCGGCGGTCGAGGCCCATGCGCTCCTTGGCGGCCAACAGCCGGCCGAGGCTCTCGTCGATGCGCGCGCGCGTCAGGCGTCCGCTCTGGATCGCGGCCAGGATGGCTTTGATGGCCGCTTCCGGATCGGGCGGCATCACCAGCGCGTCGGCTCCCGCGGCCAGCGCCAGCACTGCCGCTTCACCGCCCGAATAGCCCTGCGCGATGCCGCCCATTTCTAAGGCATCGGTGACCACGATGCCCTTGAATCCCATTTCGCCGCGCAGCAAGCCGGTGAGGATGGCGGGCGAGAGCGTGGCGGGCACGTCGGCGGGGGCCAGCGCGGGCACGGCGATGTGCGCGGTCATGATGGCATCCACACCTGCTTGGATGGCGGCGCGAAACGGCGGCAGTTCGATACTCTGCAATTGCTCGCGTGTGGCATTGATCACGGCCATGTTCAGGTGCGTATCTACGGCCGTGTCTCCATGGCCTGGGAAATGCTTGGCAGTGGTCAGCACGCGGTAATGCGGGTCGGCGCGGGTGCCTTCGATGAACGCGCTGACCAGCGCCGATACTCTCTGCGGATCTTCGCCATAAGAGCGGATATTGATGATGGGATTATCGGGGTTGTTATTGACGTCGGCGACGGGGAAAAAGAGCCACTGCACGCCGATGGCGCGTGCCTCGCGGGCAGTCACCTGTCCCTCGAAACGCGCCAACGCCGGGTCGCCGGCCGCGCCGAAGGCCATGGCCTGCGGAAACACGGTCGTGCCGTCCACGCGCATGGACGCGCCGCGCTCGAAGTCGCCGGCCACCAGCAACGGCACGCGCGACAGTTTCTGCATGCGGTTGAGGAAGGCGGCGATAGTATACGGATGCGCTTTCTGCGTGAGCCGGCCATTGTTCCAATTGACCAGCACCATGCCGCCCACGCGGGTCTCGCGTACCAGCTTCAGAAATTGGCGGTATTCGCGGGAGCGGGTGTTGGGCGCCGCACCGTGGAACGGGATGAAGATCAATTGCGCCACCTTCTCGCGCAAGGTCAGAGCCTTCATCCAGCGGCGCACGAAAGCCGACTGGTGGCTGGGCCTGGCCGCCGGCAATTTGGGAGGGACGGCGGGGGCCAGCGGCAGCGCCAGGGCCAGCAGAACGATGAATCCGCGGAAACGAAGCACAACTTCAGTGTACCCGGGAGAAACGCGTTTACTGTGGCAGCCACGCGGCAGGCGCTCCCAGCCGGCCTTGCC
>JBEKIM010000143.1:0-14533 GCA_050011755.1 Bryobacteraceae bacterium | reverse complement strand
TTGGCCATTGACGCGCTGAGGATTTCCGGCGCGGAACAGTGCAGAACGGGGGCTGGATCGGATTCTTGCACAAAGTCCACAACCGGTTCTCAGGGGGGCCTGTGGAAAAAACAGGTAAGGTCATTGTAGTGAATCGATTAGGGCGTGGATGATCCTGTTCAATTCCGGATCGGTGTGGCGCAGCTTGTCGATTTTCTTGACGGAGTGCAGTACGGTGGTGTGATGCTTGCCGCCGAAAGCGCGACCGATCTCGGGTAGAGATGCCGGCGTCAGCTCCTTGACCAGGTACATGGCCACCTGCCGGGGCACCACGATTTTCTTGGTGTTGCTCTTTTCCTTTAATTGGCTTTGGCGAATACCGTAGCGCTCGGCGACGCCTTTCTGAATGGAATCGATGGTGACCTTGCGATCCTGGGCATAAACCAGGTGACGGAGGACCTGCTGCGCCATGGGAAGCGTGATCTGGGAACCTGTGAGGGACGAATACGCGATCAGCTTGACCAGTGCCCCTTCCAACTCGCGCACGTTGGATTTGGTCTTGGTGGCCATGAAGGTCCGGACATCTTCGGGAAGGGCCACGCCCTCTACTTCCGCCTTCTTGTCGAGGATGGCCATCTTGGTTTCGAGGTCGGGCGGCTGGATATCGGCCATGAGACCCCACTCGAATCGGGAGCGCAGGCGATCTATAAGGCCAGGGATGTCTTTAGGCGGCGCATCGCTGGAGATGACGATCTGCTTCTGGTGATCGTGCAATTCGTTGAAGGTGTGAAAGAATTCTTCCTGCGTGCGATCCTTGTTTCCGATCAACTGGATGTCGTCCACCAGCAGGACATCGGCGGAGCGATAGCGGTCGTGGAACTGGGGCATGCGATCCAGCCGGATGCAGGTGATCATGTCGTTCATGAACTTTTCGCTGGAGGTATAGATGATGCGCATGGACGCGTGATTGCTAATGAGGGAGCGGCCGATGGCATGCATCAGATGGGTTTTTCCCATTCCCACGCCGCCGTAGATGAACAGCGGGTTATAGCTGCGGGACGGGTTGGTGGCAACGGAGCGGGCGGCGGCATGCGCAAACTGGTTGCAGGCCCCCACGACGAAGCTGTCGAAGGTGAATTTGGGGTTCAGCGAACTGACCGGCGGAGCTTCGAAATCGGCTGGTTCGCGGGATGAAGGCAGGGAATATTCGACGCGCACGACGGTCAGTCCGACGCGCCGGGCCACGGTGAGAACTTCGGCAGCATACTCCGCTTCGATCCAGCGCCGGGTACCTTCATCGGGGACGCTTAGCACGAGCGTATCGGCGTCCATCCCTATGTATTCAATACGAGTAATCCAGTTCTGGTAGCTCTCGGGACTCAGTTTGGCTTCCAGTTCTTTTTTAATGCGATCCCAAGGATTCATGTCTAGCGCTAACCTACGAGGAGTGCCGATAGGGTGGGCCACCGACCGATCCTGAGTCTAGCATACCCCGCCTGTTTTCACGCAAGAAAAAAGCGCTTCGTTTCGTTAAGGTTACAGACCGTTTGACAGGACCGCCAGGAGTCCAGGATAATGGTACTTCCTTCTGAGCGGGAGTAACTCAGTTGGTAGAGTGCGACCTTGCCAAGGTCGATGTCGCCGGTTCGAATCCGGTCTCCCGCTCCAATCTTTGTCTTTCAAATCGCGCAGGGTTCTGGCCTGCCGCATCGGAGCGCCTGCACTCGCAATCTAACCCCTTATGAAAAGACTCTTCTGCTTTATGTGCCTGACGGTTTTTTCCACTTCGCTGGCATTGGCCCAGTACAAGATGGAGCCGACGGGCGCGCCCCCCTCGGACCTTCCTTCCGCGTTCGCGGCCGCGCTGCAGCCACAAGGTTACAAGATCGTAGGATCCGGCGATGCGGTGTATTGCGAGGTGTGGTTCAGCAAGCAACTGCCGGCTGGACCGAAATCTACCGACGACGCGGTGACGCTGTCGATTCCACAAGGCACGCTGGTCGGTGTGATCCGGTTCGCTGGGCCGGCTCAAGACCGGCGCGGGCAATCGCTAAAGGCTGGGACATATACGATGCGCTATAGCCAGTATCCCGTGAACGGCGATCATCAGGGAGTGGCGCCGCAACGAGATTTCGCGGTGCTGGTGCGGGCAAGCGACGATACGGATCCGAAGGCCACTCCGGGGTTCGATGCGCTGGTGGCGTTAAGCGCCAAAGCATCCGGTACGCCACATCCGGCGGTATTGAGTATCTGGAGCTCGGCGAGCGATAAATTCCCCAATTTCAGCAAGCAGAACGACCACGATTGGGTTCTCGATACGAAGGCGGGGGATGTGGCGATTTCTATTATTCTGGCGGGGAAAGTAGAAGGCTAGCGCGATCAGGCTTCGTGTCCGGCGGCTGGGGGCTTGACTTTTTCCGGTATCCACTATATCTTGATAGAGATTGGTATATTTACCCAATCTCGAAGGGTCTACAGCGGAAGAGGTACTCGCCTGGGCTCTGGCGACGTACGGTGATTCGCTCGCCATTTCGACCAGCTTCCAGAAGGAAGGCATGGTGGTGATCGATATAGCCGCCCGTATCCATCCGCGTGTACGGGTGTTCACCATCGACACCGGCCGTCTTCCCGAGGAAACCCACCAGATGATGGAGACCGTACGGCAGCGTTACGGAATCCCTGTGGAGATTGTTTTTCCAGAGGCGCCCGAAGTGGAATCCATGATCGCGACGCATGGGCCGAACCTATTCTATCGCGAAGTGGCATTGCGGAAGCTCTGCTGCCATATCCGCAAGGTGCGGCCTCTGGAGCGCAAACTGGCCACGCTGAGCGCCTGGGTGGTGGGACTGCGGCGTTCGCAGATGGAATCGCGCGCGTCGATCGCCAAACTCGAAGAGCGCGAGGGCACGGTAAAGATCAGCCCGCTGGCGGACTGGTCGAAGCAGGACGTGGAAGACTATATCGTCCGGCGCGACGTTCCGGTGCATCCGCTCTACGCCAAGGGATTTCCGAGCATCGGGTGCGGCCCATGCACGCGGGCGGCATTCGACTGCGAAGACGAGCGCGCCGGCCGCTGGTGGTGGGAGCAGGATGCCGAGAAGGAATGCGGCATTCACATCACCCCGAGCGGGCAGGTGATGCGGCAGGTGGACGCGCTGATCGCGGAGATCCGTCCGGCTATTGGGTAGCCGCTAGAGAAAAGGCAGTCCTTCGTTCTTCTGCGCTATCCTGAGACTTACCATGCCGGTTCCCACCCCGGGGCGCGAGGGGGAAGCCCCGACGCTGGTACTCCAGGAGCTATCCGCACAGTCCGACCTTTCGGCTTCCGCCGGCGTTCCGCCCGTAGGGGAGCCGCATGGCTTCGAGCAGGCTTTCCGGGCGCTGCGGCACCGCAATTTCCGCCTGTTCGCGACCGGGCAAATCGTCTCGCTGGTGGGCACGTGGATGCAGAATGTAGCGCAAGCCTGGCTGGTTTACCGGCTGACGCATTCGGAATTGCTATTGGGGACGGTTTGGTTTTGCGCCCAAATTCCGGTATTTGCGTTCGGTGTTTTGGGCGGGCTGGCGGCGGACCGATACTCGCGGCACCGGCTGGTGGTGGTGACGCAAACGCTCTCCATGTTCCAAGCCTTGGCGCTGGCGGCGCTCACGCTGAGCGGCACAGTGGAAGTGTGGCACATCCTGGTGCTGGCCGTCATGCTGGGGACGATCAATGCCTTCGATATGCCGGGCCGGCAGTCTCTGATTATCGAAATGACGAGCAGAGACGATTTGTTGAACGCGATTTCGCTGAATTCGGCGATCTTCAACGGGGCGCGGGTGGTGGGGCCGGCGGTGGCGGGCCTGGTGGTGGCGGCCTTCGGCGAAGGGATCTGTTTCCTGGTGAACGGCATCAGCTTTCTGGCGGTGATCGGCTGTCTGCTGGCGATGCGCCTGCCGAGGTTCGTGCGGCCGGCGCAGGATTCGCCTTGGGCGCACCTGGTGGGAGGTTTCAAGTACGTGCATGGGCATCGCGCGGTGAGGCGGCTGCTGGGCATGATGGCGGCGATCACGATTGCGGGCATGCCCGCGGTGGTGCTGATGCCTTTTTTCGCGGACGCGATTTTTCAGCGTGGATCGCGCGGCATGGGCATCCTGATGGGAGCGATGGGCGCGGGTGCCGTGGCCGGCACGCTGGTGCTCGCCTGGCGCGCGCAGGTATCCACGCTGCCGAAGGTGATCTTCGAGAGCGCGCTTTCGCTGGGCGCGAGTTTCTGTTTGTTCGCGTGGTCGAATGTTTTCTATTTATCGCTGGCGGTTATGCCGCTGATTGGATATAGTGTGATGCGCCAGATGGCGGCGGCCAATACGATGATTCAAACCTTGATTCCCGATGAGTTCCGGGGGCGCACGATGGCGTTTTATACCATGACGGTGGTGGGCCTGGGTCCGGTGGGCAGCCTGGCGGCTGGGGCGCTGGCGCATGCTTATGGCGCGCGCTGGACGGTGTTTGCCGGCGGATTGCTGGCGATGGCGGCGGCCGGCGTTTTCAGGCTGAAATGGGACGTATTCCGGGAGGTGCGGTAGCATGGCGATGCGCATGAAGGCATTCGCTCCGGCGCTGGTGGCGGCGCTGCTCGCCGGGGGGGCTGCCACCGCGCAATCCGGCGGCGTAGACACCAGCCAGGCGCAGGAGATTTTCGGCGAGATCGACTCCATCCTGCAGGACCTGCACGAGATCACCGGATTCAAAATCAAGCATCGCGTACCGGCTGAAATCATCAGCCGCGACAAGGTGAAGGAGTTTCTCGAACAACGGATGAAGGAATCCAGCTCGCCCGAGGAAATCCGGGTAGAGGAACTGACGTTGAAGAAGTTCGGACTGGTGCCGCAGGATTTCGACCTGGCGAAAAACACGGTGGACCTGCTGACGGAACAGGCGGCGGCATTCTACGATTTCCATCGCAAGCGGATGTTCATCACGGATTGGACGCCTTCGGCGACGCGAGAGCCCGCGCTGGTGCACGAACTGGGACATGCCCTGGCGGATCAGAACGTCAACCTGGACAAATTCATCAAGCAGGGGCAGAAGAGCGACGATGGTTCGCTGGCGCGGATGGCGGTGATGGAAGGGCAGGCCTCGTGGCTGATGGCCGAATACCTGGCGCGGAAAGTGGGCCAATCGCTGGCCAACTCGCCGGTGTTGCTGGAGAGCATGGCGCGCACGATCGAATCGGGGGCCAGCGAATTTCCGGTTTTCGAGAGCGAGCCGCTCTATTTGCGGGAGACGCTGGTCTTTCCATACAGCGAGGGTTTGCTCTTTCAGAATGCGGTATTCGAGCGCATGAAGCAGAAGTCGTTCGAGGAGGTATTCCGGAAGCCGCCGGTATCCACGCAACAGATTCTGCACCCGGCGACCTATTTTTCAGGTTTGCAGCCGGCGCGGCCGGCGCTGCCGCAGCTTCCCGAGGCGCACGGATACAAGCGGATCGCGGAAGGCACGGTCGGGGAACTGGACCACACGGTCTTGCTGGAGCAATACGCCGGCAAGGAGGAATCGAAGAAGATTTCGGCGCATTGGCGGGGCGGGGCGTACGCGCTGATGGAGCGCCGTTCGCCGGAGCGGGTAGTGTTACTGTACGCGGTGGAGTGGGACGACGCGGAGTCGGCTGCGCGCTATTTCCGGCTGTACCGGCAGGTGCTCGAAAAGAAGTGGAAGCATCTGGCAATCAAATCGGAAAGCGGGACGGCGCTTGCGGGCAGCGGCGACGATGGCCACTTCTTATTGCAGTTGAATGGCAACGTGGTGACCAGCGTGGAAGGCACCGAGGATGGCGAGCACCCGTAGCGCACGGTTCAGCGTGCAGCGGCGAACCTTAGTTCGTGGCGCTGGACCTAAAAAGTCCCGCCGGCACGCTGAAGCGTGTCAGGATGGCCCTGCGGGCCACCAAATGTGATGAGAATTCAAGTTGGAGGGCATGATTGCCCGCCCCCCCATTGGGTTTTCAACGGTGCGCCACAAGCTACGGGTTCATGGCACGATCAGGGACGAAGCCGGCGCGGTCGGTAAAACGATATCCTCGGTCTCCAGAAGTTGGCGCAGATAATCGAGAAAGGCGCGGCCGCGCGGGCGTCCATTGTTGCGATCGTATTCGAGACGCTGCAGAAAGACCAGCATCGACAGGATGTCGGAGTCGCGGGTGTGGGTCATTCCCAGTTTCTCGGTCTCGGCCTTGCGAAACTCTTCCAAGCCGGATTCCGTGCCGGCGAAGATGCGATTGGCCACTATGTTATCCGGCCGCGTTTCGTAATAGACGCCGCTCTGCAAGGTGCGCCGGGTACGGATGAGCGCCTCCAGGGCGTCGTGCACGTCGCGATCGACCGCGCCGGGAGTCTCGAATGCCGCGAAGGCGAGGCTCTTGGCGGCGCCCAGCAGCAACTCGGCATGTTGCTCCAGGAATTCTTCGGTAATGCGGATATCCCTGTTCAGCATCCGATCCGGATCGAGCGGCTGGCTATGCTCGTGCTTGCGGGCCTCTTGAAGAAACGGGCAATCGAGCGGGCAGTCGACGGTGACCTCGCGCTCCTGGCCGCAACAGAGCGTGCAGATGTCGCCATGCACGCCGGGGCAGAAACGGCGAGGTTTGCGGATATGGCAAATTGCGCAGGGCATTCCCTTAGTATAAAGGGAGACACCTTATGGATCGAACGAATCTCTTTTTTAAAGTAGTGATCGAGCACGACCGGGAGGACGATCCCGAACGGTTGGGGCGCGAGATCAGCCGGCAAGTGGCGAAGGTTTACGGGGTTAGGTCGGCGGAGCTGACCAGCTTCACGCGCGTGGAGGAATAGGGGGCTGCACGGCGAACTGAAGTTCGCCGCAGCACGCTAAAGCGTACGCCACGGGGAAGCACTATTTGGAGTTCCAGTAGGCTTGCTGGCCGATGTAGTCGTCGTCCGGCAGATTGGCGAGGATCAGGCGGCGGACTTCCAAAGGATCGACTTCGCCCTGCTTCTGGTAGATGACGCGGCCGTCGATGCCGATCAGAACGGTGTACGGCACGCCCGCGTTCCAGGAGGGATCGAATGCCGCCATTTGATCGTAGGTCTCGTTGGTGGCGAAGATCAGGTTCCTGGTGGAGGCGTGCTGCGCGTTGAGGAATTTCATGACGCCCTTGTTCTCGTCGGGGAAATTCACGCTGACGGTGACCAGGTCGAAGGCGCGCTTGCGATACATGCGATACATCTTCTGAAATTCGGGGAATTCGGACGTGCAAGGGCCGCACCAGGTGGCCCAGAAATCCACCAGTAAGACTTTGCCGGTGCCGTTTTGGCGCAGCGCCTTCAATTCCTGCAATCCGGCGGGAGCAAGCGCTACGGGCTCTTTGGCGATACGCTCCATCTCGGCTTCGCCGCCGGCCTGTTTGTAGGCCCACTTAATGGAGCATCCCACGGTCGGGGTTTTCTCCATGGCCACCGGCTGGCCGGCGAGCACGGCATCGATGGCCAACCGCGCATCCTGCCGCTTGGCGAGGGGCTCGCGCGGGCTCGAATCCACGCGGCCCTGATAGCGCAGCTTGCGCTGCCGGTCGAACACGAAGACGTGCGGCGTGGCGGTGGGGCCGTACGCGCGCGCGATGGACTGCGTCTCGCCGTCGTAGAGGAACGGAAAATCGAAATGCCGGTACGCGGCGCGGATCTGCATCTCGGGGAGCGAGTCGGCGAGATCCGTGTAGCCCAATTCATCGAGGCGCACGGCTTTCGGGTTGTTGGGCTGGATGGCTATCAGCGCGACGCCGCGATCCTTATAATCGGCGGCCAGCTTCTTGATGCGCTCCTCATACAACTGCGCGGTGGGGCAGTGCACGCAGGTGAAGACGATCACCAGCACTTTGCTCGACGCGAAATCGTGCAGGCCGTACGACTTGCCGTCGACGGCGGGCAGGTTGAAATCCGGCGCGGCCGCGCCGATTGCGAGGGTGGGTGGATTGTCGTCCGCCAGGGCCCCGGAGCATGCCAGCAGCAGCGCGACGATCGGAAGTCTCATTTCTTAAGTATGGCGCGAAGCGAAGCGCCGGCGGTCGATGGCTGGGACGCCTTCGGGCAAGCGGGTATCGGGCAGGGGCTCGCCGGCCTCGATGCGCAGCGGAACGACACCAGCCCAGACCGGCAGCGCGTAGTCTTCTTCGTCGTCAATGGGGCCGCCGGTGCGGACTTTCGCGGAAACCTCGTCCAGCGCCAAAGCCAACACGGTGGTGCTCTTCAGTTCCTGCTCGGTGGGCTGGCGGACTTCGTCCCAGCGCCCGGGCACGATGTGATTGGTGAAGAGCCCGAGGGCCGCCGTCTTCTCTTCGGCATCGGTGACCAGGCGAGCCTGGCCGAGAACCACGACCGAGCGATAATTCATGGAGTGATGGAAAGCCGAGCGCGCCAACACCAAGCCATCCACCAGGGTCACGGTGACGCAGAGCCGGGCGCCCTGGCCGAGCGCGCGCAACATGCGGCTGGCCGCGGAACCATGGATATAAAGCTGGTCGCCGGAGCGGGCATAGCCGGTCGGAATTACGAAGGGCTGGCCCTCCGATACGAATCCCACATGGCAGATGAAGCCTTCATCGAGAATGGCGTGGACCTGCGCATGGTCATAGACGGCGCGTTTGGGCAGACGCTTCACTTGTGTACGTTCGGTGGGTGTGTAAGTTTCCATTGCTATCAGGATAGCAGCGAGCGACCTTCAGGCGAGCCGCGCGGTAGTGTCCTAAAATAGCGACTTTAGGACACTACCTGTCGCGCGGACAGCTCACGCTGGTGGTTGCGGAGGTAGGCGCCCAACATGCGGTCGGCCAGCCGGACGTGATCGTTCAGCCAGCCGGAGAGGTAGGTGATCAGCTCGATGGCCGCGTCACGATCGCCGCGGCGGACGCGCCGTTCGAGCGCGCGCACCCGCAAACGCGCGGTATGGTGCTGGCCGCGGTGCCAGGCATAAAGGGAATAACCGGCCGCGCGCATCTCGCGTTCCTCGTGCGCGAAGTGCTGCGCCGTGTGGATAACCAGGCCGTCCACGATCGATTGCACTTCGGCGGTAGCGGCGCCGGCCAGCATGGCACGCTGCAGGTCGTCGCACAGGCGAAAGATTCGTTGATGTTCGTCGTCCACTTCGGGAACGTGTACGGCGTGCCGCTCGCTCCATTCAAATATTCGCATGCGAATATCCGTATTATACCGCACCCGGAAACAGCTCAGTGCCCGAGCATAGGGAAGAGGCGCCGCAGGTCGTCTTCGCCCGGTTGGCGGCCGTACTCGCAAACCTCGAAGGCCTCGGCATGGCGGATCTTTGCCGCGCGGCCGGGGCCATACCACTTCTCGAGGGCGTGCCGCACGGCCGGGGCGATCTCGCCGCCGCGGTTTTGGGCCAGCCAGGTCTTGCGCGCGGCCGGATCTTTGGGAACCGTATCGAGCAGGCCATCCACCCAGGGCAGCCATTCGTAAACCTGCGAAACGTGGGCGTCCAGCGCCGCGAGTTTCAGATCGAATACGCTATCGATGTCGATGGCCACATCCGGACGAAACGGCGCCGGTTTCTGAAACTGGTCTTCGAAGTAGAGGAATACCGGGTTCTTGCGCAGGGGCGGCGTGTCGGGACAGATGTTCGGCACGACCACCATATACGCGGCGTCCTGGACGAGCACGCCGGTATAGCGATGATCCGGATGATAATCGTTGGGGCGCGGGGCGAGCACGATATCGGCATTCCACTGGCGGATGCGGCGGATGATCTGTTCGCGCACGGCGATCGAGGGCAGCAGCTCGCCGTCGTGGTTATCGAGCACTTCGTAAGTGATGCCCAGGCGGCGGCCGGATTCCTCCGCTTCGGCGCGGCGGCGCTTGGCGAGGGCGCCGCCTCCCATGGTCTGATGGCCGGCGTCGCCGTTGGTGACGGAAACGAATTTCACGGCTGCGCCGAGGGCGCGGAAGTGGGCCGCGGTGCCCGCGGCGCGGATGTCGCAATCGTCGGGATGCGCGCCGAACGCGATCACGCGGAGGGGGCGATCCTGGGCGAGCAGGGCGGCCGCCGGCAAGAGCAGCAGCAGGCTGACACGGAGAAGGTCAGACATCCCCGAACTCCTGTTTCCAGACGGCTTCGCGTTTCTCATAAAGGGCGGTGCGGCCCAGAATCGCGAAGAGCGTGCTGATGGCGGATCGCTCGGCGACGTTTTCCACTTCGCCGTTCTGGATGCGCGTGAGGAAAGCCTCGATGGCATCGTTGGTGATGTCGCGGGTGGAGGGAATGGTTTCGACATCCTTGGGGCCCTTGTGGTGAACCATGCGGGAGCGCGACGTTTCGATGACGCCTTTAGTGCCGGTGAATTCCTCGCCGACGTGCGAGAATCCGGGCGGGCTCATCTGGTTGGCTTCGAAATTCACGTGGATGCCGTTGGGGAATTCGAACGAAAGCATGAGGTGATCGAGGATCTCCATGGATGTGCGCACCTTGGTGCCGGCCATGCCGACGGCGCGAATGGGGTGAGCGTTCAGGAACCAGTGCAGGACGTCGAAATTATGGCAATCCTGCTCGACGATGAAGTCGCCCGAATAATCCCGGTAGGCGAACCAATTGCGGAGATGCTCGATCTTAGGATCGTCGTAGGGTTTGCGGGTGAAGGGATCGCCGCCGATCCAGAAGGCCCGGGCGTTCACCAGTTCGCCGATCTGGCCATCGCGGATGCGCTTGTAGGCTTCCAGGTAAACGGGGCCGTAGCGCTGCTGGAAGCCGACGGAGACGTTCTTTTTGGGATCGGCTTTGCGGCCCGCGGCGATGATCTTCTTCACGCCTTCGAGGTCCACGCCCATGGGCTTTTCGCAGTAGACATGCTTGCGGGCTTCGATGGCGGCGGCCAGCATGCGGGGGTGTTCGAAGGGGGGCGTGGCGATGATGACGGCGTCCAGATCGTTGGCGGCCAGAAGTTTCTCGTAATCCTTGTAGACGGCAGGCTTTTCGATCTTGATCTTCTGGGTGCCGATCTCGATGCGATCGTCGAACAGATCGCAGAGGGCGGTGACGCGCGCGCGGGGATCGGCATTGAAGATGCCGGCATCATACTGTCCGCGTCCGCCGACGCCGATGAGGCCGACGGTGATTTTGGAATTTGCCTGCGAGCCGCGAACGGACTCCGGGCGCACGATGGTGAAGCCGGCGGCGAGCGCGGCGCCGGTCTTTCCGATGAGCTGTCTCCGGGAGAGGCCGGGATCAGATTCAGACATGGCGATAAAGATCTCCTGAGCGGATTATATCTTTATGCGGGTACCCCGGCGCCTGCCCCACGCGCGGCGGGCTCGTTTCCCGAAGGACAAACATATGAAGGACTGGGGCGTCTAATGATCTCATGGAGACGTTTTGGATGGATGTGAAGCATGCTTTGCGCATGCTGCGGCAGAGTCCGGGCTTTACGGCCACGGCGGTTTCGGCTCTGGCATTGGGGATTGGGGCCAACACGGCGATTTTTTCGATCGTCAACACAGTTCTGCTGAAGCCCTTGGCTTTCCCGGATGCAGACCGCATCGTGACCCTGATGACCAAGACGCCCCAAGGCGGCTTCCCGGGCGCTTCGGTGCCCAAATACAACGCCTGGCGGGGCCAAACCCAGGCGCTTGAGGACGTCAGCGCCTACGACCCGGGCGGGCCGGGGCTGAATCTCAGCGGCGGCGATCGTCCGGAACAGCTGCAGGGGATCCACGTTTCGTACGAATTCTTTCATCTTTTCGGCGCGCAGGCCGCGATCGGGCGAACCTTTACGGCGGCGGAAGACCGTCCGCGGGGCGGCAATGTCATCGTGCTGTCGAATGGCCTGTGGCGGCGGCGATACGGCTCCGATCCCAGCATAGTGGGCAAGTCCCTGACACTGGGCGGCGAGCAGTACACGGTGATCGGCGTGCTAGCCGCCGGCTTCACGTTCGATCCGCTACCGGACGTCTACCTGCCTTTTCAGGCGGACCCCAACAGCACGAACCAGGGCCATTACTTCCAGGCCGCGGCTCGGCTGAGGCCGGGCGTTTCGCTGAGCACGGCGCAGGCCGCACTGAAGCTGACCGGGGAAGAATTCAAACGGCGGTACCCAAACAGCTTGGATCCCAATATGAGTTTCACGGCCAAGCCGATGCAGGAGTTGCTGGTGAGCAACGTGCGCACGGCGCTGTTCGTGCTGCTGGGCGCGGTGGGCTGCGTGCTGCTGATCGCTTGCGCGAACGTGGCCAGCCTGCTGCTGGCGCGCGCCACCGGCCGGTCGCGCGAGATCGCCATCCGCGCAGCGATTGGGGCGGGCCGGGGCCGCATCATCCGTCAACTGCTGACGGAAAGCGCGCTGCTGGCGGTGGCCGGCGGCGGGGTTGGCCTCGTTATCGGCGCGCTGGGCGTGCGCGCGCTACTGGCGGTGAACCCGGGAAACATTCCGCGGATCGGTCCGAACGGTTCGGCCGTATCGCTCGATTGGGCGGTGATGGGATTTACGCTGCTGCTGTCGCTCGCGACCGGCATCCTGTTCGGGCTGGTGCCCGCGATGCAAGCTTCGCGCGCGGACCTGAATATTACGCTGAAGGAGACAGGCGCGCGGGGCGGGTCGGGGATGCGCCAGAACAAGATGCGCGGTGCGCTGGTGATGGTGGAGATGGCGTTGGCGATGGTCCTGCTGATCGGGGCGGGCCTCTTGATCCGGACGTTTTCCGCGCTGCACACGGTGGCGCCGGGTTTCGACGCGCATAATGTACTGACCATGGACACCGCGCTTACCGGAAGCCGCTACGACCGCACGGCCGCCATCGAGACGATGACGCGGCAGGCGCTCGACCGCATTCACGCGATCCCCGGCGTGGAGGCCGCGGCGGCTACTTCCTATCTGCCGCTGGAGGGCGGGCTGGGGTTGGGATTCATCATTGAAGGACGACCCCTGACGAACGGAACGGCGCACGGCGGAGCCGGCTGGAACTACGTGACGGCGCGCTTCTTCGACGTTTTCAAGATTCCCATCGTACGAGGGCGGGCTTTCACCGAACGGGACGATGCGGCCGGGCAGCCGGTAGTGGTGATCAACCAGGCGTTTTCGAGGAAGTACTGGAAAGACGGCGATCCGATCGGGCATCGGTTGATCATCGGCGGCGGGATGGGCCCCGACTTCGAGCAGCCGCCGCGCGAAATCATCGGCATTGCGGGGGACGCGCGCGATGGCGGCCTGAACAACGATCCGCAGCCGGAGACCTTCGTGCCACTGGCGCAGGTGGGCGACGCCTACATGGCACTGAACAACCGCTTCATGCCGCTGAGTTGGGTAGTGCGGACGAAGGTGGCGCCCTTCTCGGTGTCGGCGCCGATCCAGAGCGCGTTTCAGGATGCCGCGGACCTGCCGGCGGCCCATATCCGGAGCATGGAGCAGATTGTCGTGAGGTCGACGGCGCGCGACCAATTCAACACGTGGGTGCTGGGGATTTTCGCGACGGTGGCGATTTTATTGGCTTCGATCGGGCTGTATGGCCTGATGGCTTACGCGGTGGAGCAGCGGACACTGGAATTCGGCATCCGGCTGGCGCTGGGAGCGGATTTCCCGGCGCTGAGGAACATGATCGTGCGGCAGGCGATGATGCTGGCTGGGGCGGGGATCGTGGTGGGTCTGGCGGCAGCTTACGGGTTGACGCGATTTCTGGCAAGCGTGCTGTACGGGGTGAAGCCCACCGATCCGGTGGTATTTGGGTCGGTGACGGTGCTGTTTGCGGGGGTGGCGTTGCTGGCGAGCTATCTACCGGCGCGGGGGGCGCTTCGGGTGGATCCGGTGGTGGCGCTGCGGGTTCAGTGAGCAGCGGGACTTGAAAGTCCCGCCGGCACGCTAAAGCGTGCGCTACAGCACTTCTTCGGACCAGTTCTCCAGCACTTGCTTCACCTTGGCGGTGAACTGGTCGGCCAGGGCTCCATCGATCAGCCGATGGTCGAAACTCAGCGACAGATACATGATCGAGCGGATGGCTATAGCATCGTCGATGACCACCGGCGTTTTTTCGACCGCGCCTACGCCCAGGATGGCCACTTGCGGCTGGTTGATGATGGGCGTGGCGATGACGCTGCCGAAGCCGCCGAAATTGGTGATGGAGAACGTGCCGCCCTGGACTTCGTCGGGCTTGAGCTGGCGCGAGCGGGCGCGCGTGGCGAGATCCACGATGGAGCGCTGCAATCCCAGGACGTTCTTCTCGTCGGCCTGGCGGATTACCGGCACGATCAAGCCATTTTCGAGCGCCACCGCGATGCCGATATTGACTTCGTTATGGTGAATGATGTTGTTGCCTTCGATCGCGGCGTTCAGCAGCGGATACGTGCGCAGGCCGACCACCGTAGCGCGAACCACGAACGGCAGGTACGTGAGCGACATGCCGTAATTCGATTGGAAGCCGGCCTTGTGGCGGTCGCGCATGCGGGCCACTTTCGTCATATCCACCTTATGGATAGTAGTTACGTGGGCGGAGGTCCGGCGGCTGGCGAGCATGTGCTCGGCGATGCGGATGCGCATGGTGCTCATCGGCTCGATGCGGGCCTTGG
>JBEKIM010000142.1:0-14717 GCA_050011755.1 Bryobacteraceae bacterium | reverse complement strand
AGAATTCCTGGTTCCGGCGAGTGCATGCGCCGGCCGGGAAGCTGCTGGTGGCGTACTTCTCGCTGGAGTTCGGCCTCACCGAATGCCTCTCGATTTTCGCGGGCGGACTCGGGGTGCTGGCAGGCGATCACGTAAAGTCGGCCAGCGATTTGGGAGTCCCCTTGGTGGCCGTGGGCCTGCTCTATCAACAGGGCTATTTCCGCCAGTATCTGAGCCAGGCCGGATGGCAGCAGGAAGCCTACGTGACCAACGATTTCCACAATCTTCCGCTGCGGCCGCTGGCCCACGCGGACGGGAAAGCGTTGACCATCGAGGTGCAGTATCCCGGGCGCGCGGTTACGGCTCGGGTCTGGTGGGCGCAGGCCGGGCGCGTGCCGGTTTATTTGCTGGATACCAACGTGGCGGCGAACAGTCCCGCCGACCGTGAAATCACCGGCGAACTCTACGGCGGCGATAACGAAATGCGCATCAAGCAGGAGTTCCTGCTGGGCGTCGGCGGATACCGGGCGCTCGAAGCGGCGCATGTCCACCCGGCCGTCTTTCACATGAACGAAGGACACTCGGCGTTCCTCTCGCTGGAGCATGTGCGGCGGCTCATGGAGCGCTACCAGCTTTCATTCGCGGAAGCTCGCGAACTGGCCGCTTCCAGCCTGGTCTACACCGGCCACACGCCGGTCGAAGCCGGGCACGATTATTTCGCACCGGACTTGATGGATCACTATTTCAACGGCTACTTTCAATCGCTGGGGCTGAGCCGCAGCGACTTTCTGGCGTTGGGGCGGCGAAACGCCGGCGACCAGAACGAGCAGTTCTGTATGACCGTGCTGGCCCTGCGCCTGGCGGCCTCGAGCAACGGTGTAAGCAAACTGCACGGCGAAGTCAGCCGGCACATGTGGAAGGCCATCTGGCCGGGCGTACCGGAGGACGAGGTTCCCATCGGGCACGTCACCAATGGCGTACATTTCCGCTCGTGGATTTCGAACGAGATGAACCAGTTGTACGACCGCTACCTGGGTCCGCAATGGCGGGAAGCGGCCAACGGCGATCTTTGGAAGAGGGTGGAGACGATTCCCGCGGAGGAGCTTTGGCGCACGCACGAACGGCGGCGGGAGAGGCTGGTGGCGTTCGCGCGGCGGAAGCTGCGCGACCAATTGAAGCGCCGCGGCGCTCCACAATCCGAAATCGAAGCCGCCGACGAGGTGCTGGATGCGCAGGCGCTGACCATCGGATTTGCGCGGCGGTTCGCCACTTACAAACGGGCCACCCTGTTATTGCGCGATACGGAACGGCTGAAACGCATCCTATGCGATGCCAAGCGGCCCGTGCAGATCATTTATGCCGGTAAGGCGCACCCGCGCGATGGGGGTGGCAAGGAGTTGATCCAGCGGATTGTGGCGTTGGCGCGGGACCCCGTATTCCGCCGGCACGTGGTGTTTCTGGAAGATCAGGACATGGCCATCAGCCGATATCTGGTGCAGGGCTGCGATGTCTGGCTGAACACGCCGCTGCGGCCGCTGGAGGCCAGCGGCACCAGCGGCATGAAAGCGGCGGCCAACGGCGCCCTGAATCTGAGCACTTTGGATGGCTGGTGGGATGAAGCCTGGCGCACGCCCCGGCCGGATTCCGAGTTGATCGGCTGGGCCATCGGCAACGGGGAGCGCTACGACGACCCAGGCCAACAGGATCAGGTGGAAGCCGGGGCCTTGTACGATTTGCTGGAACGCGATGTGGTCCCCACGTTCTATGAATTGGGCGCGGACCGGCTGCCCAGGCGATGGATTGCGCAGATGAAGGGCTCGCTCAAGAATCTCTGCCACACCTTCAATACTCACCGCATGGTGCGGGAGTACACCGAGCGGTTTTATCTGCCGGCCTTCGAGCGGTTTGGCCGGCTGGAGGCGGAATCCGCGGCCGCTTCGCGGGCCCTGGCTTCCTGGCTGGATCTGGTACGGCGCGAATGGCCGCAGGTGCGCGTGTTGGCGCTCGAAGACGGTCCGGCGGCACAAGCCAAAGTCGGCGACCGGGTGGGGGTGCGGGTGCGGTTAGGCCTGGGCCGGCTGTCACCGGCGGACGTTACCGTGGAGTTGTACTTAGGCGCGCTGGATGCCGCGGGCGAGCTGACGCAACCGGCCATCTTTACGATGCACCATGCCGCCAGCCCGGGCAATGGCGAACATGTTTTCGAAGCCAGCGGCGTCCCGTGTTGCCGCAGCGGCTTACAGGGCTATACGGTGCGCGTCCTGCCACACCACGCGAACCTGGCGGCGCGCTTCGTGCCGGGTCTGATCACTTGGGCGAGTTAGCGGCCCGCGCCAATTGGGCCGCGCCGATCGCCTGTCCCAAATGGCGCTGGGTATGTTCGGCGATATGCACCAGCAAGCCGATGACCGTGGTCGGCAGATGTTTTCTTCCTACCCGGCGCGGCTCTCGAAAGTCGGCGGGATCCACGGCGCGGATGGTCTGCTCCGCGCGGCGCAGCGCCCGCTCCACGCCGGTGAGCAAGTCATCCAGACTCGCGCCCGGCGTCATCTCGGCTGCCAGTGCGGCCAATTGCTCCGCATCGAGAGGCCGGCCTGCGAGATAAGCGGTCAGGCGATCCAGGCTACCGGCAAGGTGCCGGAGATGAAACCCCAATGGGGCCAACCCGTGGGGCCGAGCCCACACCTGGCTGCCGCTGAGCCCCGCGGTGTGGCATGCCAGATCCTCGCGCGTCTGCTGAAGCCCGTATAAAGCCGATGCGAGCAGCGCATCCACTTCGGGCAAAGGCCCGCGCAGCCAGGGTTCAGGCAGAGGTTCCGCCGGTCCGCCGATGCCGTGTTCGCTCAGTTCTTCTTCTCGTCCTTCTTCTCGTCCTTCTTCTCGGCTTTCTTGCGCTGCATGGTGAGCGGCATACCGGGCATACTGCCTTGCGTAAACGTCCCGGTCATGGTGGAAGCGTCTTTGTCCAGGGTCCCCTGGTACGAACCGCTGAGCACCTTGAGATCGAGCTTCACAGTGTCTCCCGTGTGCGAGATGCCGGCCACCGGCAGGCCGCTCGCGCCCTGGTCCAGGCTGTCAAACGTACCTGTGATGCCGCCATCGGTGTTCTTAGTGAAATTGAAGCGCAAATGAAGCTGCGTGCCGTTGACATCCAGCACGCCTTCCCAAACGCCCTCCAGCACCTGCACGTCGCCCGTGTTGCCGGGTGCCTTTTCCACGGCCCGCGGCTCGGATTTCCATTTCAGGTTCAATGCCAGCGGCTGGCCGCCCACGGTGAAAGTACCCGCGATACTCTTACCGTCTTCGGAGACCTTGCCGTCATAATGCGGTTCGCCGCCACCGGGCAGCGGGAAGCTGACGGCGGCGCCGTCCACTTTGACATTCGCGATCGGCAGCGCGGACATTCCTTGCATCGGCACGTCCATTTCGCCAGCCCATTTGTCGCCATCGCGATGCAGGTTGAATATGAAGCCTATGTCGCCGTTGGGCGTGTTGAGAGTGCCTTCCCAAAGGCCGGCGGGACTCGCGGCGGCGGCTGCCGGCACGGCGGCGGGCGCCAGCAGGAAGCAGCCGGCAAGAATTGCAAAGTATCGTTTCATAAAACTCCTGAATGGATTGTAGCCTAAGGTGTGGCGCAGGCGCGGCGCAGGGCTTCGCCTAGCTTCTCAAGCTGCGCGCTCTCGGGCTTGCGGCCCTCCGCCGTCACGTAGAAAACGTCGATGGCCTTGTGCGCCTCGGTATCGATCAACACGACTTCGATGTTGCAGCCTTCCGCGGAGATTGCGGAGGCCAGATCGTAGAGCAACCCCGGCCGGTCGTGCGCCACGATTTCGATGAGCGTCGCGGTGTCGGATGCCTCCGAATTAAATGAGACGGTGGGCTGTATTTGCGAACTGCGGCTGGGCGGCGCGGGTTTGGCGCGGTTCTGCAGGAGTTGGCGCACATCCTGGCGGCCCAGCACCACCCGCTCCACGGTGAGGCGCAGACGGTCGATCTCGGTGGGGTTCAGCTCCAGCGTGCGCATGGGATCGGCAAAGGCGAAGGTATCGAGCACGGTGCCCTGGCTGTTCGAAAACGCCTCCGCCTTCAGGATGTTCATGCCGAAACTGGAGAGGGTGCCGGCCACCGAGGCGAACAGAAAAGGCCGGTCGCCGGTCACCAGGGTCAAACGCCAGGCGGCCTCCACTTTCTCCAGCGAAACAGCCACGCCGCGCTGGCGGAACAGGCTTTCGAGCCGCAAATGCGCGTCAATCTCCTCGGGCGTGTGGGTGCGGGCGTAGCGCATCGGCAGTCCGGCGAGAAAGGCACGTTTTTCGGGCGGATAGGCGGCGGCGCTGGGGATGCGTGCGGTGGCCAGCTCGCGGGTCAGCTCGTTGTAGGTCAGCAGGTAGAGCTGCCAGAGCACTTCGGCGCGCCATGGGGTCATGGCGGACGGATTCACGCCGCTGATATCGGCGTAGGTCATCAGGGTCAGCGCCTTGAGCCGTTCCACGGTTTCCACGCGCCTGGCCATGTGACGCGCGGTGGCCGGATCCTGCAGGTCCCGCGAATTCATCACGGCCGACATTTCCAGATGCCGGCGGACGAGGAAGCCCACCAGATCGCGCTCGGGGCGCGGCATTCCGATTCTCTCCAGGGCCGGCTCGGCGGCACGCGCGGACGCCTCGGCGTGCCCGCCCACGGCATTCCCCTTGCCGACGTCGTGAAATAGCAGCGCGCAAAGCAGCAGGGCGGGATCTTCCATCTCCGAGAGGAGGTCGGTATAGCGCTTAACCGCAGGTTCGCGCGCGCCGCGCAAACCGGTCAGGGATTGCAAGGTGACCAACGTGTGTTCATCCACCGTGTAGCGATGATAAAAGTCGCGAATGACCAGGCATTCGATTTGCGCCATTTCGGGAAAGATGGCGCGCAGAACGCCGGTTTCGTGCATGCTGCGCACGGCTTCGGCGGCATACGGCAGGGAGAGGATCTCCTTGATGGCCGGCCACACGGGACGGGGCGCGGCAAACCACTCCAAGAAGCGCGGCAGCGCCATGGCCAGCCGCTGCTCGGCCTCGGTGGAGGGACGGATGCCGTGGCGGGCGACGAATTGGAACAGGCGGAGGGCTAACTCGGGGTCGGTCTCCAGCGCGTGGGGCGTGCGCAAGTGGACCCGTTCGCGCGAGACGGTGAATTCAGCGTTTGAAAGCCGCGCGCGCCAATCCTTGAACTGCGTGAACAGCGAACTGTTCTGCGCTTCGCTCAATTCCAGCTCACGCAAGGCTGCGCGATAGATCTGGCGGGCGTGCAGAAAATAATCGCGCATCCACTGGGCGGCGCCGGCAGCCGCGAAGTATTCAGAGGCCTGTTCCTGGGCATCGAAGGTGAGGGCGTTGTTATCGCGTCCGGAGCGGGAGTGCAGAAAGCAGCGCAGGCGCGCCAGAAAGAGAAACGACGGTTCGATTTCCGGGGCGGAAACGTCGCGAATGCGGGCCAGCCAGCGAACCAGTTGGTAGTCGCGCAGGCCGCCCGGCGTATCCTTGATGTTCGGCTCCAGGTGATAGTAAGTGTTCTGATACTTCTGGTGGCGATCGCGGGTGAGGCGCGTCAGGTTGCGCATCAGGGGTTCGCGCTGGGCATGGAGGAAACGCGGAAGCCTTTGGGCGAAGTTGGAATACAACGCCCGATCGCCGGCCAGGAAGCGCTGGTCGAGCAGGCTGACGTTGAGCTCGATGTTTTGATCGTGGATCTCGGCGCACTCTTCCGGCGTGCGGACGGAATGGCTGAGGCGCAGCCCCGAATCCCAGAGCGTCTGAAGGAAGGCGGAGATGGGCCCGGGAGCATCCTGTGCCAGGCGATTGCTTTCCACCAGCAGGAGAAGATCCACGTCGGAATAGGGAAACAAATGGCGCCGGCCGTAGCCGCCCACGGCGAGCAGGGTCAGCCCGGCGGGGAAGGCCGGCCACAATTTCTCGCGCGCGGCGCGTTCCACCGTGCCGTCCACCAGGGCGGTGCGTTCCGCCAGGGCCAGGATGGGGTCCTTACATGGCGGGGTCAATGGGCTGTCCTGGCGGCATGGTGTTTATAGGGCGGCGTCGCCGCGATCTTCATTGCGAATCCGGATGGCCTCGGCTACATCGAACACGAAGATCTTGCCATCGCCGATCTTGCCGGTCCGTGCGGCGGCGGTCAATGTCTTGAGCAATTCGTCGCAGCGGGCATCGCTCACCACTACCTCGATTTTCAGCTTGGGCAGAAGATCCACCGTGTATTCACGCCCCCGATAGACCTCTTTGTGGCCTTTCTGGCGGCCATGCCCGCGCACTTCGGTGATGGTCATGCCATCCACGCCGATGCCCGCCAGCGCCTCTTTCACTTCGTCCAGCTTGAATGGCTGGATTATGGCCTCGATTTTTTTCATATTCACGCTTCCAGGATGTAGCCTTCTTCGCCGTGCATGCTCAAATCCAACCCTGCCATCTCCTGAGACTCGGTGACTCGCAAACCGATGAGGACGTCGCAGATCTTGAGTATGACCAGCGTCCCCACGATGGCCAGCACCCAGGCGATCGCGATTCCCACGAATTGATTCCAGAGTTGGCCGGGATGGCCGTCCACCCAGCCGAGCGGCCCTTTGAAACCGGCATTTACCGCGCCCGTGGCGAAAACGCCCGTGAGGACCGCGCCCAGGGTGCCGCCGCAGCCGTGCACGCCGAAGGCGTCCAGCGAGTCGTCATATCCCAGCTTCTGTTTGACCTTGGCCACCATGAAGTAGCACACTATTCCGGCCATAAAACCGATCAGCAGCGCGGGGAAGGGCTTTACGAAGCCGGACGCCGGCGTGATGGCAACCAGACCGGCGACACATCCGGAGATGCCGCCGAGCACGCTGGGTTTGCCCGATCTGCGCCACTCGGCCAGCACCCATCCCAGGGCCGCGGCGGCCGCCGCGAAATGGGTGGCTACAAACGCGCTGGTAGCCAGACTGGAGGCCGCCAGCGCGCTGCCGGCATTGAATCCGAACCAGCCGACCCACAAGAGACATGCGCCGATGAAGCTGATTACCAGATTGTGCGGCTTCATGTCATCGTGCGGATAACCCAGGCGCTTGCCCAGATACAGCGCGGTAACCAGCGCCGAAACTCCCGAGGTGATGTGGACCACCGTGCCACCCGCGAAATCCAGGCAAGGAACCCGGCCGCCCAGCGCCGCGTTCAAGAATCCGCCTTTGCCCCACACCATGTGCGCCATGGGGAAGTACACCACCAACATCCACAAGACCATGAACAGCAGCATGGCGCTGAACTTCATGCGCTCGGCGAAAGCGCCCGAGATGAGCGCGGGAGTGATGACGGCGAACATCAACTGATAAATCATGAAAGTCTGATGCGGAATGGTGCCGGCGTAATCGGCATTCGGCGCGCTACCTACGCCGTTCAGCAGAGCATACCGTAAGTCGCCGATGAACGGTAGACCTTGGCTAAAGGCCAGGCTGTAGCCCACCACCGCCCACAACACGGTGACCACCGCCATCAGGATGAAGCTTTGCATCATCGTCGCCAGTACGTTCTTGCGGCGCACCAAACCACCATAAAACAACGCCAGGCCCGGTCCGGTCATCATCAGGACCAGAGCGGCACTGATCAGCATCCAGGCATTGTCGCCCGCGCTTTGGGCCGACCGGGTGGCGGCTTCCAGGGCCGTCACTTTTGCCTGGAGATCGGGAGTGTTTTGCGCCCACGCCACGACGGGCAGGACTGTCAACAGGGACAGATATTTCACTGAAGGATCGTCTCCAAGTGGGAGATCTCGGCTCACACAACTCTACTTTACATTGTGCATGGCTGCTTGGAGGGTCCCAAGCGGAACATTTCTATGGGTGAGATTGAAATTTTCTATTTCGATCAGAAGGCGCGCCCGTATTGCTTGGGAATCGCGGCCTGTGCGCCCAAGGTCTTGGCGGCATGCAGGGGCCAATACGGATCGCGCAGAAACTCGCGCGCCAGAAACACTATGTCCGCCTGGCTGGAACGTACGATGGCATCGGCCTGCCGCGGCTCGGTAATCATGCCTACCGCGCCGGTGAGCACGCCCGTCTCATGCCGGATGCGTTCGGCGAAAGGCGTCTGGTAGGCCGGCCCTACCTGGATCTTGGCATAGGGTACGATGCCGCCCGAAGAGCAATCGATCAAATCGACGCCCATGGGCTGGAGGCGCCGGGCCAACTCCACGGAGTCCTGGATCTGCCAGCCGTCCTCCACCCAATCGATGGCCGAGATGCGCATGAAGAGCGGCAAAAATTCGGGCCAGGCGGCGCGCACGGCGGAGGCAACTTCCAGTGCGAAGCGGATGCGCCCGTCGAACCCCCCGCCGTATTCGTCGCTGCGGCGATTCGAGAGGGGCGACAGAAACTCGTCGATCAGGTAACCGTGGGCGCCGTGGATCTCGACGACCTGAAATCCAGCGGCCGCGGCGCGGCGGGCGGCGGCGGCGAATGCTTCCACGATCCCGGCGATGGCGGATTGGGTCAACTCCGCGGGCGCCGGTTCTCCGGGCCGGAAGGGGATTTGACTCGGCGCGACGCACTGCCAGCCTCCCTCGGACTCGGGAATGACAGCGCCGCCTTCCCACGGGGCGCGGGTACTGCCTTTGCGGCCGGCGTGCGCGATCTGGACGCCGGCGGCCGCGCCCCGATCGCGGATGAAGCGCGCGATGCGGGCTAGCACTTCGATGTGCTCGTCGCGATAGATTCCGAGGTCCGCCGGGGAGATGCGGCCGCGCGGCTCGACGGCCGCGGCTTCGGTGAGCACCAATCCGGCGCCGCCCACAGCCCGGCTGCCGAGATGCACCAGATGCCAGTCGTTCGCGAAGCCATCGACGCTCGAATATTCGCACATCGGCGAGACGGCTATACGGTTGCGAAAGGTGACGCCCCGGACGGTGAGGGGGGAGAAGAGATCGGGCATACGTTCATGATAGCGAACGCGTTTCTCCTCAAGGCGCCAAGGACGGACGCCAGAGGCGCAAAGAAGAGTACACTTGGACCGGAGGGTATTTATGTATTGTCCTCAATGCGGGGTTGAGTACCGCGACGAGTTTTCGGAATGTTCCGATTGCCATGTTGCGTTGCTGGCCGGCGCGCCTCCGCCGGAAGCTGTCTCGGAGTTTAACCCGGCGATTGACTTAGTGGTCGTACTGGAGACGAACGACGGCATCCAGGTGGCGATGGCTAAGGGACTGCTTGAAGAAGCTGGAATTCCCTTCTTTGTCTTGGGACAGATTACAACCCTCGTGACGGATGTGGATGGATTTCTGCATAAGTGGGTGCGGGTGCAGGTGCCGCGCGATCGGGAGGCCGAGGCGCGGGAGATTCTGGAGACTGTTATGCAGCCGGATACCAGCGTCCAAAGCGTTGACGACGACGTTTGATGGCAGGCAGGACGTTTGGGAGTGTCGAAGGCATTCTCAGCTTGCTTCGTGAGGGCGGAGCAGCTTGGGTGAGCGGCGTGATCGTCACGCCCGACCGCCAGGATGCGAGCCGCGCCGAGTTTCTGCAGACGCTCGGATTCGGCGCTTTCGACGCGCTCCACCTGAACAGCCGCCACGCCGCTCTTCCCGCGTCAGTTCGCTTTCCTCGCCTTCGAACAATCCCATCGCGTAAACCTGCACGTCCGACTCGAGTAGCGCGGCCTTGACCTGCCGCACATTGTGGCGCAGATTGCGCCCTTTCTTCATATACAGCATGGCGACATGCAGCGCGTCCAGCAGGGCCGTGCGGCCAAATGGCCTGGTGCGTTCGATGCGGCTGAGTATATTAAAGAAATGGCGGCCGGATTCCGGCGTTATAGCCTCTCAGATGAGGCCGTTGTCTATCAGGAACTGGCGCAAGACCGCGCCGATCTTTATGAATTCGTCGTAGGTCACAGGCTTGCGGAAGTATCTTGCGCCGAGCGCGGCGGCCTGGCGGCGATCGGCCGGCGAATCCGACGAAGTGACCACGATAACCGGGAGATTCTTGAATTTCTCGCTGGCGCGAATCCTCCGCAGCACTTCGAATCCGTCGATTCTCGGAAGATTGATATCGAGAACCAGAACGTGCGGGCAGAGTGCCTCGGGGTCCTTCTCCGCAGTCATAATCAGGTGGATCGCCCGTTCGCCGTCCGGAGCAATCGACACCTCTAGCGGCAGGTTTTCCATCCTGATGGCCTCGCGCACCAGCAGGGCGTCCGGCAGGTTGTCTTCCGCCAGCAGGAGATTAAACGGCGGCGGAATGGACGCGCGGGGCATGTTCCGGGATGGTGAAGAAGAAGGTCGCTCCTTGCCCTGGGGAAGATTCGACCCAGATTCGTCCCCCGTAGCGTTCGACCACCCGCTGGCAAATTGCCAGCCCAATACCGGTGCCGCTATATTTTTGGTCACGATGAAGTCGTTTGAAAACACCGAAGATTTTCTCCTTGTAATGGGGATCGATGCCGATGCCGTTGTCGCGCACGGAAAATCGCCATGCGGCGCCCTGATGGTCCGCCGAGATATGGATTCGGGGCGGGTCTTCTTTTCGATATTTGAGCGCGTTGCCGATGAGATTCTGGAACACCTGCTGCAAGTGCGATTCGCCCATGTGCACGCGAGGCAGGGCGTCGCAGGTTACCACCGCCTCGTTTTCGCGGATGGCTTCGGCCAGGCTGGAGATCGCGTGGCCGAGAACAGCCGATGAGTCCACGGCGGTCATATTGCTCTCCACCACACCGGCTCTGGTGTAGGCCAGCAGATCGTCGATCAGGGTGGCCAAACGGCGCCCGCCCTCCGTCAGGAAGCCCAGGAACTGTCTTCCATCGGCATCCAACAGATTGGAGTACCGCTTTGCCAGGATCTCACTGTACACCGCGACATTCCGGATGGGCTCCTGCAGATCGTGGCTGGCGGAATAGGCGAACTGCTGCAGGTCTTCATTGGCTCGCCGCAGTTCGTCCTCTTTCTCCTTCTGCTCGTGAATGTCGGTATTCGATCCGATCCACATCGAGATTCTGCCTTGCGGGTCCCGCATGGCGAGAGCCCGGGACAGATGCCATCGGTACGCGCCATCGGCGCGGCGCACCCGCTGCTGCGCATGAAATGGCTCACCTGTCGCGAGCGATCTCGTCCACACCTCGAAAACGGGCTCGACGTCCTCGGGATGCAGGTATTCTTTCCAACCGTCTCCCTCCATCTGCGCGAAGGTCAGCCCGGTGTATTCCGTCCATTGTCGATTATAGTAATCCACCACGCCGCCGGGAGTCGCGGTGAAGATCTTCTGCGGCATGGATTCAGCGAGGAAGCGGAAGCGCTCACGGGCCTTTTCGGCATCGCGCAGGGCTTCCTCCCGATCGTGAAGGGCGGTGCGCAGGTTGTGATCCCGCGACTGGATACCGGCCAGCATCTCGTTGAACCGGTCCACCAGAACCCCCAACTCGTCGCGCGAAAATCTCTGCGCGCGCACGCTATAGTCGCCGGTTTCCGACACCGAAGTAGTCGCCCCGACCAGGTGCGAAATGGGAGTCGCGATGACCGCGCGGAGCTTGGTGGAGAGCAGCAGCGCGATCAGGGTGGAAACCAGCAGCACGCCTAAGACGGTGATGCCGTAAAGCTTCATGCGCTCGGCGATTTCATCCAGGTCGTAGAGCAATACCAGGGTTCCGACGCGCTGGCCGTTTAGAATAATCGCGCGTGAGACGATCAGGCCCTCGCGGCTAAAGCGCTGTTCATCCGGTCCGCCGGCCGAGGGGCATCCGGAGTTGGAATCCGGGCGCAAGTATCTGGCGAAGACGGTGCCGTCCGGCCGGTAGATACAGGCTGCCACCAGATGAGTCCGCACACGCAATGCGGCCAGATTGTCCGCGGCCACGCGCGGATCGTTAAACTGCAACGGCGCGGTGCTGTTATCGGCGGCGATGCGGGCCAGGGCGGAAAGATCGCGCTTTAGATAACTGCGGAAAAGCAGCGAGTCGGCGGCCACAATGCCGACGCCTGCCAGCACCAGGGCGACGGTGGTGGTCGCCATGATGATAACCATCAGCTTCTGCTTAATCGGTATGTCGCGAAAAGTCAGCATGGCTTGCGCCTGGTTTGCCTCATTCAACCGACTTCGCTACGCTCAGGAGCCTCGAGCTGAGCTTGATTCCCGCATTTTCCGCGGCGGCCTGGTTGATGTCGAACCGCACGCGGCGGTTTTCCAGGACGAACGCGATCATGCCGCCACCCCGAACAAAATTCTCCCCTTCGCCAACAGTCAGTACTCCAGGCCCCAAGCCGGGGAGAAGCTTGAGAACTTCCTTGCCGGGCCGTCCCGCGAACACCACCTGGCAGGATTTTGGCGGCGGCGCTTGCTTCATTCGACGTACAGCGACCTTCCTGCCGTTCACCACTTCGCCCGCGACGGTCTGCTCCAGCACGGTCCCGAAGGGGTCGTCTCCCAGAATGCAAATGACGATGGGCGAATCCGGCGCAGCGAACGCCGCCGCCTGCCATTCGACGAATTTCGTGAAATTGAACAGGAAAGCGGCTTTGACCTGATACTCGGAGGCTTCCTCGGCTCCTCCGGCGGCGCAGAGCATGCCGAGGCCGATACCCATTGCCAGGCAGAGCAATCGGGCCGCGCGCTGCTTCGATCGCCGGAAACCGCTGGGGGTTACCTGCTCCATGTCAATCTAGCGTAGACGTTTCTGACGATGCCCACCGTTCCGTATTCGAAATGCCAGGGTTGGAAGAGGTTCTGGCCCACCAGCGATAGTTCGAATTGGTTGCTGAATCGCCACCCGAAGCGGGCGTCGCCGGTAGAATAAGCCGGAACGCCCAACGCGGGCAGCGCGCTGACGTATCGAAAATCGAGGTCCAACTGCAGGTTCTTCGTAAGGTCGAAGGCGGACTGCACCGAGACCTGATGCTGGGGACTCGCCCCCGAAATCGAGGCAGGGGGCTCCACATCCAGTGAATTCGGCGATCGAAACACGTTCATATACAGATATGAATAGGAACCTCTCAGCCGCCAAAAGCCGGTAGGCCTCCACTCGGGAGCGACTTCCACACCTTTTGTATTGGCGAGCAGGCCGTTGCCGAAGTCCGCCGGCAGCAGAAGATGCGTGGGGGGCGGGCTGTCCTCGATGAAAGACGGCCCGATGATATCCTCGCTTTCGAGGTCGTGATAGTGGTTATAGAATGCGGCGATATCCAGGTAAAGACCCGAACTCAGAAGCCGGCGGTAGCCGAGTTCGGAGCCATTGAGCTGTTCCGGAGCGAACGCGCGGTTGGGATTGAAGCGCGCGAGATAAGGCGTTCCGTTAGCCAGCGTCTCGATGTAGCCTAGAAGATAAAAGTCCTCCTCGGCATCGGAAGGTGTGCGCAACGCGTGCGTGAAAGCCGCCCAGACGGTTTGTTTCGCGCTGGGAGTCCATAGCAGCCGAACGCTCGGTTGGGGACTGACGCCGGTGAAATTGGTGCGCAGCAGCTTAGTCCCCAGGATCAGCGAGAGGCGGTGATCCACCAGACCGATTTCATCCTGCACGAAGCCGGTGAAGAGATAGTCCGTCCGCTTCAGGGGAAGGAACTGCAGTCCTGAGACCACCACCGTGTCGTCGACCGGGTCCACCCGCGCCCCGAGTCCCCATGAAAGCTCCTGATGGTATGGCAATCGAAGGCGCTGTAGAAAGTCGATGTCGAAGGTATTGCGGATTTCGGCGAAGTTCGCTCCTTCCCGATCGGTCCGGTCCCAGTAAGCCTGTAAGTGGATCTCGTTTCCCGCGTTGACCACTCTTTCCCAGCGCGCCATCGCGTTTTCGCCGGAAAGGAGCGCGTTGGAATTAACGATCTGCGAATACGGCGCCGTGTAGCTGGTGGCCTGTACGCTCTCGCCGGCTTCCTCGTCGTACACATCGCCCTGCAAGGTGAGGGTATCGCGACCGTTCTTTTGCCAGTCCATACGAAAGCCGGCTTGGGCAGCGCGCCAATCGTCGTAATTCTGCCCGTCCGGGTGGTATTCGGAGCCCCGTGTGAAACCTTTGCCGTAAACGCGGTAGTTGAAGCCATCGTCGTTGCCGCCGCCGTAGCGCGCATTGAGGAAGTCTTGTTCGAAGTTACCTCCTCCCGCGGACACTAGCGCTCCTTGAGTCTCTTTGGCGCTCTTGGTGATGACATTGATGACACCATTGACGGCGTTGGGACCCCAAATCGTAGCCCCCGGGCCGCGGATCACCTCGATGCGGTCGATATCCTCCATCATGGTGTCTTGCACGTCCCAATAGGTCCCATCGAATAGGGGCGTATAAACGGTGCGGCCATCGATGAGCACCAGGACGGATCGGGTCAAATTGGTCCCGAAACCCCGGATTCCAATCGACCAGGTGTTGGAGTCGATGCGGGCAACCTCCACGCCCGGCGCCAGCCGCAGGGCCTCGGGGATGCACGTGGCGCCCGAGCGCCGGATATCTTCTCCAGTGATGACGTAGATGGCTGCCGGAGTTTGAAAGGCTTTGACCGGCTCTTTAGAAGGCGTAGTCACTTCGATTTGCGACAACTGTTCGAGACTCAGGTTCTTGAGCGCGGCGGGTCCGTTTTGATCGGTGGTCTCCTCACCTCTTAGCAGCGGTATCAGTGCCACCAGCAGGCAGAATGGCGTCAGAATTTTCACGAACTGAAATCCCGGAGGGCATCTCATTTTCGATGTCATCCATATTTACGTGCCTATTTTCGGTGCGGGATAGCGGTAGCAAGCTTTGTGCCAGACCGGA
>JBEKIM010000141.1:0-14739 GCA_050011755.1 Bryobacteraceae bacterium | reverse complement strand
GGACGCCTAGTTGTTCGCGCGTGGCCACGCGCAGCCGGGCGTGGGCTTCTTCACCGGGTTCGAACGCTGTGGTGTCCACACAATAGGGTGAGAACACAAGCTTCTCGCCGGGTATCCCCAGACGCCGAAAGTGATCGTGGGAGCGGCGGCCGACGTAAAGCAGCCGGGCGCACGAACGGTAAAGCGCCTTGAGCGCCGCGGTGCGCAACGATTCGCGCGCCGTCCCGCGTTCGCGCGCGTGGTCGGTGGTTTCGGCGCGGAAAATTAGCGGACAGCGCTGCCGCCAGGCGGCGATCCAGGCCTGGCGATAGAAGCTGGGACTGTAGCCAGTGAGTAAGATGGCGGCGGGCTGGGCGACGCGCAGGGCGGAACGTAAGCCGCGGGCGGATGCACGCTCAGCGCTGCCCGCACCGCCCTTGGCCACGGTGGACAAGAACGAGGACTGGTATCCGGACAACAGATCGGTATCCCAGCGGAAAGACGCGCCGAATTCGCGGTCGCGATAGCCGGCTACGCTGAAATCGGAAGCGTAAATGGCGGTCACAGGGATGCCGAGCGTGGAATCCAATTCGCGGTAGACGGGGGCGTGGTATTGCACGGGATGGGTTTCGACGACCAGCAGCGGATTGTTGGGGCGGGCACTGCCAACGGGCGGCCGATGCGTCGTATGAAGGACATCGTTTTCCTGGATGGCGGCCATCGTTAAGCCTCGAGGCAGCGCCGAACCGGCTGGAAACAGGCCTCGTAATTCCACTCGTCGAGTATGCGCCGGCGGCCCATTTCACCCATGGCGCGCGCCAGACCCGGATCTTCCAGGAAGCGCCGAACCGCGCCGGCTATGCTGTCGGCATCCTGGGGATCGCAGGGGAAACCGTACCCGGGCTGCACGAATTCAGCACGCCAATCCGGGAGATCGGACACCAGCAGCGGCAGGCCGCTGGCGAGGTAATCGAAAGGCTTGTTCGAGGCGCCGGTCATCGCCTGAAGGTTGATGTCCGCCGAACTCAGGGGCATCAGCGCCAGGCCCGCGTCGCAGCGCCGGCACCACTCCATCAGGTCGCGGCGGGGAAGCGCGTCGACTACCTGCAGGCGCCCGTCCACGCCGATTTGCCGGGCACGCTGCTGCAGCCGGCCGATGTAGCCGACGCTGCCGACCGTTTCGTAGCCGATCACCCGCAGCCGCACACTGTCGGGCAGGGCGGCCAGCGCGTCCACTACGGCAAAAGGCAATCTTTCGGGCACAATGGAGCCGTGGTACAGCAGCCAAAAGTTTCCGTTGTCGGCGGCACGCTCTGGCGCGACCTCCGAACTGGACGGGCAGTTCCAAACGCAGAACATGCCGTGACGCATTCCCATTTCAGCTTTGAAACGTTCCAGTCTTGTCTCATTCGGCAGGATGCAGGCCGCTGCACGGTTCGCGACGCGCCGACGCGCCCAATGGACCAGCCGCTGGAAGGCGCCAGCGGGAGGGGCCGGCGAGTCGTGCTCATGATATAGGATCCGCAGCCAGGGCAGGATGCCGAGCGCAAGAGCAGCCGGGCATGCGAGCGCGTCCGACACGTAGATCCAAACCGGACGGGCCAGGAGAGCCCAAATGAATACCCAGAGGCAGAAATAGGAATAGTGCAGCTTCTGCCGCCATCCTGGCCGGCAAAAGCTGAGGCGGCGCACGCGAATGTTCGGGTGCGGCGGAAACCGTAGGGCATCCGCGCCCAACGCACCAGTGCCTAAGAACGTCACCTGCCAACCGTCATCGCCGAGGATGCGGGAGCTGTGCTCGAGCGGCGGATACCCGGCGGGGTTGGTGTACTGGATGTAGAAGATGCGCTTCAAATCGAGCTCACGTTGTCAGGCGCGCGTCAAAGCTACCGTGCCGGCGTCTGTTGCGGTCCAGGAGGCGGAGATTCGTTCTACAAAATGATCGGCGATCCGCGACCATACCCGGCCCCCTTGGGTCGCCTTCACCGCGTCGCTCTGCAGCCATTCCCAGTTTTGCTGCCGAATCCGGGTTGCGTCGCAACGATTGGCCGCGGCCAGAGTGGCCGACGGATTGAACGCAAAGTCGGCCGGGTCGATCCACCGTGCTCCCTGCAAGAACATCTCGCGAACCGTCGGATGGGCATGATAAATGGGGACACATCCCGCCCGCGCCGCGTTTACCAGTTTTTCGGTGAAGTAATAGGGCAACGAGGCATTCTCGAGGCACACCGCGATCTTATATTGGCTGAGGGCCGCCACATGACGATCTTCGAACCAATTCGTTCCGAATGGGCCGCGATAGTTCGCGGGCGGAGTGGGCTTCGACCAGGGCCACTTACGATACCGATCCCAGTATTCCGGCAGCCCGAAGAGTTCCACAGCGGGATGAAGAATGAACTTGTTGCGGAGCCTCGCTCCGTATCGCAGCCAGGGGCCGATGGAAAACCGCGTGGCTGCGCCGACGACAAAGTCGCGTACCCACCAGAGACGGCCCCCGAAATTGTTCACCACCGCGACGGCGGCGTCCTTACGGTGTGGCGGATCGGCGCAGGTTGGCTCGCCATAGTGCGTAACGCATGGAAAACGGTAACGGGCATCGAGATTGGAGTGATGCAGAAACTCGCGCGGCGCGACCGTGCGGAGGGCTTGCTTACAGAGGCCGGTGTGCCACATGCTCTGAGTTCTGGGTTCGTCCATGAACCACGCCTTAGGGCCGCGGTAGGTGAGGAATTCCGGCACCATGGCGCCCCAAACGAACAGGCCATCGGCGCCCTCCAGCCGGATTTTAGGACTGAACTGAATGCGGGAATCCTGCCATCCGGTCTGGGAATTCGAGATCAGGCGAATCCGCCGCATGTCAGTTCCTCGCTTCAGATGGCGAGTTCACACGCGCCTTACGCAGCAAGCGACTCACCAAGAGAAGCTTCCGAACTGGTTGCCTTGGCAGCATTCCCTTGAGGAAGCCCTGCAAAGAAAAGCAGTCCGAGAATAGAATTCGCGACAGTAGCCACACTCGACTTACGCTTTTCCCGGCATACCAGTCGTTGGCACCGCTTCGCCAAAAGCGGTAGTACCCGGTGTGGCGCATGTGGCGCTCGACTTCTCCTTCCGCAAAATCGCTATTGTCTTCAAGTAGCACTAAGCGAGGCTTCCACCTGCTCAATGTCAATCCTCTGAGAGTGCGACTTTCGTGGCCTTCGACGTCGATTGTAATAAAGTCAAGCGAGTCAACGCCTGCTTCTTCGAGTATCGAATCAAGGGTGCGGGTCTGAACGACTACGGCCCGGAAACGTTGGGGCGACCCAGGCGTGGGTGCCTCCAAGGTTGAATACAGGTCGTCTTCGCCGCTGCCTTCATAGAGGATGAGTTCACCGCAGGATTCGGACTTCGCGCATTCAAAAACGGACGCTCGGCGCGACTGGCGGATCTTCGCGCACAATTCGCCGTTCGGCTCGACCAGGATACACTGCCAGCCCCGCTCCTCGAAATGATACGTATTGCTCAAATAGACGCCGTCATGCGCCCCAACCTCGACACAAGTGCCGACGTCAGAGAACATCCTCGATAGGATTCGGTCCTCGCCGTTTTGTGAATAGAATTGGCTCATTCGCAGGCTCCGGCTGCCACACTGTGCTCTGTCACTACCTGGGCCGACGCTACAATCGGTTCGTCAATAATACGGGTCGACCACTCGAGAAGCGGCCGCACAATACCCGGCATGTCTCCGTTGAAATCACCGCGCGCGGAATCGCCCTGGCAGCCATCGACAACGTGGAAAGCCACCGCATCGGATTCGTAGAAATGGGTGTAGAGCGGGATCATGGTACTCACGCCGGCACCTACAAAATGCGTGCCCTCCGCCAGCAGATCGCCGGGTACCCAGGCTGTGGTCGAGTAAATTCCAGGCGGCTTGGGCCTGCGATGCCAGGCCGGATCCAGATCATGGACTGTAAACAGGCACACGCCCTGGTCGTCATGCACATTGAAATTCGGGACAAGGGCATAGCCCGGCTTCCAAACCTCGTATTCCATTTCGATCCCGACCGGATCCCGTACATCGATAGTTTCGCGCGTCTCGCCAGCGACGCCGCGAATGCGGACGGACCGCAGGGTGACAATCTCGTTGCCTGGCTGCCTTGGCGAGTCTACCCACTGCCGCGCCGCGCAACTGCCGGTATCGGAGCGCAGATAGTTGCTGACCACGTCATGCGTAGCGCCAAAGCGTACTACCTTTCCGGCGTCCAGGAGCAGCGTCTTGGGACACAGGCGGGCGATCGCCGGCATGCTGTGCGACACAAAGATCACAGTGCGTCCGGCGCGCCCCACATCCTGCATCTTGTTGAGGCACTTCTTCTGAAACGCGGCATCGCCCACGGCGAGCACCTCATCCACGATCAAAATCTCGGGCTCCAAGTGCGCGGCCACGGCGAAGGCCAGCCGCATATACATGCCGCTGGAATAGTGCTTCACGGGGGTATCGAGAAACTTCTCGATTTCCGCGAACGCTACGATCTCGTCGAATTTGCGAGCGATCTCAGCCTTGCGCATGCCGAGGATGGCGCCGTTCAGGTAAGTATTCTCACGGCCGGTCAACTCATTGCTGAAGCCGGTCCCAACCTCCAGGAGCGAACCTACGCGGCCGCGGATCTCGCCGAAGCCTTCGGTGGGCTCTGTGATGCGGGACAGCAGTTTCAGCAGGGTCGATTTGCCCGCGCCGTTGCGGCCGATCACGCCGACCACTTCGCCGCGAGGGATCTCGAAGGAGACATCCTTAACCGCCCAGATGTGCTCGTCCTCGGCCCTGCGCTCGTCTCGACGGGTGCGGCGCAGCAGGCGAAAGGGGGCAAGCAACGTATCGGTTACCGATTCGCGAAAGGTCTGGTAGCCGATTCGCCGGCCGATACTATACCGTTTGCCCAGCTTTTCGACGCGGATGGCGATGTCGCTCATACGATGTCCGCGAACGTGCTTTCCGTCTTCTTAAAATACCGTAGGCCACCGATGAGCAACACAACTACCGCCGCGACCGAAACCCACAGGAGGGGACCCGGTGCGTGTTCCTTACCTAGGAGAGCCCAGCGGAAGCCTTCCACCACGCCGGCCATGGGGTTCAATCCATATAAAGGCCGCCAGCGCTCCGGAACCAGGCTGGCAGGATAGGCGACCGGGGTGGCGAACATCCAGAACTGCGTTAAGAACGGGATGGTGTAGCGCACGTCGCGGTACTTCACATTCAGCGCCGAGAACCAAAGCCCCACCGCTAGCGCGGTCACCACCGCCAGCAGCAGGAACAGCGGAAGCAATGCTACCGCCGCAGTGGGCACAATGCCGTAATAAAGCATCATCACCAGCAAGATGACGAAGGCGATGGCGAAGTCCACCAGTCCTGCCAGCACGGAGGAGATAGGAATCACGAGGCGCGGAAAATACACTTTCGTGATCAGGTTTTGGCTGGCCACCAGGCTGTTGCTCGACTCCGTAAGCGCGAAGGCGAAGAGTTGCCAAGGGAGCAGCGCGCAGTAGGCGAAGATCGGATACGGTACGCCGTCGGAGGGCACCTTCGCCAGGCGGCCGAAGAAGACGCTGAAGACCAGCATGGTCATGACGGGCTGTAGAATTGCCCAAGCCGCACCCAGTGCGGTCTGCTTATAGCGAACCTTGATATCGCGCCAGACCAGGAAGTAAAGCAACTCACGATACTCCCAAAGGTCGCGCAGGTGCAGGCGCAGAAAACCGGTGGAGGGGCGGAGGATGAGGACGGGCGTGGCCTCAGACGCCATGCGTCACCCGTACGCCGATCATGTGAGACATATCGGTCCACCTAACCTGAAAACCCTCCGCCTCCATCGCCTCTTGAATCTCGCGCGGCCTTCCACCTTCGCCCCGTTCCTGCAAAATGCCGAAATGCACTTCGAAGCCCACGCAGCGCAGCCGTTTATCCACCAGGAGTGCTCTCATTCCGTCGAGCACGGCGCCTTCGTGCCCCTCAACGTCAACCTTGATTACATTTGGAAACAGGTCGGGATGCTCGGCGGCGAAAGAATCTGCCCGGCGCACTCGTACCAGCGGGCCCCCGGAATCGGCATCCGCGCCAGGCCTGAGGCGATTCGTCGTCGAGAAAGGATCATCCGCGACTTCCATGGGCGCGGCGCCATCCGCCGATCCCAATGCGGCTTCGACTGCGATGACCCTATCTCCATCGCCGCATCTCCTGACTAGTTCCTGGTAGCAGCTTCCCACGGGCTCAAAGGCTACTACGGGACCCTTCCCCGTTTTCTCGGCGAACTGCGTGGCGTAATACCCGATGTTCGCCCCTACATCCCACACGCAGTCCCCCGCCGAAACCAGCTTCAGCAACTCGCCACCGAAACGCTCCTCGTACCCTTTCGTCCTGGTGAGCCGTGAAACCAGCCGGTTCAGTCCGATACGGCGTCCCATATTACGGGCCCACGACGCAAGCGGTGAAGTTGTGATCCTCGATAGCACCACAGTGAATCATCCCCCGCTAAACGGTCCGGCTGCGGCTTGACGCCTAACTAGTTCGCCCCGATGCCGGGCGAGGTTCAACCTGGCTCGCTCCCGGCCTTCCGAGGTGCGGTAGAGTTCGAGGTCCCGGTACATATCGCAGCCGCCGCATGTAGCGCTTAGTTTCCCATTCTGAAAAGCCGCCCGAATTTGCCGCAAACGTTCGCTCGTCCAAGCTTCCAGAAGGTCGTCTCTCAGGATATTCCCGATTCCCAGGTCGTGTGCCGAGTCCATCGAAGCGACGCAACTGCAACACAGGATCTCTCCATTGGATAGGACAATCGGACCGTTTAGCAACTGGACGCAGGTCTCGTTCTTGGCGGAAGAAACGGTTCGGATTTTCATTAATGCGGGCAAGCTGTCCCGCTTGATCCGGCCATTCGCATTCGTGTAGGACCAGGTAAAGTCCAGTTCCGGCGAATGCGCCAGGATCGGCTGGAAATCGGGGTGCTTCATGACTTCGCTGAGAGGACGATCGGGGCGGAGGCAAATGGCTACCGACACGGGCCGTCCTTTCGCCGTGTTCCGCTGAACCAACTCCAGCACATTCCTCTGCATCCTATGATAGGAGCCATTCCGATAGACCCGCTCGTACATTTCCCGGTCAAATCCGGCGGTGCTGATGTTGATAGATGTGACGCCGGAGTCCAGCACATTGTCCACGCCAAATCGATCCAGCAAAATGGCGTTGGTGGTAAGCCAGATCCTGTCGACCTGCGGCAAGGAACGGAGATAGCGTACGCGGTCGAGAAACTTTGGATCGATCAGTGCATCGCCCACAACCGGCGTGAGACCAACCGCCCCTCCTCCGATCGCCGCGTAGTCGCCCACCGCCTTATGAAATACTTCATCGCTCATCGTCTGGGTGTCACGCTGCTGATACTGATAGGGACAGAATACGCAATTGGCGTTGCAGAGATTAGTGAGCTCCAGATGTAACTCGAACGGCCGGAGGCACATGGCTTCGACGGTTTTGTCGAGGGAAAAAAACTGGCCCAATAGCGCGTCGGCTTTGCGTGCGATGACACGCCGTGCCTTCCTGATGAATATTGGATTCAGCGTCACCATCGACTCACTGCCCGCTGCAGCTTTGAGGCTCCCCGCTCTTCCATGCAGCGAGCCATCGGTTATGCCCAACTGGGCGCCGTTCGGGAATGAAAACTCGCCACCAGGCGTTCTGGATGATCCTGGTTTGGAAGCCCGCATCGTGCAGCATCTTCTCGCAGGCGATCTCCAATTGCTTCGAATGGGTCTCTATGAGCCAGCGCACGCCCGGCAGACTGTTGAAGGATTTCGCTCCATGGAGGATCTGTTCCTCCGCGCCGTCCACGTCCATTTTGACGATGCAGGGGGAATGGACGGACGGCGCCAGCGAATCCAGGCTAATCTCCTGCGCGGCGTCGGAAGCGCCAACGAATTTCGTGGAGAATTGCAAACGGTCCGACCACCGGCAGCCGTTCAGCACCAGGTTCTCGCGCAGAAATGGGATGCAGCTCACATCCGGTTCGAACGCGAGTACGTGAGCGGCTTTCGTCTTTGTCAGGAAATAAATGGTGTGTTCGCCGTGCGCAACACCAATGTCGATAGCCGTCGCGACGCCCTTCGAAAGGCGCTGGAGCCAGGGGTGAGTTTCCCGTTCGAACAGGCCGACGTAGAATTGAGCCTGGGTGCGCAGGGATAGGCTCATCACAATTCCCTGGAACGGGCCGGTCAGAATCTTGCGCGGTTTGCGTTCCTCCGACGTGAACCGGTTCTTCAGCCCCGATACGAATCCGATGCGGCGTGCCGAAGGAGGCTTTGCCGGAAGAGTCTGTTTAATCGCTTCCATCGCCTACTTCCCCGCCCCGATCACGGCCAACATCCAGGCACGCGACCAGTGCAATCTGCCGCGATCGAACTCGTTCCACAACTGGCCGATGGTGCGGCGGTTCAGGCAGCCGCCGGCCAGGGCCATCTCACGCAGCTCGCCGCTGTGCAGCTTCATCCATTTGCCGAATGGGAACGAGAAGCCGCGCTTGCCGCGGCGGGCAGCATCGAAGACGGCGGGTTCGCCGGCGGCTGCGGTCAGCAGCGGCTTGTTTCCAGGGGCGTGCGCATCGCCGGCTGAAGCCTGCGCCAGCGCGGAAGCCTGTGCCACCAGTAGGTGATCGAGATAGGGCACGCGCACTTCGATGGAGTGCGCCATGCTGAAAACGTCGGTATCGCGCAGGAGTTGATCGTGGAGGTAGCGCCCCATTTCCATGCGGCGGAAGGCCGGTCCGGTGCCTACTCCGACGGCGGCGCGGGGGCGAAGGGCGTCCAGATACTCATCGGCGGCCAAGCGGACATCGCGCGAGTTCACGTCGAGCAGCGCGCGCACCTGTTCGGGCGCGAAGAACCCGCGGAGGGCCAGATACAGGCCCGCGTCGGTGACGCCATCCTGCAAGCTGGCGAGACGCATCCAATTTTCGCGGCCGCGCAGGCGTCCGTAACGCACGGCGGTCGAAAGTACCGTGTGGCGGAGGAAGCCGGGCAGCGCGGAGAATCGCCGGATGGAATTGCCATAGCGCGCCAGCCAGCGATAGTGCTTGTAGCCGCCAAAGACTTCGTCGCCGCCGAGGCCGGAGAGCACTACGGTGAGACCGGCCTGGCGGGCGGCGCGCGAGACGAAGTAAGTATTCACGCCGTCGTTAGTGGGCTGATCCATCACGCGCAGGACGTTGGGGAGTTCCCGCATAAAGTCCTGACTGGTGACGCGGACTTCACGGTGATCGGTGGCGAACTGTTGGGCGATGCGGCGGGCTTCGGCGCCTTCGCTGAACTCGCGCTCGTCGAAGACGACGGTGAGGGTGGCAAGTGACGATTTTGCACGCGAGGCCAGCGCCACCAGGGCGGCCGAATCGACGCCGCCACTCAAGAAGACGCCGATAGGAACGTCGCTGACCAGATGGCGGTTCACGGCGTCGGCCAAGGCTTCACGCAACCGGCCCGCGGACGCGCGCGGCTCGGGGTCCTCGGAATTGGCTTGTTCCGGCTCCCAGTATTTGCGGACCGCGGTTCCTTTTCCATCCGCCACCAGATAGTGCCCCGGCAGCAGGCAGTTCACGCCTGCAATACCCGTGGCGGGTGCGGGCACGGAGCCGAGCAAGAGCAAGCCAGCAATCGCCGTAGGATTTTTCCGATTCGGTACTAAGCCGGATACTACCAGGGCCTTGACCTCCGAGGCAAAGGCGAGGCGATCCTGCTGAGACACGTAGTACAGGGGTTTGATCCCCAGGCGATCGCGCGCCAGCAGACACACCGGCTGGGGGCCGCGCTTGTCGTAAACAGCGAACGCGAACATGCCGCGCAGCCTGCGGAGGAGCCCTTCGATGCCCCACTCCTCGTAGCCGTGGAGCAGAACTTCGGTATCCGAGCGCGAGACGAAACGGTGGCCGGTCAACTCGGCGGCCAGTTCGGGGTAGTTGTAGATCTCCCCGTTATAGGTCACCCAGATCCTGCCGTCCTCGTTGGACATGGGCTGATGGCCGGTGGGAGAGAGATCGATGATCGAGAGGCGGCGATGGCCAAAGACTACGCGGGCATCCTCAAAGAAGCCGGCATCGTCGGGACCGCGATGCGTTTCGGCGGCGGCCATGCGCGCGACGGCGCGGCGGTCCTCCACGGTGGTTTCACCGTGAGTCCGAAACATTCCGGCAATGCCGCACATGACAGTGTTAATCGGTTTCCACTTCTACTTCTTCGACTTCTTTGGGAACTATGCGGACTTTGCCATTTGTCTTGGCGCCGTTTCCGCGCTTGCTGTGCCCATTGCTGCTGCCGTTGCCATTCCCGTTGCCGCTTCCGTTTCCGTCGCCGAGATAATGGTGATAACCCTCGTAGTAGTTGCGGTAGTAGCCGTAGCCGGGAGTATTGGGATTCCAGTTATTCAGGATGGTGCCCATCACCGGAATGCCATCGTCCATGAAGCGTTGTTTCGCGAGCAGGGCGGCGTCGCGGGTAGTATGGGCGGAGCGGAGGATCATGATTACGCCGTCGGCGAGGCGGGCCAGGACACGCGCGTCGGGGATGTTCACCATGGGGGGCGTGTCGATCATGATGGTGTCAAATTGGGCGCGCAGGCCGAGCAGAAGCTCGGGCAGCCGCTCGGAGTGCAGCAGGCTGGCGGCGTTGAAGCGGGAGCGGCCGGCCGGCATCACATACAGGTTGGGGATGTGCGTAGCGCGGACAGCGGCGCGCAAGTCCACATCCTCGACGCGCTCCTGTTTCAGGAGCAGCTCGCTGAGGCCGTGGTCGTCGTTTTTCACGCCGAACACGTTGTGCATTCTGGGACGGCGCAGGTCGGCATCGATCACCAGCACTTTGTGGTTGATCTCGGCGAGCGCGATGGCCAGGTTGCAGACCACGGTGGTTTTGCCCTCTTTTGGGCTGGCGCTGGTCATCACCAGCACACGCGGCCGGGAACCATTGTGCCCGGAGAAAAGAATCGAAGTCAGGGTGGTACGGAAGGACTCCGAGATGAGCGACTTCTTGCGCGCCCAGGTGATCAGTTCGACGCGGTCGTTCATGACGTCGTCGTCAAGCGACGGCTGGCCATCCAAATCGAGCACCGCGGCTTTGGAGGGGCGCGACGTCTTGAAGCCCCGAGGGGTGAGTTCGATATTGGCGGTGGGGACCACGCCCAACTCCGGAAGATGCAGGTAATACGCGATATCTCCTGGATCGTGCAGCGTGCGATCGGCGCGCTCCCGCAGCACTACCAGGCTGACGCCGAGGCAGATGCCGAGCAGCAGGCCCATCACGATGTAGCGAACCACGTTCGGTTTATACGGAATCGATGGCGGCTCGGCAGGGTCCACGACGCGGATGTTGCTGGCGCGGAGGGCGGAAGCGACGCTGGCTTCCTTCATGCGCTGCAACATGGTTTCGTACAATGAGCGGTTGGAATCCACTTCGCGTTTCAGAATGCCGTAGTGGGTGGTCTTCTCGGACTGGTCGGCGACCAGTTTCACTTCCGCCAGGTAAGAGGCGGTCATCAGCTTTTCGCGGTTTTGGGCGGCCTCGTACTCGTTCTTGATGCGGGTGAGGATATTGGCGCGTTCCTGTTTCAGAGTGGCTTCCATCAGGTTGATCTGAGCCTGGACACGGCGGACTTCCGGGTTTTGGGGAGTGAGGGCGATGCGCTGCTCGGCGAGCTTGCGGCGCAGTTCGGTGAGATTGGTTTCGTCGTCGCGGAGGGAGGAATCGTCCAGCACATCCGGCAGTGCTTCCGGCGGGCTGTTGGCTGCCATTTCGTACTTGGATTCCTTGGATACGCGGTCGGATTGGGCTTGCAACAGGTCCTTTTGCAGGGAGCGGAGCTTCTCTTCCTCCACACTAGTCTTTTCGTCGGTGAAGGTCAGGCCGGATGAGCGGGCGTAGGAATTGAGCTCTTCATCCGCCTTCTCCAGTTTGATCTTGATGTCCTGAAGCTGGCGGGTAAGCCATTCGCCGGTGTACTCGGTGCTTTTCCAGCGAGCTTCCAGATTCTGTTCGATGAACTCCCTGGTGAGGGTGTTGGCGAAGGTCGAGGCCACCTCGGGCTGGGTGGAGTCGCAAGTAATTTCCACGATCCGGTTGGTTCCCGAGGCGCGCACGCGCACGCTTTCCGCGGCGGTAGCTATGGCGAGTTTCCAAAGCTCATCCTGGCTGGGCGGATCGATTTTCAAGGCCTTTTTCCAGACGGTGAGGCGATCGGGCGGACGCATATTCCCGGGCGGCTTGCCCTTCTCCAGGTCCGCCACGACGCTGTTGGCCAGCGATTCGCTTTGCATGATCTTGACCTGCGTCTGGATGTCGAAGTCGGGATAATAATTGCTGGTGGGGCTGACGGTGGGACTGACGTTGTGCAGGCCCAGGAAATCCTCGTTGAGTCCCTGCACTTCGATGGTGGTATGGGCCTGATAGACGCGCGGCTGGGGAAGGGTGTAGAGGAAGCCCGCCACCGCGCCCAGAACGGACACCACGATGACGGCGGTCTTATGACGCCGCACCATCTGCCAGTATTCGAGGACGCCGGCGTACTCGCGTTTGACGCCGCCGCGAACCGTATCCGAGCCAAGCGGCGCGGGGAGGCCGATATCCGGGCGGGGCATGAGCGGGGCCAACTCGCGGCCCGCGCCGTTGGGGATGTGCTGAAGTTCGTCCATGATATTGCCTCTAGTGATAGACGCCGTAGCTGGCGATGAATGTGCCGGCGGTGACGGCGGCTTCCAATGCGCGATATACCGCGTGTTTGCCGGCGCTGCCGGGAACCACCAGGACGTCGCCCGCCAGTAGGGGAATGTCTTCGGACTGGCCGGCCATGATTTTCTTGAAATCCACGACGATCTCGGTGCGCTTCTGCTGGCCGGGGACCGGACGCAGAATCCGCGAGTGGCTGACGGCCGCGGTATGCAGCATGCCGCCGGAAGATGAGACAGCTTCCAACACCGAGAGCGAGTCGCCCTCGTTTAGCGGGAGTGCGCCGGCACGGGTGACCTCGCCGATCACGTAGACCACTTCGGCGTGCGGGACGGAAATCACGTCGTGCGGACGGATCGGAATATTGAATTCCGGGTTCTTGGCCTCCATCACGGATTTCAGGTTGACCTCGGCGATGCTGAACTGGTGGGTGGGATCGTCCACCGCGCCCGGCAAGGGGATGCGTCCGAATTCGAGGCGGCGCGTGATCTTTACGGTGGGTCCGGCATCCGGCCGCAGGCCGCCCGCGATGGCCAGAATCTCGACCAGGGTCTTCTGACCTTCGAGCTGATGGACGCCGGGGGTGGCCACTGCGCCTACTATGGAAACCGGCTGGCTGCGAAATTCCGTAATGCTGACGGTCACTTCGGGCTCGACCAGGTACACCTTCAAACCGGTGGCGATTTCCCCCTCGAGTTGTTCGAGGGTGAGCCCGCCCGCGTGAATATGGCCGATCATGGGCAGCTTGATTTCGCCATTCGCATCCACGCGGAACGGCTTTTCGCTGAGATCGGGCGCGTTCTGGGCGTGAATGGTGACGGTATCGTCTGGGCCCAGCAGGTACGTTACGCGCGTCTGGGGCGGCTCCGCGGCGCCAGCCGGCTGCGCGGTCACGCCAGCCGCGGGTTGTTGCGCGACGGCTGGCACACATGCCACCCACAGAGCCAAGGCGACGCCGACGGGAATTGCGGCGCGCTTCATTGGTTGTTCTCCTGGAGCGTAGCCGCCTGCGGCTCGTCCGGGACTTGGCCTCTAGTGGTCTCCACGAGCTGGCGGAGCTGGTGCATCTCCATCTTCAATTGGCGGACGGCGCCCTCCAGCTTTTCCATGCGTGGCGCCGCCGTGGCGCCGGGCTCTCCATTGCCATTCGGCAGCTTACACAACGCCGCCCGGGCAAACTCGGAAACGCTGCGCGCGCATTCCATGAGAGAGAGATCCTTGAGGCGCTCGTATTCGTCTTCCGAGAGACGGAAACTCACCATCCGCGTACGTGTTTTGAACACGGAAACCTCCTTCCTTTCAGGTGTATCTGACGATTTCCGGCGGTTGTCGCCGGCGATGATGGGGGAACTTGAACTTACTGGCGGCTGACGGTGGTCACCTGACGTGTGGCCCAGTCGCCCGCACTGCCTGCCGGCCTTACCGACTGGCGCGGGATGGCGACGGCGAGGGAGCGCTGCAGAAGGGTGATAGAAACGATCAACCGCTCGGAACCGTCGACTTCGGCGAGGATTCCGGTGACGCTGCGAAGGGGGCCTTCTTCAATCGTCACGGTCTGCCCGGCCTTCAAGAAAGGCCAAGGCTGCGCCAGGAGCCCCGATTTGACAATTGCCTGCACCGCGGCGATTTCATCCTCATCCACCGGAATAGGCGTCTTACCGAGTCCCACGATGCGGACCACGCCAGGAATCAACAGCGCGGGTAAGCGGTGGCCGATGTCCAGGCGGCAGAAAACATATCCGGAGAAAAGGGGCAGATCTACGTCCTGCATCCGATCCGACCATTTGCGCCGGCTGCGGAACAATGGCAGGAACTCGGTATATCCGCGGAGTGCGAGGCCGGCCGCGACCGCCTTCTCGCAACGGGATGCGACTTGCAGCGCATACCAGGGAAACACGGACGGTGTCTGACTTAACATTTGGTTAACAATCCGAGAGTCTGGAGGAGGCGCGCGAGCTACCGCCCCTTGAGTCCCAGAGCATGAACTTGTATCAGCACGAACGGAACGGGTAATAAGTGACTGTAAAGGGTGTG
>JBEKIM010000140.1:0-14751 GCA_050011755.1 Bryobacteraceae bacterium | reverse complement strand
CCCGCCAGGCCCCCCCAACGACAAGAAACGATGAATATTGATGAATAATGATCCGGCTTTTCGGTTTTGTAGGGCGGGCTATTCAGCCCTGGGGCCCCCTTCAGGTCGTGATCGGCGGCTTCTCACTCGTAGCGCAGCGCTTCGATCGGGTTGATGCGCGACGCTTTCATGGCCGGATAAATTCCGAAGATCACTCCCACAGCCATCGAAACGCCGAACGCGATCAGGACCGACGCCGTGGTGACGATGGTTTTCCACTCGGCGGTGCGCGCGATCAGCCAGGCCAGGAAGAAGCCGAACCCGATGCCCAGTAGTCCCCCTGCCACCGAGATCAAAACGGATTCCGTCAGGAATTGGCGCACGATGTCGTTGCGGCGCGCGCCCGTGGCGCGGCGCACCCCGATTTCGCGCGTGCGTTCGAGCACCGTAGCCAGCACGATGTTCATAATGCCGATGCCGCCCACCAGCAGGGAAATCGCCGCGATGGCCACCATCACGTAAGTGAAGATCGTCTGCGTGCGCTGCTGCTGCGCCAGCAGGGCCGCGGGAATGGTCACCGTGAAATCTTCCGTATTGTGGTGCGTGGAATTCAGGATGGCGGTCACGACCTTGGCCACTTCCAGGCTATCGGCCCCCGTTTTGAGTCGCAGATCCACGCCATCCAGGTCGTCTTTCATGAAATTGCTGGAATCGAAATACCGGTATTGAAACGTGTTCAGGGGAATATAGACGATGTTGTTGAGATCCTGCATCTTGCCGCCGCTCGATTGGCCGCTCGCGACCAGTTGCTCGCCCAACACACCGGCCACTTCCAGCCAGTTGTCGTTGACTTTGACAAACTTGCCCACGGCCGGACCGTACCCGAGCAGACTGACTTTGGCGCCTTCGCCGAGCACGCAAACAGCGCGGCTGGCGTCGTCGTCCCGGTCGTCGAAGAAGCGGCCTTCCGCGATATGCAAGCTGTGAATCACGGCGTAGGCCGGGCGGACTCCGTAGAGTTCGGGAACTTCGTGAGAAGGCTTGGGCAGTACACGCGCGGGATGCAGCGTGCGCCGCGGCGATTGCATCTCGAGGGCATCGACATTGGCCGTCAGGATGCGCACGTCTCGCTCGGTGAGTCCCGGCGAATCGCGGCGGCGCTGCTGCAACTCCTGCTGGCTGGCGGCGGGCCGCGAATCCACCAGCACGTTGCGCACACCCAGTTGTTCGATGAATCGCAGGGATTCTTCGCGCGCGCCGGCGCCGATGGCCAGCATGCCGATCACCGAGCCGACGCCGAACACGATGCCCAGGGCCGTCAGCATGGTGCGCGTTTTCTGGGCACGCAGATTGTCGAAGGCCTGCGCCGCATCCGAAAAGATCCGCCCCAGCCCTTTCATCGCGAAAGCGCCTTCATCGCGCTGCCCTTGGCCTGACCGTTGTTGGGCGTATTCTGATTCTCCTCGCTGGGATTGGCGAGCGCCACCACCTGCCCTTCCCGCAGGCCGGTGAGTACCACCTGGCTCTCGCTGCGGCGTACCAACTTCACGTCCAGCGGCGTGAAACCGGAGGATGTTTGCAAATAGACGAACGTGCGGCTATCGCTTTCAAACACTGCTTGCGAGGGTACCCACAGCGAGTTCGGGAGCGTGCCCGTGGTAATCACGATGTTGGAACTCATGCCCGGGCGCATGCCCGCCGCGAATTCTTCGAGCGCGATTTTGCAATCGAAATGGCGATTCCAGAAGGCGCCCACGGTGCCGCCGATCTCCTTGATGGTTCCGTTGAATGACCTGCCCGGCAGCGCCACGATGGCCACCTGGACCTTCTGCCCGGCCGACAAATGGCCGCGGTCCAGTTCCCCGATACTGGCGGTCACTTCCCAGTTCTTCAAGTCCGGAATCTGCGCCACCACCATGCCGGCGTTTACCGTGTCGCCCACCTGCAACGCGGGGAACAACATACCCAACATGCAGAAGTTGCAGTTGGTGTTCTGCATGACGTTGACGTAGCCTGGCCCTTTGGCCTTCAACACCATGTTCTCGATATTCTTCCGCGCGGTTTCCGCTTGCACCTTGGCTTTATTGCGGGCCGCCTCTTGAATAGCGACGGCGGCCGCCGAAGTGGCCTGCCGGTCGGCAGCGTCGTGCTCGAGTTGGCGCAGGTGGTCCTTGGCGGCTTCCAGCGCCAATGTATTTTCGCGCGCCACGATATCCGCCAGGATAGGATTGCGGCGCGCCTCCAGTTCGGCGGTGCGTACGTCGGTCTTAGCTTGCAGCAGAGAATAGCGGGTTTCCTCTTCCTTGGCCCGATTGTCGGCTTGCGTCTCGATGACGTGCTGTTCGGCCTCCGCCAGATCGGCTTCGGCTTCCTTGAGCTTGTATTCCTGTTCCGTGGTGTCGAACTTAACCACCACGTCGCCCGCCGCGACCGCTTCGCCAGGTTCACGGAGATAAGTGATGGCCATATCGCCGCCGCCGGTCATCGGGGCGGAGAGCATTTCGGTGTGGCCGCCGGACAACTCGCCCTTGGCGGTGACCGTGATCACGACGTCGCCGCGCCGCACCTGGGTGACGGGCAGGCGCGAGGCGGACACCGGCGCCATGGCCCGAACCAGCCTGGATCCGCCCCATGCCAGGAGCGCCAATACCACCGCCGCCACCGAGACACCGATCACGACCTTGCGTATCATTTCTTGTCGTCCTTCGCACCCGGCGTGACGCCGGGCTTCACTTCCACCAGGGTGACCATGGTGCCGGACCGAATCCCTTTCACCGCGACTTCATCCGGATTCCGCGCCAGCAGTTCGACATCGACCGCCCGATAGGCTCCCTTTTCGGCAACGTAAACGATGGGCTTGCCGTTGCGGGTGAACACGGCCTTGGCCGGAATGCTGATGGCATTGGGGATGCGGCTGACAATCACGTCCATATTGCCGTTCATGGCGGGCCGCAGCCGCGGATCGGGCTGCCGGATATGGCCGTAAGCCCGGAAACTGCTCGTGCGCGGCCACTCAAAGCTCAGCTCGGTCAGCGGCGAAATCGCCACCAGGTCGGCGGGCATCGTCAGCTCCGGCAGCGAGTCGATATGGACGCGCGTTTCCTGGCCCTCGGAAATGCGGCCGCGGTCGATCTCTTCCACCTTGCCTTCCATCTCCAGGGTGGTGAGATCCGGTATCTCGGCCACCACGCCGCCGGGCCACACCTGGTCGCCGACTTGAAACGGCTTGGCGTTCATCCATCCCTGGGAGTTGTTTTGCATGTACATGACGACGCCGCTGAGGGGTGTCTTCAACTCCATCTGCGCCAACCGGTTATTGGTGAGGTCCACTTCGGCCTGCGCCTGGTCGCGTTGGCGGGTGAGCGACGCGATCTTGGCCTTGTCGGAGGTGGCGTGCAGGTTCACGGTAGCCTCCTGGACGCGCAGTTTCTGCTCCGACAGCCCCAGATCGATGCGGCTTTCTTCGCCTTGCAGTTTGCTGACGATCTCGGCTTTGGAGGCCTCCATCTTGGCTTTTTCTACGTCGTACTTTGCGCTGCTGAGGTCGCGCTGGTCCTGCTCGGCGGTGATGCGGGCGTCGGCGACGGCCTGGTCGAGGGTAGCCTGCGCCTGTTTCAGGGCGGCTTCCTTCTCCTGCAACTGCTGTTTGGTGCTGCTGGGATCGAAGCGGACTACCAGATCGCCTTGCTTCACAGCAGATCCGGCAGCCGCCTGCCACACGATGCGCAGGGAGGGCACATTCACCGGCGCGGTGATTTGCACGGAGCGCCGGGCCTTCAACTCGCCGCGGCAGCGCACGATGACGGAGAAATCGCCCTGGCGGGCCGCGGCTGTCGGCAGCGTGCCCGCGGCTTGCACCTGGCGTAACCGGTAGATGCCGGCGGCGGCTGAAGCGACGGCCAGGAGCAGGACGATGGGGACGATCCAGCGGGCTTTGCGCGCACTCCCCGCCGGTCTCTCGCCAAGACGCACAGCGGCCGCCAAGGGGGCAAAGCACATAAGAACAAGAGAAATCATGGTTGCAGCACCACTGCCGCGGAGAGGTCCGGGAGCAGGTGCGGATCGCTCTTGTCCAGGCGGAAACGCGCGGTGAAGGTCTTGATCGGACTGCCCAGCGCGGATGAAGCCACCGGGCTGGCCGAAACCAGGTGCGCCTCAAAGGTGAGGTCGGGATAAGCGTCCAACTGCACGGTAGCATGGCAGCCGGGGGTGACGGAGGCGTCGTCGGGCTCGCCCACCTGCGCGCGGACCTCCATTTCCGACGGATCGAAGAGCCGGATCAGGGGCTGGCCGGGCCACAGCTGATCGCCTTCCTGGGCCTTGCCCAGGCTGCTGTTCCGCCAAACGCTTTCAAGCGCCACCATGCCGTCGAGCGGAGCGTGAATTTCAAGCTTGTCCGCGTTGCTCAGCGCGCGATCCAGGCTGACCTTCTGGCGATCCCGCTGCAATTCCAGAATGCGCACCGCGGCTGCATCCGACTGGTCGTGAAAAGCGCTGGACTTCTTAAGGCTGGCGACATGCTCCTTCGCCGCTTCCGCCTTCACTTCGTTCTTTAGCCGGTCGATCTCGCTCAGCAGCGGCCCTTTGCGGAGTTCGAGCTCCGCCTTGGCCAGATCCGCTTCGGCCGACTGCAAGTCCGACGCGCGCTTGGCGGCATCCGCGCGATTCTGGGCCTGGCGCTGCTCCACCTGATGGGAGAGGTCGTCGAACTTGGCCCTGGCATCGCGCGCATTGTCCAATTCCTGGGTGCGGTCGAATTCCGCGAGTATGTCGCCGGCTTTCACGCGCACGCCGTTCTCGATCAGTTTGGTCAGCGTGACCCGGCCTCCCTGGTTGCCAAGTTGCGGAGTCTGCACGGTAAAAAAGTGGACGGCCTGGACGGTCCCCGTGAAGCGCACTTCCCGGCGCGCGGCCGGTTGGCTCGGCTTGGCCGCGGCATGCACCACGCGAGCTTCGGGCGCGAGGGGAGCCGGGCCGCGTCCACAGGACACAGAAAAGGCGAAGAGCGCACACCACAGCAACGGCTTAGCGGATAACTGCATAGCGCGGCCTTTCGTAAACTGGTTAGACGGCGGAACCGGGCAAAATGTTTATAAACGGTTCAGGCCTTCGGTCAACTCGATATTCGTCCCCCAGGGATCCGTCAGGAAGGCGATGGACAGCCCCAGCGCCGGTATCTTCTTGTAGGGCAGGTCGAATTTCACGCCGGCCGCTTCCAGCTTCCGGCAAAAAGCTTCCAGGTCTTTGACTTCAAAGCCGATATGATCGAGGGCGCGGCCTTTGGTTCCCACCACCGGGGCGGCCGCCCGGGAGAAAGTCAGGTTCACGCCCGGCAGGTCGGCGGCCTGAAAAGGTCCGCGCGTTCCCGGCTTGGCGCCGAACATCTTGACGTACCAGGCCTTGGTATCCTCGACGGAACTGGTATAGAAGTGGATGTGGTGGTTGGCTATCGGGACTTCCAGAGAGGCGTCCTCGGTCATCTCGATGCGAATTTCGTCGGGCGCGATGACAAATGCCTGGTGCGGGCTGGCGCCGGGAACGATCTTCAGCCCGGCGGCGCGCCACCTTTCGAGTGACGCGTGCAGATCTTTGACGCGAAATCCGATGTGCCCGATTACGCTGCCTTCCGTGCCGCCGGTGGGATCGGCTTTGCGACAGAGAACCAGTACGTCCGGGAACATGATCGCCTGCTTATCGCCGAGTTTGACCGGCGTGCCACCGAGGGTGGTCCAAAAGACGCGATGTGCATCGAGATCGCGCACATTCAGGTGGTAGTGTCCCATCGAGACGCCGGCGGCGTTGGGGGCGGCCAACTGGGCAAACGCCCCAGCGGCGACCGAGAGAAGGGACAGGGCGGAGGAGAGGACGCGTGTTTCCATCGAATCTTCAGTGTGTCACCTTTCCGCTCATGTAGAGCGCAACACGAATGTCAGCAGCACGGCGAATGCGAGCAGGTCGGTGATCATGGCCGTGTTTTCCTTGGCGTTCTTCCGCTTTTGTGCGATGTGTCCCAGCCCCGCCAGACCATAATAAAGGCCGCCGACGATGGCAGCCGGGACAACCCATTGCTTATGCCACAGGCTGCACAAACCAAGACACCCCATCGATAGGTTTGCGAACCCCAGTTCGCGCACGATTACGAACGCTTTGGGCTCGTGAATCTCAAAAATCTCAATGGCGGTGAACGATGGCTGAAACACCTGGCGGACACCGGCAATCGCGAGCCGGACTCCCACCGCCCAAAAGACGAACCATTTCCCGATCGGAAGCAGGTACGAAAAGTCCGGGCCCAGGCGGAGGGCCTCGATGGCCACCGACGCAAGCGGGAGGACCAGCAACAGCAAAATCACGGTGACAAAGTACATGAGGCTTAGCTTAATTATTCTAAGCCAGGTTGGCGCCGGCCGGTTGCCTGGACATTACGACGCTTTCGGGGATATACTGGCGAAGCCAGGATTTGCCAAAAGGGAGGTTTGAATGCCGGCGCTCACCCACCAGCATGGTATGCCGAACTTAATCGGGGCCACGGTCAAAGTGATCCCAATGGATGGCGCCCAGGTATCGACACGCGGCGAATATCTGCGCACCGACGGCGTGGCCGACTGTCTCATCGTCGTGCTTCACTACCCTGCTCGAAGCGTGGGCGGCCTTGCGCACATCAGCTACCCTCACTGTCTGGGAAGACCGGGAGCGACCAACGACGACAAAATCAGAAACCATGTCAAGAGCACGTGCGGTGTTCTGCTGGACGGAATGAGCGCCGGCTCGTCGCAGGATATCGAAGCGCTGTTGTGGCGAGGCTTTGGGTTCGGCACCACTCTGCCAACCAGCCAACCGGACGTGTTGGGGCACATCTTTGAGGATTACTGCCAGCGAGTGATCGATCTGCTTGGGCATTTCGCGCCGGAAGACATCGAGATCGGCCGGAAAAAGGGCGATATGCCGCAGCCGAGCCTTCCGTACGATAGATCCAGCACGGCCATTTATAACCCCACTTCGGGTATCGTGTGGTTTCCGGACACACTTCCCGCGCGCCGCGGCTAAAACGGAATAACGTCTAAGCGAGCTTACGGCCCGTCAGCCGTTCCAATACGCGCAACGGCGAGTTTTCCGGATCCTTCATGGCGCCGGCCGGCAAATAGAAGGTTTGCTCCAATGCAAACTGGCCGGACATGGCCGCGTGCGACACCGAATCCGTGAAGCAGGCCCAGGTCGCGCCGGCCGGTAAGGCAATGGGCGTCTGGGGAACGTCGGCCTGATAGCGTTGATCGGATTTCATCCGGTCATGAATGCCAAGCATGAAGTGGTCGTATTCCGTTCGCCGCCCTTTGACGATCCGCAGCCGGTAGAGCAGCCATGACGATCCCGGCAGCGGCGGCCGGATGCCGGGCAGGAACCTGGCCGCAACCCGCTCGAACGGTTCCCCCACGCGCCAATGGCGGGGCATCCGCGGGTTCACATTCGTAAAAACGCGAAGAATTCGCAGGCCCTGCATCGGCCTGGAAGGAAAGGCGTCCACATGCAGCCTGGTATCGTCGTGCCGCCATGATGTGGCCCGGCCGGCGATTTCGGCCGGCCGGAAGCTCGTAAATCCCGGTATTAAATGGGGCACATACTCCGGAACGATGGCTTTCAGCAGGCCGGCAGCCTGAACGTGGTATCGCTCCAACATGCCGAGCATGGCATCGCGCTCGGCTCCCTGGCAACGAGTTCCACCCAAAACGCTGGAGCCGGGGCGGAAGCTGATGTTTTTCGATTTGCCGTCCAGATAAACCGGAGAGAGGAACCGGCGCTCTTGCCCGGACAGTTCGAAAGGGAGATGCGGAACGTAAAGGAGCTTTCCTGTTTCCAGCGCATCGGCGGCTTTTGCCACGGCATCGCGCGGGATCGGCCCTTGCCAGGAAGTGATGTCAAGGGGTTCGAGAATATCACTACCTGTCGCCTGCATAGGGATTGTGCGGCCCTATCTGGCAGCGTACTCCTTGCGGATTTCGCTATGCAAATGAATCGTTCGCGGTTGGTGCGGGGACGCACGAATGGGCCGCCGCCGGTGGCGCACGCTTTAGCGTGCCGGCGGGACTTTTAAGTCCCGCTTGAGCCGTTTGGTGGCCCGCCAGGTTTTGCCGGTCGAAATAGGATGATGGCGGGTGTGCCGACCGGCGTATAGCGGCCAGTGAACGTCAGGGCGCCCGTTTTTCGAGTGACTCGAAAGCAGGCGATAGCGTCGCTGCGCTGGTTGCAGGTGTACAGGAAGGTTCCGGTAGGATCGATGGTGAAGCTGCGCGGATAGTCGCCGCGCGTCCACTCCTCGCCGGCGAATACGAGTTTCCCGTCGCCGCCGATGGAGAACCAGGCGATGGTGTCGTGCAGGCGGTTGGCCGCGTACACGAATCGCGCATCCGGAGAAATGCATACTTCTGAAGTGAAACTCGTGCCGGCGAAACCTTTCGGCAGCGTAGAGACGGTCTGCTTCGCCGTCAGGCTGCCGCGCGCGGCGTCGTAGTCGAAGGCCGCCAATGTGGAAGCCTCTTCCTGCAGGGAATAGAACCAGCGGCCGTTCGGGTGGTAAACAAAATGGCGCGGGCCGTCTCCCGGCGGCAGCGCCACCCATGGCGGATCGTTGGGCGAGAGGGTGCCGCGCGCCGCGTCGAACTTCCAGATCAGAATGCGATCCAGGGCCAGGTCGGCCGAGAACACGAACCGTCCCGAAGGATCGGACTGGATCATGTGGGCATGCACGGCATCGTGACCGCTGATGGCGAAACTCCCCGGCGGCGCGCTGGCCGCACGCACCGGGCCAACCGGTCCCTGATCGTGCTTGACGTCGGTGGCCGGACCCAGTTCGCCGCGGGAAAGGATGGGCAGGACCGACACCGTGCCGCCGGCGTAATTAGCCACCAGCACGTATTTGCCGGAGGGGTGAACGCTGAGATGCGCGGGACCGGCGCCGCGCGAACTGGCAGTATTGAGTAGCGCGAGCCGCCCGCTCGCGGCGTCGATCGAGTATGCGCCGACTGAGCCATCGGCCGTCTCGTTGGCAGAGTAAAGATGGGTGTGGGTGCGATCGAAGGCCAGCCATGACGGGTTCGCGCCGTTCGCGAAGACTTCGCGCTGCGCGAGCGCCCCGGTTTCCGGGTTCATTTCAAACAGGTAGATGCCCTGTCCATTTCCGTGGCTGCCTTCGGGGCCTTGGGGCGAACTGTAGCTGCCTACATAGGCGAAAATCGGACGGCGCGCCGGCAGGGCCAGGGCTGCAACGCCGGAAAGGACAGTGGTGAACAGGCTGCGGCGCGAGGTCACTTCGCGCCGTCCAAGGGCGTGCCGTCACGTACCTCGTCGGTGCCGCGGCGGACCACCCGGTCGCCGGCCGCGAGCGCGCCGCTCACCTCGACCAGATCGCCGTCCGCGGCGCCCTTTTTCACATCCACCCACTCCACGTGGCCGCTCCGCGCGCGAATGACGAAGGTACGCTCGGTGGTGGTGACCACGCTGGTCTTGGGTACGAAGAGCGCGGGATGTTCGCGCCGAACGGGCCATTTCACGCTGGGATACATTCCGGGCGCGAGACTGCCGTCGCGGTTCAAAACATCCAGTTCCACGGGCATGGTACGGGTTTTAGGATCGAGCGCGTGGGCGATGCGGGCCACGGTTCCAGTGTACACGCGTTCAGGGTATGCAGGCACGCGAAAGGGAATGGCCGCGCCGCGCGCCATCCCGCTTACGTTTTCTTCGGGTACCGGAACGACCAGCCGGAGGTGTGAGATCTGCTGAATCACGAGCAGCGCGGGATCCGCGCCAGGACCGACGAGTGCGCCGGGATGCACGAAGCGATCCGTCACCACGCCGTCGAATGGCGCGGTGATTTTGAGGTAAGCCTCCATGTCTTTCCGGGAGCGCACCGCCGCGTCCGCGGACTGGCGGGCTTGGGTACGCGCGCGCACCAGAGCTTCGGCGGCTTCCACCTGCTTCTGGGACTGAATCACTTCGTTGCCGGCCACCGCGCCGGGCGTTTCGGCGGCCTTGCGCAGGCCATCGTAGGTGCTTTGCGCCGCGGCTAGCTGCGCCTCGGCTTGCACTTTCTCGGATTCGGCGGATTGTACCTTAGACTCGGCTTCCGCGATCTGGGCCTGCAACTCGGGCGCGCTCAGTTCGGCGAGCAGTTCGCCCTGCTTCACCATACTCCCGCGATCCACCAGCACGCGTTCCACGTAGCCCGGCACCTTCGCGTGCAGCGAGACCGTCAGATACGGCTGGATCTCGGCCGGCAGGTCGACGGTGCGCGAGACAGGTTTGGAAACAACCGCGACGAGGTCGATAGTTTGTCCGCAGAGGGGCGTTAGCGCCAGGAGCAGGCCTGCCCCACAAAAGATGTTAGGTGGCATCATAATATCGGCTCGTGGGATCCATTGGGTTGAGCGACGGCGAACTAACGGTGGCTTTCCGCTGCAGGATCGCGTAGATTGAAGGCAGAATCGTCAGGGTCGCGAACGTCGAAACCAGCAGTCCGCCGATCACCGCGCGGCCCAACGGTGCGGATTGCGCGCCACCCTCGCCGAATCCGATGGCCATGGGCAGCATGCCAAAAATCATGGCCGCGGCGGTCATCAGCACGGCACGCAGGCGGCCGCCGGCGCCTTCGCGCGTGGCATCCAGAATCGGGCGGCCGGCGTGGCGCGCGCGCTCGGCGAAGGTGACCAGCAGGATGGAATTGGCCACGGCGATTCCGATCGCCATGATGGCGCCCATGAACGACTGGATGTTGAGCGTAGTGCCGGTGCCCAGGAGCATCGACAGGACCCCGCATAGCACGGCCGGCACCGTCAGCACGATCGCCAGCGCCAACCGCACGGATTGAAAATTCGCCGAGAGCAGCAAAAAAATCACGACCACCGCCAGCAGCAGGCCGATACGCAATCCGGCGAGGGTCTGTTCGAGCGCCGGAATCTCGCCGCGAATGCGGACGGAGACGCCGCGCGGCGGAGCGCCCGCGGACGCTACGGCCCGATTCAGAGCGGCGGCCGCCTCCCCCAACGTGGCGCCGTGAATATTCGCCGTCAGGCTCACCACGCGCTGGCCATTGTACCGGTCGATCTCGCCCGGCATGCTGCCCGGTTTCAGGCTGGCGATCTCTTCCAGCAGGGGCCTGGCAGCGCCTGCCGGCATCACCGGAATGGCGCCCACCTGGGCGATGCTCTGCATCTGATTCTGGGGCAACTCCACCTGCATCTGGAAGGCATTGCCCGAATTCGGATCGCGCCAGTAATTCGGATCGGTGAACCGCGAAGACGACGTCGCGGGCACCACGGAGTGCGCCACGTCGGCCATGGTCAAGCCGAACTGGCCCGCACGCTCGCGGTCGATGGTGATGTCGAGCGTCGGGTAGTTGTTCTCCTGCGCGAATTGCAGGTCGCGCAGGAAATGGAGGTCAGCCAATTTCGCCTGTACCTTCTGCGCGTAGGCGTAATCGTTCCGCAGGCTGACTCCCTGCACCGCGATTTCGATGGGGGTCGGCGAACCGAAGCTCATCACCTGGGTCACGATATCGGCGGCCTCGAAAGAAATCTGCGTGTCCGGTAAACCGCGGTGCAATGCATCGCGGAGCCGTTCGCGCAGCGGCTCGCCGCGCGGGGCATCGGGATTTAGCGCCACCTGAATGATGGCTTCCTGCGGTCCGCTGGTGAAGAGGTGAATCAGGTCCACGGGATAGCTGGAAGGGATCAGGCCCACAAAGTCGCTGGTGATTCGCACATTGTCCCGGCCGGCCTCGCGCTCAATCACAGCCAGCGCGCGCAGCACGATGCGTTCGGTCTCTTCAATGCGCGTGCCGGCAGGGGCGCGCAGCCGGATACGCAGTAGAGGAGCATTCGCGTCGGGAAACAACTCCGTTCCCAAGTGCGGCAGGAACACATACAAGAGGGCGGCCGCGGACACCAGATAAACAATCGCCAACGGCCAGCGAAACCGCAAAACGCCGTTCAGATAGCGCTCGTAGAAGGAACGCAGACGTCCGAACAGGCCTTCGCGCTCTTCGCCGCGGTGCGCTTCCCGCATCAGCCAGGTGGAAAACACCGGCACCAGGCTGCTCGACAGCAAGTACGACGCGATCATGGAGAAAGCCACCGCCAGCGACAACGGCACAAAAAGCTGGCGGCCGACGCCGATCATAAAGAAAGACGGCACAAACACGGCCAGAATGCAGAACATCGAGAGCAGCCGCGCCATGGCCGTGCGGCTGCACGCTTCCACCACCGCGCGGGCCCGCGAAACGCCGGGGAGCATCTGGCTATGAATGTTCTCAATTTCCACGGTGGCCTCGTCCACCAGGACGCCGACCGCCAGCGCCAGGCCGCCCAGCGTCATGATATTGATGGTCTGGCCGGCCGCCCACAGCATGATCGCGGCGGCCAGCAGGGCGAACGGGATATTCAGAATGACGATGAGCGCGCTGCGCCAGTCTCTTAGGAAGATCAATACCATCAGGCCCGTGAGGGCCGCGCCCAGCAGCCCTTCGATCACCAGGCCGCGCAGCGAATGGGTGACGTAAACGGACTGGTCGAATTGCAGGCTGACGTCCACATCCTCCGGGACGGCCTTCTTGAAGTCGGGAATGGCCGACTTTACGGCGTCGATCACGGCCAGCGTGGACGCGTCGGACCGCTTGGTAACTGGAATGTAGACCGTGCGCTTTCCGTTCACGTGGGCGTAGGCGGTCACCAGGTCGGTGCCGTTGTCGATGGTGCCAATGTCGCGCAGATAGACGGTTGCGCCCGGCACCGGCCGGATCGGCGTGCTGAGCAGATCCGGCAGAGTGGCGCCCAACGCCGAGTTGGTGCGCGCGATGCGCTCGATCTGGCCGGTATACATATTGCCGGAAGGCATGACCACGCTGGACCGGCTGACCGCGGCAATAGCCTCCTCGGGCGAGATGCGGTACTGGCGCAATTTGGCCGGATCGAGCATCACCACAATGGTGCGTTGATTCCCTCCGAACGGCGGCGGCGCGGAAACGCCCGGCAGAGTTGCGAACAAAGGACGGACGCGATTGATCGCGAAATCCTGCATCTCGCCTTGCGAGTGCGTAGCGCTGCTGAAAACCAACAGGCCCACCGCCACGCTGCCGGCATCGAAGCGGGTGATGAACGGGGGCACGGTCCCCGGCGGCATGAACGATCGTGCGCGGTTCACGTACCCGACCGTCTCGGACATCGCCTGGCTCATGTTGGTGTCCGGATGGAATACGAGTTTCATGAGGGCCGCGCCCTGAATGCTTTTGCTCTCCACGTGGTCGATGCCGGTGATGTAGAGGAAGTGATACTCGTAGTAGTAAGTCAGGTAGCCTTCCATCTGCGCGGGATCCATGCCGCCGTAAGGCTGCGCCACGTAAATCGCGGGATCGCCGACCTGGGGAAAGATATCCACGGGCATGCGTTCGATGGCCAGGATCGCGCACAGCGCGATCGCGGCCAGGGCCACGACTACGGTAAGGGGGCGGCTGAGGGCGGCCAGCACCAGTCGCATCTTATTGCCCGGCCTCCGCTACAAAAGGTTGGATATCGCCGGCCGCGGTAGCCACAGCCAGGAGTCCACGCCACACACCCAGCCGGGCAAGCGCATCGTCGATTTCAGCTTGTGTGAGCAAGCGCTGCGCCTCGGCCACCGCGTCGACATTCCCCAGTCCCGACTTGTAACGGGCGGTGGCCTGATCGGCGGCCGCGCGCGCGGCGGACACCTGCACCGGCGTATTCGCGGCGATCCGGCGCGCGCCCTGCACCGTCGCGACGGCTATATTCCACTGTGCGCGCAGATCGGTCGAGATCTGCTGCGAACGCGCGGCCTGGGCGCGGACCGAAGCCGATTGCGCGGCCTCCCGTGCCTGCACGGCGGGCAAATCCGCCACGGGGAAGCTGACCGTGAAACCCAAGGCGTAATCCTGCACGCTGGGCGCGAGGCCATTCAGCCCGCCCAGCAATCGGCCATCGGTTTCCGCGCCCGTGCCGCGGGCATATGCCGCGCCTTGCAGATAGAAGCGCGGGAAGTACGACCGTTCGAGCGCGCGGAGCTGCGCCTGCGCCTGTGCGACGACGGCGTTTTGCTCGATCGCTACGGGATGCGCGGCGGTATCGAGCGGCGCCGCGTTCCGCTCCGGCGGTAGTTGCAGCAATCCGGGCGCGGCAATGACGATGCGGGCCGGCTCCATGCCGACGAACTGCGCGACCGTGGCGCGCGCGACATCGGCGGCCTGCTGCGCCTGGATCCACTCGGTGCGCGCCGCCGCCAACTCCGCTTCCGCGCGCGAAGCGTCCGCTCCGGGGCGCAAAGTGGCGCCCACCAGCGCCTGAATGGTGCGCAGCACGGTTTCGCCGCGCTCCACGCCGGCCTGCGCCGCGCGTACTGTTTCCTGTGCGGCCGCCAGGGTCAGGTAGGCATCCGCGGCGGCTACGGCCACCTCGAAGCGTGTGCGCCTTAAAGCCGCTTCGGTCTGGGCCTTGGCGGCCGCGGCCGACTGCAGGTTGGCGCGGCGTAATCCGAAATCGAACGGCTCCCAACTCACCAGCGCGCCCACCGCGCTGCCCCACGCCGTTCCGAAGTTGTTCGATCCGATCACCGGGCCGGACATCGATGGGATCGCGCCCCCCGTAGGTAACAGGAGCCCGAACACGTTGTTGCGCGTCGCGCGATTGACCTGCGCTACGGCGTCGGCACGCGGCAGGTAAGCGGTGCGCGCCAGTTTGATGCCGGCCGCCGCGGCGTCGATCTGCGCTTCGGAGATCC
>JBEKIM010000139.1:0-15004 GCA_050011755.1 Bryobacteraceae bacterium | reverse complement strand
CGACTTCCTTATGGACCTCTGCTTATCTTGTGAAGAGGTACCCGATGCATGCCAGAACGACGAAGGTGCGCGGCCGGGCCACTCTGCCTCTGGCGGGAGTCGCGCGCCCGGAAATCCCGCTCGAAGTAGTGGTGCCCTACACCAATCAGGCCCTGGCGGCCGAGGCCCTGACGGCCGCTATCGAAATGGCCCGCGGCTTTGACGCGGCGGTCACGTTGATGGCCGTGCATGTCTTGCCGTATCCTTCACCGCTCGAATGTCAGGAAGGCATCCGCCGGCGCCTGGAAGCGGAGCTCACGGCGGTGGCGCGCACCAGTTCGGCGGCCACCCGGGTTAAGCTGGTCTTCGCGCGCGATCGCGAAGACGCTTACCTGGGTCTGTTGAGGCGCCACTCGCTGGTGGTGATTGGCACGCGGGATCGCTGGTGGAGAACCCGCGAGGAACGCCTGGCGCGGAAATTGACCGCCTGCGGACACAGCGTCGCGCTGGTAAAGGTGAAATAAAAACTATGTTGGATCTATTTTTCGTAGGGCTCACGGTTCTGTTTTTCCTGATTGCCTGGGCGTATGTGCGCGGCTGCGACCGCCTCTAGGAGATCGTCATGGAATACATCGTTGCACTGATCGTCGCCGCTGCCGTGGGTGCTTACCTGATCTATGCCCTGTTGCGCCCGGAGCGCTTCTAACCATGACTTCCATAGGATTATTTCAGATCTTCCTCTTCTTCCTCCTTCTGCTGGCGCTGACCAAGCCGCTCGGAGTGTACATGGCGCGCCTGTTCGAGGGCGAGCGCACCTTCCTGCATCCGGTAGTGCGGCCCTTTGAGCGCCTGATTTACAAGATCTGCGGCGTAGACGAAGCCGGCGAGCAGCACTGGACCCACTACGCCGGCTCGCTGCTGGCCTTCAGCCTGGTGGGCATCCTGCTCACTTACCTGATCCAGCGCATCCAGGGAATACTGCCGTTCAACCCGCAAGCCTTTGGCGGAAAGTTGATTCCTCCCGACCTGGCCTTCAATACGGCGGCCAGTTTTGGGACGAACACGAACTGGCAAGCCTATACGCCCGAAACGACCGTCAGTTACTTCACCCAGATGGTGGGGTTGGCCGTGCATAACTTCACTTCCGCGGCGGCCGGCATCGCGACCGCGATGGCCATGGTGCGCGGATTTTCGCGGCGCTCGGCCCTCTCCATCGGCAACTTCTGGGTGGATGTCACCCGCGCCACGCTTTACCTGCTGATTCCGATTTCCATCGTAGCCGCGCTGGTGCTGGTCTCGCAGGGCTGCATTCAGAATTTCCGCGCGTATGACAAGATCTCGACGCTCGAAGGCGGCGCGCAAACCATCGCGCAGGGACCTACCGCTTCGCAGGAAGCCATCAAGATGCTGGGCACCAACGGCGGCGGCTTCTTCAACGCCAATTCCGCGCATCCCTTCGAGAACCCCACACCTTTCTCGAACTTCCTGCAGATTCTGCTGATCTTCGCCATCCCCGCCGGCTTGACCTACACATTCGGCAAAATGGTGAAGGATACGCGGCAAGGGTGGGCGCTATTTGCCGCCATGAGCGTGGTATTCCTCGCGGGTGTCTTCGTGGTTTATCCCGCGGAGCAATCCGGCAATCCCAACCTGACTAAACTCGGCCTGCAGAACGAGGCGACCGCCGCGCAGCCGGGCGGCAACATGGAAGGCAAGGAAGTGCGCTTCGGCATTCCCGCGTCGTCCCTGTTCGCCGTCGTCACCACGGACGCCAGTTGTGGCGCGGTGAACAGCCTGCACGACAGTTACACGCCCCTGGGCGGCATGGTCCCCATGGTCAACATCCAGCTTGGGGAAGTCATCTTCGGCGGCGTGGGCGCCGGCCTCTATGGAATGCTGATGTATGCCATCCTGGCTGTCTTCCTGGCGGGCCTGATGGTGGGCCGCACGCCCGAATATCTGTGCAAGAAGATCGAGCAGAAGGAAGTCAAAATGGCCATGCTGGCCATGCTGGTTCTGGCGGCCAGCATTCTGCTGTTTTCGGCCGGCGGCATAGCGGCGCATTTCGCCAAGAACGCCTGGATCAATCCGCCGGGACCCGGCATCGCCAACCTCACCAATAAAGGACCGCATGGACTGTCCGAGATGCTTTATGCGTACACCAGCGCCACCGGCAACAATGGCAGCGCCTTCATGGGCTTGAATGCCAACACGCCGTTCTTCAACACCACCATCGGATACGCCATGCTGATCGGGCGCTTCCTGATGATGATTCCGCTGCTGGCGGCCGCGGGCAGCCTGGCCCGGAAAAAGATGGTGCCGGTTTCGGCCGGGACCTTCCCCACGCACGGCGGTCTCTTTGTAGCCTGGCTGGTGGGCGTGATTCTGGTGGTCGGCGCGCTGACTTTCTTCCCCGCGCTGTGCCTCGGCCCGGTGGTCGAGCACTTCCTGATGAATAACGGAAAGTTGTTTTCCGTGCTGATTATGGGGTTCTGGAGTTGAGACAATGCCTGTGATGGAACCGCCGCCGTCTTCTTCCACTTACGCCACCGAGCCGCTCTTGATTTCCAAGAAGGCCGTGCGCGCGCGCCCGCTCTTCGACCCGCCCATCGTCAAACGCGCCATTAGCGATTCGTTCTTCAAACTGCATCCGCGGCTGATGATGAAGAATCCCGTCATGTTCGTGGTGGAAATCGGCGCGGCCATGACCACGCTCGAGGTCGTCAAGGATCTCGCGCAGGGCCACAATATCGGGTTCACATTTCAGATCACGCTCTGGCTGTGGTTTACGGTGCTGTTCGCGAATTTCGCGGAAGCCATGGCGGAAGGCCGCGGCAAGGCGCAAGCCGATACGCTGCGCAAGACCAAGACCGAGACCATGGCCAAGCGGCTGAAGAACGGCAAGAAGTACGAGACCGTGGCCGCCACCCAACTGCGCCGCGGCGACGTGGTGCTGGTGGAGCGCGGCGACGTGATCCCCGGCGATGGCGATGTGATCGAAGGCATCGCCAGCGTAGACGAATCCGCGATTACCGGCGAAAGCGCCCCGGTGATCCGCGAATCCGGCGGCGATCGCAGCGCGGTCACCGGCGGCACACGCGTCCTGTCCGACCAGATCAAAGTGCAGATCACCTCGAATCCCGGCGAAACGTTTCTGGACCGCATGATCGCGCTGGTGGAAGGGGCGGAGCGGCAGAAGACTCCCAACGAAATCGCGCTGAACATCGTGATCGCCGGCCTGACCTTTATCTTCCTGCTGGCCGTAGTGAGCCTGTATCCGTTCGCGCAGTACAGTGTACAATCCGCGGGCGCCGGCCAGGCCCCCAGCGTGACCGTGCTGATTTCGCTGCTGGTTTGCCTGATCCCCACCACCATCGGCGGATTGCTTTCCGCCATCGGCATCGCGGGCATGGATCGCGTGATGCAGCACAACGTGCTGGCGATGAGCGGCAAGGCCGTGGAAGCCGCCGGCGACGTGAACACCCTGCTGCTCGATAAGACCGGGACCATCACGCTGGGCAACCGGCAGGCCGTGGAGTTCATTCCCATCGGCGACGCTTCCGAAGGCGAGTTGGCCGACGCGGCGCAGCTTTCCAGCCTGGCCGACGAAACGCCGGAAGGCCGCTCCATCGTGGTGCTTGCCAAGGAAAAATATGCGTACCGCGGCCGCGAGGTGGGCGAGCACGAAGCGCATTTCATCCCGTTCACCGCGCAGACGCGCATGAGCGGCGTGGATCTGGACGGCCGCCGCATCCGCAAGGGAGCTACCGAATCCGTGGTGGAGTTTGTGCAGGAGCAGGGCGGCAAGATCCCTCCGGAGTTGACCGAAACCACGCAGCGCATTTCCCGTTCCGGCGGCACGCCCCTGGTGGTCGCGGACCGCGGCCGCGTGCTGGGCGTCATTCATTTGAAGGATGTGGTCAAGGGCGGCATGCGCGAGCGCTTCGAGCAATTGCGCCGCATCGGTATCCGCACGGTCATGATCACGGGCGACAACCCGCTGACGGCGGCGGCCATCGCGGCGGAAGCCGGCGTCGACGACTTCCTGGCTCAAGCCACCCCTAAAGACAAGATGGATCTGATCAAGAAAGAGCAGGCCGGGGGACGCCTGGTGGCCATGACCGGCGACGGCACCAACGACGCGCCGGCGCTGGCGCAGGCGGATGTGGGCCTGGCCATGAATACGGGCACCATGGCCGCCAAGGAAGCCGGCAACATGGTGGACCTAGACAGTAATCCGACCAAGCTGATCGAAGTGGTGGCCATCGGCAAGCAATTGCTCATGACCCGCGGATCGCTGACTACCTTCTCGATCGCCAATGACGTGGCTAAGTACTTCGCGATTCTGCCCGCCATGTTCATGGCTACTTATCCGTCACTCGAAAAACTGAATATCATGTGGCTGCGGAACCCGCAGAGCGCCGTGCTGGCCGCGGTGATTTTCAATGCTCTGATCATCATCGCGCTGATCCCACTGGCGCTGCGCGGCGTCGCCTACAAGCCGCTCAGCGCGGCTGCCTTATTGCGGCGCAATCTGTTGATCTACGGCGTGGGCGGAGTGATCGCCCCGTTCCCCGGCATCTGGGTGATCGACCGCCTGCTGGGTCTGCTGCATTTGGCCTGAGGAATAACTCCATGAAACAGATATTGATTCCCGCTGTAATGCTGACGCTGGTGATTACGGTGCTTACCGGCTTGGTTTACCCGCTGGTGGTGACCGGACTCGCCCAACTCATCTTCCCTCACCAGGCCAACGGCAGCCTGATTATGGCAAATGGCAAGATCGCCGGTTCCGAGCTAATCGGCCAGAAGTTTGCCAAGCCGGAATATTTCCACGGGCGTCCATCGGCCGCCGGCGACGGCTACGATGCCGCTAACTCCGGCGGCACGAACCTGGGACCCACGAACCAGGCCCTGATAGACCGGGTCAGGGACGATGTCAAGAAGTTCCGCCAGGATAATCCCACTTACACCGGTCCCATACCGGCCGACTTACTGACCACTTCCGGCAGCGGCCTCGATCCGCACATCAGCCCGGCATCCGCGTACGCCCAGGTGGATCGCGTGGCCAAGGCGCGCGGCGTCTCCCCGGACACCATTCGCCAGGCCGTGGAGCGGCATGTGGAAGGCCGCCAGTTCGGCATCTTAGGCGAACCGCGTGTCAACGTGTTGGCCCTGAACCTGGACCTCGACAAGCGCTAAGTCCGCGTGGCGAACCGTTGAAAACCCAATTGGGGGGGCGGGCAATCATGCCCGCAGCCGCCTTTCAGCGGCTAAGCCGGCTGGAAAGCCGACCCCAGCGGGGACCCCGGGCCAGGATTGGCCGCCCTCCAAATTGAGTTTTCATCGCATTTGGTGGCCCGCAGGGCCATCGTGACACGCTTCAACGTGCCGCGGCGAACCTCAGTTCGCCGTCCGGCTTCTTTGGATAACGCCACGGATGGCGCCATTCCCTGCCCCAGACCGTACAATAAATGTACCGATGCCCTTCCTCACCCCGCCGCAGCGCGCCTTTCTGAACTCCGTCTCGGAACTTGCCTATGCCAACCCGTTTCTGCCCGCCCGCGTTGAAATCGAGCGCGCCGTCCTGGGCGCCGACTTCGTACCGGGCGAGCCCGTCTGGAGCCAGCATGTCCACGATCCGGACCAGCCCCGCGCCAACGTCTGGCGCATCGTGGGGCGCGTGGAGGCCCTCGCCCAGCAGCTTCAAACCCGGCTCCGCGAAGGCGTGGAAGCCCAACCGTCCGACCTCGTGCTGTATGAAGACGCGGTTCTGCACCTGCTCTATCAGCGCTACTATAGCCATTTCTTCGCCGCCGCTTTCGGACCCGCCGCGGCTCAAAGCGATCCGGCCCGCTGGCGCTTTTACAACAATTTCCTGGCCGACTGGCGCGCCTTCTTCTACATCGAGGGCGTGCGCTTCCCCACCGGCCACGATCCCCGCCACACCTTCGCCTGCTTCCGCCAGATCCAGTGCGCGTTCGAGCAGGTATTCCGCGACATCATCGGCAGCTCTTTGCCAGCCGCGCGCCTGCGCGCTTCCATCTGGCAATCCATTTTCACCCACGATATCCGCCGCTACCGCCGTACGCTCTACGCGCGCATGGGCGAATTTGCCACGCTCATTACCGGCCCATCCGGCACCGGTAAGGAACTCGTCGCGCGCGCCATCGCGCAGTCGCGCTACGTGCCCTTCGACGACCAGCGCCTCTCCTTCGCGGACGATTGTGGTTTCTTCCCGATCAACATCTCGGCCCTCTCGCCCACGCTGGTCGAATCGGAGTTGTTCGGTCATCGCCGGGGCTCCTTCACCGGCGCTGTAGCCGATCGCAAGGGCTGGCTCGAAACCTGTCCCGAACTCGGATCGGTCTTTCTCGATGAGTTGGGCGATCTGGATCCGGCCATTCAGGTGAAACTGCTGCGTGTCATCGAGACCCGCACCTTTCACCCCGTAGGCGACACCGCCGCCCGCCAGTTCCGCGGCAAGTTGATCACCGCCACCAACCGGGAGTTGGCCGCCCTCATCGCGAAGGGCCGCTTCCGCGAGGATCTCTACTACCGCCTGTGCTCGGATCAGGTGGCCACCCCCGCGCTGGCCGAACAACTGGCCGATTCGCCCACGGTCCTGCGCGAGCTGGTCTTCTATATGTCCCGCCGCGTGGCTGGAGAGGAGGCCGAAGCGCTCGCGCGCGAAGTCCTCGACTGGCTGGACGCCAACCTGCCCGCGGACTACGCCTGGCCCGGCAACTATCGCGAGTTGGAGCAGTGCGTGAAGAACGTGCTCATCCGCCGCAATTACCAGCCGTCGCGGCCTCGCGCCCGCAATCCCGTAGACCGGTTCGCGCTGGACGCCCGCGCCGGACGCCTTTCCGCCGACGAGTTACTCACGCGCTACGTCACCATCGTTTACAGCCGCACCGGCAGCTACGAGGAAACGGCCCGCCGCTTGGCGCTCGACCGCCGCACCGTCAAGGCCAAAGTCGACCCCGCCCTCCTTGCGGATCTGCGACGCACGTAGTTTTGTAGGGCGGGCAATCCTGCCCGCAGCCGGCTCCTGGAGTTTGAGGACCGGGCGCTTGACCCGTGGCGCACGCTTAAAGCGTGCCGGCGGGACTCTTAATTAAGTCCCGCTCCGCCGTCATCAGGCCTCGGTAAACCGCCAGAGGCACATTACAGCAGGCAATGCCCAAGCTTCAGAGCGGGACTTAAAAGTCCCGCCGGGTCGCTGAAGCGTGCGCCACTAATGCTTGGGAGCCCCCGTGACCGTCAGCATTGTCGTCCCACACACAGCCCCCGTGCAGGCGCTGATGTTGGACACGCCGGCCGCCACGCCAAATGCCACGCCCGAGTTGGTAATGTCGTCGGTGACGATGGCCGCGGCCGGATTCGACGAAGTCCAGACTACCGAGGCCAGTTGCTGGGTGCTGGTATCGCTGAATGTGCCGGTCGCGACCAGTTGCTGGCTGCTGCCCACGGCTAACGATGAATTGAGCGGCGTGACGGCAATCGAGACCAGGTTCAGCGGCACCAGCCCGCCCGATTCGTAAAGTTCCGCCGCGGCCAGCACCGCGTTGGTCGCACTGCTGTAGCCGCCTGCCATCAGCACGGCGCCGGCGGGCAGCAGCGTGGCCGTCTGTAGGTCTCGCGGCGTAGTCATTTCGCCGGTAATCGAGAAGGTACCGGTGATGGGGAAGTAAACCTCGCTGCCGGTGGCATTCACAATACTGCCGGCCGCCAACACGGTGCCATTGGTGAGCAGTGTCGCGGTCCCCAGGTAGGCGGTGCGTGAGAGGCTGCCGGTGTCCGTAAAGCTCCCCGCCGTAGGATCGTATAACTCGGCGCTGGTTAGCGGACCGGTCACTTCATAGTTATAACCGGACGCCACCAGCACTAGACCCGTATTCAGCAGGGTGGCCAGCGCGCCGGAGCGGGCCGTATTCAGGGGGCCGGTGGTGGGTGTAAACGTGCCGGCCGTAGGGTCGTAGAGTTCCGCCGTCGACAGCGGGCCGTTCGCGTCCGCCCCACCGGCGATCAGCACCATGCCGTTTGGCAGAGGCGTAGCGGTGGCATCGAAGCGGGCGTAGGTCAGGCTGCCGGTAGGTGTAAACGTCGCATTGGAAGCGTTGAATATCTCCGCGCTGGAAAGCACTCCGGCGCTGCCGTAGCCCCCGGCGATCAGCACTTGCCCGCCTGGCAGCAGCGTAGCGGTATGTTCATAACGCGCCGTATTCAGGGGATTGGAGGGCGAAAAGGCCGCGGTGGAAGGGTTGTAGAGCTCCGCGCTCGCCAATGCCCCGTCACCACCCGACCCGCCCGCGATCAGCACCCAGCCGTTGTTCAGCAGCGTGGCCGAATGTTCGGAACGCGCTTGCTTCAAATTGCCGGTCGGGGAAAATGTCCCCGAAACCGGGTCATAAAGCTCGGCGCTGTTCAAATCGCCCATCGCGCCCGTACCCCCCGGTATCGGGCCGATCCCACCCGCTACCAGCACCATGGCCGTATCCAGCAGCGTGGCCGTGTGGTAATAGCGCGCCGTGTTCAGGCTGCCCGTGGGGACATATACCTGCACCACGGTTAGTGTGGTGTTGTTGGTAATCGCGCCGAGTGCGGCCGTCACCGTGGTGCTGCCCGCCGCCAGGCCCGTGGCCAGCCCGGACGTGGTCAGCGAGGCGATTGCAAGCGGGGACGTGGTCCAGACCACGGTCGAAGACAGATTCTTGGTCGTATTGTTGCTGTAAGTGCCGGTGGCGGTTAATTGCAGGGTCCCGTTCACAAACATGGACGGGTTGACCGGCGTGACCGCGATCGACACCAGCACGGCAGCCGTGCCAGTCCCCGCCAGTGAAACGCTCTGCGGCGAGTTCGTAGCGCTGTCGGTAAACGTCAACTGCCCCTTTCTGGCGCCCGTGGCGGTGGGAGTAAAGGTGACACCAACCGTGCAGGTGGCGGGCGCGGGGCCGATGCTCGGGCTGCAAGTATTGCCGGTCACGGCAAAGTTGCCGGTGGCGGCGATGCTGGAGAACGTGACTGCGGTCGTTTCATTATTCGTGAGGGTCACCGTCTGTGCCGCGGTCGTTTCTCCCACGGGTGTCCCCGCAAAACTTAAACTGGCGGGCGATACCGTAACGGGAGCCACGCCTTTGCCGGTGAGCGAGGCGGTCTGCGGGCTATTCGCGGCGCTGTCGGTCACGGTCAGAGTCCCGCTGAACGAGCCCAACGTGAGCGGCTGGAAGGTGATCCGGATCGTACAACTCGCTCCCGCGGCGAGTTTGGCGGGGCTAAGTGGACATGTGGTGCTGGCCTTGGTGAATTCGCCCGTCACCGCGATGCTGGTAATGGTGAGCGCGCCGCTCTTGGCATTTTGCAGGGTTGCGGTCTTGGCTGCGCTGGTGGTTCCCTCCACCTGGTTGCCGAATGCCAAAGTGGCCGGAGAGAGCGTCACGGTGGTTTGCGCGCCAAGCGGTAAAGCGATCGCCAAAACCACGCCGGGGAACACGATCCAATTGCGCCCGGTGAAACCGTTATTCATTGTCTACCCCGCTGATCCTAAAACTTTTCTGAAGCCAGGAGTTGTCTCCTCAGTATAGGGAGGGCTAGACGCAGCAGGCAAGGAAAGAAGGGGAGTTTTGGTACCAGGACTGGGGCTTGGGGGCCGTGTGGAGCGGGGAGTTCGGCCCCCAGTGTAAACAACTGTACGCTGGACAACGTTTTACCGATGGCCTCCGCCATGCCCACCACCACCGCCGTGGCCGCCACCGCCGGCGTGCCCGCCGCCACCGTGAGAGCCTCCGCCGCTACGGGCACTGCCACCGCTGCTGCGAACACTACCACCGCTGCTGTGGACACTGCCACCGCCGCTGTGCACACTGCCACCGCCGCTATAGACGCTGCCGCTCGACCGGCTATATCCGCCGCCGTAGCTACCGCCATAACTGCCTCGATACGAAGGGCTTGCGCGGTATGCGCCGCCGCCCGCATAGGACGGGCTGGAGCGATACGTGGACGCCCCGCGATTGGCGCCGCTATAGGCAGAATTTCCGCGATAGGCGTTTCCGCCGGCATACGCTGAGCTGGAGCGGTTCGTCCCGCCCTGGCCAAAACGATTCCACCCGCCGGCCTGTCCCGCACCGGTCCGTGGCGCGGCGTATCGTGACGACGCGTAAGAGGACCTGGCGCCAGCCATCGACGCCGCGCCATACCGGCGATTCAAAGCACCGGTCGAATAGCCGACGCCCAGCCGGTGCGCGGCATTGTGCGCCCAGATTCCGCCCGCGCCGAATCCGTGCCAACCAAAGCCGAAATGACTGAAGAAGAACGGGTTACCGAAGATCGAGCATCCAAACCAGTTGGGTCCCCATCCCCAGCCGCCCCATCCCAGGCCGCCGAAAAAGCCCCCAATGTAAATACCCGGGCCGTATCCATAGCCGAATCCATAGCCGATGTCCGCGTAATCCCAAGGCGGATAGTAGCCGCCCACGGGCGGTCCCCAGATGTACTCGGGATTGTAGGTGGGCACATACACTACCTCAGGATTGGCCGGTTGAATATCGATGGCCGACTGATTGCCCTGCATCTCGGTGGTGACCGTCTGCTGCGGGTTCGATCGTAGCTTACCGGAAGCCTGGGCCTGTGCCCGCATCCGCTGCACGGCGTTCATCAAGTCCGCCTGCTGCGCGAGGAATGCGTTACCCAAATCGGTGGTCCAGCGAATGTCCGAAGCCAACCGGTTCACGACGTCGGGGAAAACCACCATGGCTTGAATGCTGGGATCCCAATTCTGCTGGCGCGCGGCTTCCACCAGTTGCGGCCCCTGCAAAGTCTGGTTCTGCTGCAGCCACTGGGACGCCTCGGCAACCTCCAGCGGATAGGTGGAGGCCACCAGGATCTGGCTCAGCAGTTTATCCGGATACAGCGCCACGGGCGCGACCAGCGTGTCCAACTGTTGTGGAGAAAGGAGTTGCGCAGGAGGCTGTCCCGGGGCTTGTGGCGGCGGCCCGGGCTGCTGGCCCATCAGCAGGCCGCCGGCCAGCAGCGGAACCGAAGCCAGGCTCAGCGCCCGGCGAATACCTTGTTGAATACTCATCCGTCTCATGATCCACCTCCCTTGGGGTTTCACACCCAACTAAAGGCAAGTAGCGGGCCAAATGTAACATATTGAAACCGCTAACTGTGTGACGCAGCCGGGACGATTTGCGTTGGTTGAAAAGCACCGTCGCGGTGGATCGCAACCGAGCGCGCACCGCTCCACCTGCCGCACATGGGTTCTGCTGGGGGCGCGGCAAGCTATATGCCCGCCGGTACCGGTAGGCCCCCGTGGCGCACGCTTTAGCGTGCCGGCGGGACTTTTAAGTCCCGCTCTGGTAACTTGCAGGCGGTCCGGACCGGGAAACGGCAGCGGCCGGAGAGCTCGCCAGCGTGCGCGCGGCATAGCGCAAATCCTGCAGGAGAATATCGCGATGCACCGCCGCGGCATTCGTCAGAACCTCGCAGACGGTCGCGATCCGAACAGCGGCCCCCGCGATTCGGCCCGGCGGCATCGCGCCGGCGGAGAGCCCCGACTGCGCGCATCTCATCCCCGTATTCCGCGCGGAACGCAGAAGCGCATCATGCCCTCCCCGCCATAACCCCCGGTCGCAAGCCATCCAGACGTTGTGTGAACCGGCGCGCCTCCGCCCGCGCCACCGCGGCGGCGGACGATCCTGCGTTTCGACCATAAGTCCCTGTTCGAGCGTGCGCTGGATCGAGCGGTAGAGCGTCCCCGCGCTCAGCTTGAGCTCACCATCCGTGCGGGCGGCTACATCCTGGATGATGGCGTAGCCGTGCCAGTCCTCCTCGGCCACCGCCAAGAGAATGTGGAAAGTCGCGGGAGGCAGAGGAAGCAGGTATGGATATATTCTCAATGGCTATAGTACATTTTGGAAGGGCGCCGCGGATTTCAGCTCCCCAAAGACGCCACGGGTGAATGTATCGGCTTTAGAAACAGCCACTTGGGCTTTGATCGCGGGGCCCCGTCAGGGCGCCGGCTTCGACCCTGCGTTTCTTAGCCGGCGTCCTCGCTAAAACATGCTGAGAGCTTCTTTGGCGTGAACCCACTACCCATTTTGCAAATGCTCCAATAAGTCAGCCCGGCTTTCGGTTAAAATTACAGACGCGTAGTGTGGTGGATTACACTCTGGAGCGCGTAATCATGCTGGAAGCGTGTGCCCTAAGCGATAAGGGTTGTGTAAGGTCAAATAACGAAGATTATTCCCGGATCGATCCGGACATGGGATTGTATGTGCTGGCGGACGGTATGGGCGGCGCGAAAGCGGGCGAACGCGCCTCGCGGTTGGCCGTCGAAACGGTTTCCGAAAGCATCCTGACCGCGCAAAGCCGGGACTCGCAGGCGCTTCTGGTGGCTGTCGAAGAAGCCAACCGGCGCGTTTTGGATGCCGCCTCCAACGATCCGGAGCTGGAAGGCATGGGCACCACACTGGTCGCCGCGCTGGAAGTGGGGAATGAATTGTTGATCGCCAGCGTGGGCGATAGCCGCGCCTATCTGCTCGATCAGACCGGCTTCCGTGCGATCACGGAAGACCAGAGTTGGGTCAACGAAGTGGGCCGGCCGCTGGGCCTGAACGAGGAAGCCCTGCGCACCCATCCCATGCGCCACGTTTTGACCATGGCGATTGGCGCCGGCGTGGCGCTGGAGATTAACTATTATCATGACATCCGTCTCGAGACCGGCGACATGGTGCTGCTGTGCAGCGACGGATTACATGGCGTGGTCGAGGAGCAGCGCATCATATCCATTCTCCGGGACGGTGCGCCCGACCAGCCTCTCGAAGAGAAGTGCCGCGCGCTGATTGAAGCCGCGCGCGGTAACGGCGGTCCTGACAACATTACAGCGGTGCTGCTGCGCGCTGCGTAGGGGCACAGGCTCCGGCCTGTGATTCGCCCGCTCGCGGCGCGCGCCCCGCCCGATCGGGTTCATTATGAAAGCGTTCCTCGCAAGAGCGCTCGTTTTTGCGTGGCCTTGCGTGGCGATGGCTCAAATCGCCGTTCTGCAGATTAAGGTCGTGGATGGCGAGGGATCCGTGCATCCGGCGGGCGCTCGCGTCGCCCACCCCCTCACCGTCGAAGTGACCGACGACAACGGACACGCCATATCGGGCGCGGCCGTCAGTTTTCAGCTTCCGCCGGAAGGTCCCAGCGGTTTGTTCTCGAACGGACTGCGCACCGATCTGATCCTGACCGACGCTTCCGGCCGTGCCGCCATCCACTCGTTCCAACTGAACCGCACCGGCGGACAGTTCCGCATCCGGATCACCGCGGTAAAGGAGCAAGCGCGCGCGGGAGCGATCTCCACCCAGTACATCGGCGAGAACCATGCTGCCCCGCCCGCGGCTGCCGCGAATGGGGTGTCCCAAACGGCCCCGCGGATCGCGGCGAAATCCGGCGACATCACCCCGACAACCGCCAAAATGGGCTCGGGCAGCCATAAGAAATGGATCTTGTTGGCGGCCATCGCCGCCGCGGGCGCCGGCGCCGCCTTCCTGGGCGTCAGCCGCGCCTCGAAATCGAGCTCGACCTCGACCGTCTCGAGCGGCGTGGTCAGCATCGGCACGCCAACCATTACGATAGGGCAACCATGAGGCCGCTTATTGGACTGTTTCTGCTCCTGCCGGCTTGTGCTTCCGCGCAGGTAACCCTCTCGACGGTACAGGGAGGCGTGGCGACGCCTGTGAGTTCGGCCGTGTCCTTCGGCTCCGTGGCGGCCGGATGGGATGCCGTCGATATCGTATTCAACATCGGCTATGCAGGCTCGGTATCCCCTTATTACCTGACTTACTTCAACCTGCAGCAGGGTACGCCCTTTTCGGTGATCGCCGTTACCTGGCCGGGGCTGCCGGTGGCGATCCCCACCGGCGGGCTCAACTTCACCGTGCGCTTCCAGCCCAGCCAGGTCGCCGAGAGCTATAGCGCGGTTCTAACGGTTGGCGACGCGGCCAGCCCGATTACCGTGGTTCTGCTCGGCCAAGCCACCAGCGGGTTCGCTGCGCAAGCCGCCAATCAGCCTGTCGCTGCCGGATCTCCGATCGTTTTCGGCAGCGTCCAGGCCGGCGGCACGAAAACGATCCTGCTGACGCTGGCCAACCAGACCGGGGAATCGCTTACGGTGGGGGCCATCGGCTTTCAAGGAACCGCGTTCAGCTTGGCGGGCGCCTCGCCCGCCGGCGCAGCTATCCCCAGCGGCGCATCGGCCGAGATTCAATTGGTTTTCAGCCCGGTTTCGGCGGGAATTCAACAGGGCACACTCACCATCGGGGTCGCCGCATTCCCGCTGCAAGGCACGGGAACAGCACCACCGCCGCCCGTCTACCCGGCCGTTTCACTCCAGTTCACCCCCACCGTAATCGCGAGCGCGGAACAAGGCAGCCTGGCGGTCAACCTGTCATCCGCATCCGCTTCGAGCGGTGCGGGAACGGTCACGCTCGCTTTTCAGCCGGCAGTCACCGGGGTCGCCGATGACCCTGCAGTCACCTTTGCGGACGGCACACGCAGTGTTGCTTTCACCGTCGCCGGGGGCGCATCCCAGGGACAATTCACCGGGGGGCCTGACGTGGCCTTCGGCGCAGGCACGACCGCGGGTGTCCTCACTTTTACGGTCACGCTGGGCAACCAGAGCGCACAGTCCACCCTGACCATTCCGGCTGCGACGATCGGCATTGACGCGGCGGTCGCGGCACGCGACGTCTCCTGCGCTCCTAGCGTCGTCTACTGCACCACCACAAATATCCAACTACAAATCAACGGTTGGGACAATACCCGTAGCGCGTCCCAGCTCGTGTTTACTTTCTACAACTCGACGGGCGGTGTCATCGCCCCAGGCAACATCACGGTAGCCGCCGGTTCGGCGTTTCAACAGTATTTCGCCGCGTCGGATATGGCCGGAGTCTTCGGATTGAGCGTTTTCTTCCCCGTGACCGGTAGTTCGGACGACGTCGTCGCAGCCGTGGTCCAGATGGCGAATTCGGTGGGCGTC
>JBEKIM010000138.1:0-18449 GCA_050011755.1 Bryobacteraceae bacterium | reverse complement strand
CCTGGAACTGCATGTCCTTGTTGTCGAACTGCAGGGTGACATAGGTCAAAACGGAAGCCTCGGTGAGCGGGAAGAAATCTGCGCGCACTTTCATCGGCAGAATATTAAACGTGATTTTGCTGGTGACGGCGTCTTCCAGATCCTTGAACTTGACGGCGGGCGGCTTTTGCAGTTTGGCGAACTGCTCCAGGCGGCTGAACTCCATCATGCTTTCCGAGGAGCCGCCAAATGCCTGGCCGAGGTGCGTGCCGTCGGTATTCTGGAAACGCTGCGTCTTGGAGGCCAAACCCATTTGCTCCATCAGCGTAAGGCCGGCGCCGGGTACATAAGTGAGTGCGTCCTTTTCAGACGGGTCCATGGTCATGTGGTATTCGCCCGACATGCTGGGGTCCACGAACTCGATCACGATGTTGGTACCGATGCCTTCCAGGTAGCGGTAGCGCCATTGTTCGAACGGGTAGGTGGAAGTTTCGCCGCCGCCCTCTTCCATAGGCCGTTCGTAGGTTCCGCCGGAGGGATGCGATTCGATTTCGTCAGCCGGTCCGTAAATAATGTAGATGCGCCCGCGGTCCGTCTTCCATCCGGGGATGCCGGAAGCATAGTGGTCGTTAGCGTACGCTATGCGGCGGTAGTGCTCTTCCTTGAACTCGTTCTCTTCGGTGTCGGGGGTGGGATCGCGCCGTAGCCAGAACTGCTCGATGAACTGTTCGCGCTCTTCGTCGGTGGCAAGGCGTTTGAAGGCAGTCTTTTCCTCATCGGTGATGATATAGACAACGTCTTCGTTCAGCCATTTCCGGTAGGGGGTCTCGAGCTCTTTGCGCAGCTTTTCGTCGCGCTTCTTCTTTTGTTTTTCGGTCAGAGGCTTGGCGATGGTTTCGCGCGCCGGGGGCGTATCCGCTTTCTTTTGATCGTCTTTTGGAGCGGGTGTCTGATCCTGGCAGACTGCGTTCCCGGCCAGCATCAAACCGAGGAAAGTAAAAGGCAACAAACTACATTTCGAGACCATACACACCTCTTCCCGGAACAGGGCCTATCGTTGAATCAATTGTACGGCTTCATTTTAGCACCCGTCAAGCTGGGCCGCGGCATCACACTGGGCGGGGGATTCACGGGGGCACGGTCGAAAACCCTATTGCAGCGGCCAAGCCGGCTGGAAAGCCGCCCCAAGCGGGGACCCCGGGCCAGGATTGTCCGCCCGCCAATCGACTGGCCATTTATGACAGGCAATTTCGCAATCGGCCTATAATGGTTGTCATAGGAGGGCATTTGGGATGCACCGATCAATAGTGGTAGCCGTCGTGTTGCTGGCGACGGCCGGCTTTACTTTCGCCGCTGCGCTTCCGGCGCACAGCATCTATGGCAATTATGTGGAAGCCCGCACCGCGGACGTTTACACCGGCCCCTGTTTCGCTAATTCCGAGGTTGGCCTGGTGGGCCAGTTGGCCGTCTTTGGGTGGAAGGTGACGAAAGGCTCCTGGCAGGGCGTGGATCTGGACGGCATGTCGGTAGTCGGGGTGGTGCGGGCGCATCATACCCTGGGCGACGTATACGAATCCGCTTACCCGGTAAAGGCCGTTATCATCGTGGACAGCCGCGCCAATCTGGAGCAGCGCCTGGCCCTGCAGAGCTTCGCCAAACACATGGCCGGCGATTTGTTGCAGGACGTGGTGCGGGTGGACATTCAGCCAGTCGATCTGACCTTCGCGGGTAACAGCATCCACAGCATGCAGGCGAACCTGACGGCCGGCAATCTGGCCAAGATCACGACGCGCGCGCTGGACGGGGGCGATCAGATCTGCCACAACGAGGAAGTCTGGTATCGTCCCCTGACCAAACTGGATCACGCGATGCCCGCCTACGCGTTGGCGAACCAGTGGGAAGGCGCGGGCCTGGGGACCACCTGGAGCAGTCCCGACAAGCGCAGCGCATTCGTGGGATCGTTCACTACCGATTCCGAGTAGGCCCCGGCCCTGTACTGAGCTATGCTGGCCATATGAAGATCTCACGGCGCGACTTTCTGGGTACGGCGGCTATAACCGGCACCGCGGCCCTGGCCGCAACGGACGGCATGCCCACCCGCATCCTGGGGCGCACGGGCGCGCGCGTCTCCATTCTGGCCATGGGCGGAGGCAGCCGCTTCCTGATGTACCAAGACGAGGACAAGGCGCTGGAAGCGCTCAACCGTGCCTTCGACCTGGGCATCACGTACATGGATACAGCCTACAGCTATGGCAACGGGCGTAGCGAGGAGCGCGTCGGCAAGGTGATGAAGACGCGCCGCAGCGGCATCTTCCTGGCCACCAAGATCGATGCGCGCAATGGCGACGAGGCGCAACGCCTGGTGGAAGGCGGCCTCAAACGCATGCAAACCGATCACCTGGACCTGATCCATGTGCATAGCCTGACCGACGAACGGGATCTGGCCGCGGTGGAAGCTCCCGACGGCATTCTGAAGGTGCTGCTGAAACTGCGCGATCAGAAAGTGACGCGCTTTATCGGGATCACCAGCCATACCGACCCGGTGGTTCTGAAGACCGCGCTCGAGCGCCACGATTTCGATTGCACCCAGATGGCGCTGAATGCCGCGCGCGTAGGCATGCAAAGCGGCAAGAGCGGGATGGTTCCGAATCCCGGCTTGAAAACCAGCTTTGAAGACGTGGCCCTGCCGGTCGCGGGCGCTAAGAAAATGGGTGTGATCGCGATGAAAGTCTTCGCGCAGGATGCCCTGGTGGGCCAGGCGCCGCCGGCGAAATTGCTTTACTATCCGCTGTCCCTGCCGGGCGTGACGCTGGCCGTGGCGGGCATGCCGAAGTTCGAATTCATCGACGAGAACGTGGCGCTGGCCAAGGCTTTCAAGCCGCTGGCGCCCGCGGAAATGCAGCAGCTTTCGGCCGGTCTCGCCGCCCGGAACAAGATCGCGCTGGACCGCTTCTTCAGCGCGCATAAGGACGCGTGATGCAGAAACTGGGAAAATAGCGACTACTCGGCCCATGCTTCGCAATCCGGAATGGCTCCGTGGGCGGCGCTGATGGCGTCCTTTACGAGGTCTCCGGCAAAGCGCAAAACGACCGTTTTGAAATCTGGCGTCGGGTAAAGGGGCAGTTTGGCCGCCCTCCGAAAACCAAACTGACGCGGATGATAGCGTGGAGTTTTTCCCGATGTACGCGTCTTGCTTTCCGCATATCGCGGCACGCTACCGGTAAAATAAAGGAAGTGGGACTCCCCGCGCTTTCCGAGTTCGATCCCTTAGTGCGCGACTGGTTTACCCAGCGCTTCGCCGCCGCCACCGAACCGCAGATCCTCGGCTGGCCCGAAATCCGCGCAGGCCACGATATCCTGATCTCCGCGCCGACCGGCTCCGGAAAAACTCTGGCGGCGTTTCTGCTCTGCCTGGACCGGCTTGTGCGCGCCGCCCGCCTCGGGCCACTGCCCAACCAGACCGAAGTCGTTTATGTCTCGCCGCTCAAGGCGCTGAGCAACGATATCCACATCAACCTGGAAGTACCGCTGTCGGAAATCGCCGCCGCGGCGGCCGCGCAGGGGATCGCTCTGGCGCCCATCCGAGCCGCCGTCCGTACCGGCGATACGCCTGTGTGGGAGCGCACGCAGATGGGCAAGGAACGTCCGCACGTGCTGGTGACCACCCCCGAATCGCTGTTCATCCTGCTGACCGCCGAGAAGCCGCGCGACATGCTGCGCACTACCCGCACCATCATTGTGGACGAGATCCACGCGGTAGCGGACGATAAGCGCGGATCGCACCTGGCCCTCACGCTGGCGCGGCTGGATGTTTTGGCCGCGACCGCGGGCGGGCCCAAGCCGCAGCGTATCGGCCTATCCGCCACGGTGAAGCCCATCGAAGAAGTCGCCCGTTTCCTGAGCGAAACCGCGCGCATCGTGAACGTAGGCCATCGCCGCGATATGGAACTGGCCGTGGAAGTTCCCAAAGACGAGCTCGGCCCGGTCGCCAGCAACGAAATGTGGGCGGAGGTCTACGATCGCGTAGCCGACTTGATCCGCGCGCATCGCACCACGCTGGTCTTCGTCAACACGCGCCGGCTTTCCGAACGCGTGGCGCATCAACTTCAGGAGCGCCTGGGAGAGAACGCTGTGCTGCCGCACCATGGCAGTTTGTCGCGCCGCCTGCGGCTGGAAGCGGAGGCTCGCCTGAAGGGAGGCGAACTGCGCGCGGTGGTGGCCACGGCTTCGCTCGAACTGGGCATCGACATCGGCACGGTCGACCTGGTCTGCCAGATCGGCTCGCCGCGCTCCATCGCCGTGGCTTTGCAGCGCATCGGACGTTCCGGACATTGGGTAGGCGCACGTCCGCAGGGCCGGCTCTTCGCCACCACGCGCGACGAATTGATCGAATGCGCGGCGCTAGTCCGCGCCATTCGTTCCGGCGTTCTCGATCGCACCGAAATTCCTTCGGCGCCGCTGGATATTCTGGCGCAGCAGATCGTGGCCGCATGCGCTTCGGAAGAATGGACCGAAGCCGGCCTCTTCGAACTGGCCCGCTCGACATACTCGTACCGCACGCTTGAAAGGCGCGATTTCGACGATATCGTCGCCATGCTGAGCGATGGCATCGTCACCGCGCGCGGACGCGCCGGCGCCTATCTGCATCGCGACCAGGTGAATCATATTGTGCGCGGCCGGCGGGGCGCACGCCTCGCCGCCATCACATCGGGCGGAGCCATTCCGGATAACGCCAATTATCTGGTGGTCGCGGAGCCGGAAGGGGCCACGGTCGGAACCGTGGACGAAGACTTCGCCGTGGAGAGCATGTCGGGCGATGTCTTTCTCCTGGGTACGACTTCGTGGCGCATTCGCCGCGTAGAAAATGGCCGCGTGCGCGTGGAAGACGCGCACGGCGCGGCTCCGTCGATTCCTTTTTGGAACGGCGAAGCGCCCGGCCGCACAGCGGAATTGTCGGCGGAAGTCTCGCGGCTGCGAACGGACATCCTGGCGGCGCCCGAGCCCGACTGGCTCCTGCGGGAAGCCGGCCTCGACCGTCTCGGCGCGGAGCAGGCCATCGCTTACGTCCAATCCGGTGCGCGGGCGCTGGGTGTGCTGCCGGCATCCGCGCACGTGGTGGCCGAGCGCTTCTTCGACGAAGGCGGCGGCATGCAATTTGTGCTGCACGCGCCGTTCGGCGCGCGCGTGAATCGGGCCTGGGGATTGGCTCTGCGGAAGCGCTTCTGCCGGACCTTCAACTTCGAACTGCAAGCCGCCGCCACCGACAACGGCATCGTGCTGTCGCTCGGCGAACAGCATTCGTTTCCACTGGACATCGTATTCGAGTTCCTGCGTCCGGAAACAGTGGGGGACGTGCTCACGCAGGCGCTGCTCGACGCTCCTATGTTCACGGCGCGCTGGCGCTGGAATGCGTCGCGCGCGCTGGCCATTCTGCGCTTCGCGCACGGATCGCGCGTGCCGGCGCCCATCCAGCGCATGCGCTCCGACGATTTGCTGGCCGCCACCTTCCCGGACCAGGCCGCCTGCGCCGAGAATCTCACGGGACCGCCGCGCATCCCGGATCATCCCCTGGTGCGGGAGACCATTCGCAACTGCCTGCATGAAGCCATGGACCTCGACGGCCTCGTCGCGGTGCTGGCTGGTATCCGCGCGGGCGCCATCCGCACATCGGCCATCGATACGCCGGAGGCTACGCCGTTCTCGCACGAGATCCTGAACGCCAATCCTTACGCCTTCCTGGACGATGCGCCGCTGGAGGAACGCCGCGCCCGGGCCGTGCAGTTGCGGCGCACGGTGCGTACGGATTTCGTGGAAGGGGCGGGCGCGCTCGACCCGGACGCCATCGTACAGGTGGCGGCGGAATCCTGGCCTCTGGTGCGCGATCCCGACGAGTTGCACGAGGCGCTGCTGACGCTGATCACCGTTCCGCCCGTGCCCGAGTGGGAGCCGTTCTTAGCGCCGCTGGTGGAGTCCGGCCGCGCCGCGGTGCTCGACGTGGGGCGGGCAATCGTGCCCGCAGCCGCCTTTCAGGCGGCCAAGCCGGCTGGAGAGCCGGCTGCGGCCAGGATTGGCCGCCCCACTTTCTGGGTCGCCGCCGAGCGCACTCCCATCGTGCGAGCCGTCCACCCGGAAGGCGTCCTCACGCCCGCGATCGACTTTCCCGCCGATCGGCCGGAAACCGAAGAAGGCTGCGCCGCCGAAATCCTGCGCGGCTGGTTCGAATCCGGCGGTCCCTATCGCGCTTCCGAGTTGTCCGCGCGCCTGGCGATGCCGCCGGCGCTGGTCGAAGCCGCCCTGGCGCAGCTTGAAGCCGAAGGCCAGATCCTGCGCGGGCGCTTCACCCCCGGCGAGTCCGCCGGCGAGCCGGAATGGTGCCACCGCCGGTTGCTGGCGCGCATCCACCGCCTCACTATCGGCCGCCTGCGGCGCGAGATCGAGCCCGTCACCACGGCCGATTTCGTGCGCTTCCTGCATCGCTGGCAGCACCTCGCACCCGGCGCGCAATTGCACGGCGCGGATGGCGTGCTGCACGCGATCAAGCAGCTTCAGGGATACGAGATTTCGGCGGCGGCGTGGGAAGCCGAGATCCTGCCCAGCCGCGTGGCGCATTACAGCCCCGAATTCCTGGACCAACTCTGCCTTTCGGGAGAAGTGATGTGGGGCCGGCTCTCGCCACATCCGGCATTCGACAGGGATGAGAACGGGCGCCAGCATCGCGTACGGCCCACGCGTGTCGCGCCATTAACCCTTTTTCTGCGCGAGGACGCCGAGTGGCTGCTGGCTGGTCCGCGGCCGGCTACCGATGCGTCGCTTTCGCATCCGGCACGCGAGGTGCTGGCCGAATTGCAGCAGCGTGGCGCGTCGTTCTTTCCCGAACTGGCGCGCGCCACCGGCCGCCTGGCGAGCGAAGTGGAAGACGCGCTGTGGGAACTGGTGGCCGCGGGTCTGGTCACGGCGGATGGCTTCGAGAACCTGCGCGCGCTCGTGGATACCAAGCGCCGCCGTGGAGAGGGACGCGGCCGGCTGGCGCGTCCCCGGCACGCCGCCGGACGATGGGCGTTGCTGCGCCGCGCCGCCACACCGTCGACGGAGATCTCGCCCGCATCATTCGCACGCCAACTGTTGCAGCGCTGGGGCGTGGTCTTCCGCGATCTGGCAGCGCGCGAAACCCTGGCGCCGCCATGGCGCAACCTGTTGGTGGAATTGCGCCGCATGGAGGCGCGCGGCGAAATCCGCGGCGGACGCTTCGCGCAGGCTTTTCTGGGAGAGCAGTTCGCTCTACCCGAAGCGCTTGACTTGCTGCGCGCCGTGCGGCGCGCCGGAGAATCCGGCGATCTTCCAGAGACGCCGGCCACGGACCCGCTACACTTGGCCGGAGTCCTGTTGCCGGGCCCGCGCCACGCGGCGGGAGAGGCGGCGGAAGCCGTTCCTTGTCTGAACGGCGCATGATAAGTGCGGCGCGCCCGTTAACCGTGTAGAATGGGTGACGCCAAACGAAGGCAATCCGGAGGGTTGAAGATATGCCGAAGATGAATGTCCTCTACGTGGCGGCGGCCGGGGCCCTGCTGGTCAACTCCGCTTATGCGGCGAACCTGATCAAAAACGGCAGTTTCGAGAAACCGGTTGTGACCGCCGGAGGCTACGAGCAGTTTTCAACAGGTGACACATTCGCCGGCTGGAAAGTAGTGGGCGCCACCGGCAACGTGGCCATCGCCAGTGGGGCATTTGAGCAGGGAGGCTTTACGTTTCCGGCGGCCGGCGGCAGCCAATGGCTGGATCTGACCGGGAACAGCAATACCGCTACCGGAGTGGCGCAAACCGTGGCCACCACGGTGGGCACTGCGTACACACTCACATTCTATATTGGCAATGTCGACGACCCGGGCGGCGTCTGGGGCACCACCAGTAAGGTGAATGTGTTCGTGGACGGTACCCAGGTTTACGCGGCAACCAACTCGCGGGGGGCGGGCCAGACCAAGCTGGTTTGGCAGAAGTTCAGTACAACCATCACAGCCACGTCGGCGCATACCACGATCGCCTTCATGAACGGAGACCCGCCAACGGACAATAGCAACGGCTTGGACCTGATTTCGCTTGTCGAGGAGGCCGACGAGGAGCCCGCGGCGGTTCCCCAGCCCCGCGTTCAAGACTGATCGCGTAGGCGTGGTTTAGCGCTTGTAGTCGAACTTTACGCAGCCATCGCGGTAGTCCAGCGTCACCGATGCGAACATGCCGATTAGCGGCAGCCCCATGATGCCGCTGAATTCCAGGCCCGCGCCACGGCTGAAACCGGCCAGATCGAAGGATGTCAGATCCAGGTTCAATTGGCGAAATGTTGCGAACTGCAAGACAATTTTGTCTGCCTCGTATACGTTCTTGACCTTGCCCGAAATGCCGCGCACCCGATCCAGAGAGCCATGCACTTTGGTGATCTCGGGCGCCAGGTTGGTCGAGACCATGTTCAGTTGCGAGCCGGTGTCGAGCAGGAACAATCCCTGAGTCTGCTCCGCTTTGGCGGACTCGCCGATCAACGTGGGGATCAGGAGGTAATGGTGGACGATCAGCATCTGGCTGAATCCCGCGAGTTCGGGGCCTTCGTAGCGGTTCGTCACGGAATGGCCGTCCCAAGCGGGGCCAGGCAGCGGATCCAAATCGAGACTCTGCCCCGCGAAGTCGATCTTCACCAGAAAGCGACGGAAAATGTCGGAGCCTATCAGGCCGCCCGAGTCGTCGGTGGACCCTTTCTCCGGCACCTGGACGATGCAGTTCTGCAGTGTGAGATCGCCGATTTGAATGGTGGGCGCGTAGCCGATCCAGCCCTTCACGGCAGGTCCGTTTCCAATGCCGGAGATATCGCCTTCGGCCAGGCGCTTCACGCCGGAGCGCTCCGCAAGGCGGCTGCCCAGCATGATTCCTCCCGCGCCGGTATCCAGACGCAAGCCGGCTTTGGCGCCGTTGATCTTGATGGGCAAGCTGCCACCCGTGAGACGCCGTCCATCCATTAAACGGCCCATGGGAAGCCGGTACGAGCGGTCCGCGGCCGCCGGCTCGAAAGCGGGCTTGCCGTCGAGCGCTTTGGTCACCGCGATCCAGCGCTCGAGAGCGCGTTGGCGCGGGCTGGGTTCCGCACCCGGCGCACTGCGCAGGGCCGCGAACTCCGCGTCCCGGCGTGCCAGCACGGCGGCGGATCGAGGAGCGGCCTCTTCAAACGCGTTTGCGATGACCGGATCCCGCGGGTCGATGGCGTGTGCCACCTGCAGCATTTCGGAGGCCTTTTTGCGGAATGCAGTCGCATCGAATACGCGCGAGATACCGTAGATGGCGCGCGCATTCTGGGAATCGAGCTTGATAGCGGCCTTGTAAGCTTTCTCGGCATCGAAGACGCGGCCTTCACGGAAGCGAAGGTCGCCCAGCACACGCTGTAGGCCGGCATCGGATTTGTTCTTGGCGAGCGCGCTCTCCACGATCTGATCGGCGTCGTCAAAGCGTTCGGCGGCGAGCAGGATCTCACTGAGCAGGATACTGGCTGCAACGGTGGCGGGGTCCTTAGCAAGCTGCTGTTGCAGAACCTCGATGGCGGCATCCGTGTGGCCGAGGCGAAGCTGTTCGCGCGCGGCATCCAGATTGTCGCCGTTTGCGGCAGCCGTTATGACCAGGAACATGCCGATTAAACGGCGCATTCGGTCATTATAAGGCCGCAGGCCGCTACATATACATTCCGCCGTTGACGTTCAGTACGTGGCCGGTGATGTACCCGGCTTCGTCGCTGGCCAGAAAACGCACGGCCGCGGCGATCTCATCCGGTCTTCCGAGGCGGCGCAAAGGCACTTGCGCCAGCAGCTTTTCCTTTAGCTCGTCGGTCAACACGGCCGTCATGTCCGTGTCGATGAATCCGGGCGCGACTGCGTTCACCGTAATTTCGCGCGCGGCCATCTCCTGCGCGAGCGCCTTGGTCAGGCCGATCAGCCCGGCCTTCGAGGTCACGTAATTCGCCTGGCCGGCATTGCCGCTCTCGCCCACCACCGAGGCGATATTAATGATGCGCCCGTAGCGCTGCTTCATCATGGCGGGCAGAACCTGTTGCGTGGCGAAGAATGCGCCATGCAGGTTGATCTGCAACACGCGGTCCCAATCCTCGCGCTTCATGCGCACGGCAAGCCCGTCGCGCGTGATGCCCGCGTTGTTCACGAGCACGTCGATGCGCCCGAACTTCTGCAGGGCTGTGGCGAAGCCCTCCCGGATGGAATCGTAGGATTGCAGATCGAGATTTACGGTCAGCGCCTGGCCGCTGCAGGCCCGGATCTTTTCCGCGACTTCTTCGTTTTTTTCGATTTCGGGCGAGGCCACCACGATATCGAAACCGGCGCGGCATAGTGTCAGGGCGATCTCCCGGCCAATCCCCCGGCTGGCGCCCGTAACGAACGCCACTCGACTAAACATGATTACTCCTTGATGCTTTATTCGTGAACTTCAATCATAGTAGAAAGTGAGACGCCCCCGTTATGGCCTTTGCCGATCTGCGTGAATTCATCGCGGCGCTGGAGAAGAACCAGGAACTCAAGCGCATTCCCTTCGAAGTGGATCCCATCCTGGAGATGACCGAGTTTGCCGACCGCGCGGTGAAAGCCGGCGGTCCCGCATTGCTGTTCGAGAAGCCTAAAGGCTGCGCCATTCCGGTGCTGATCAACGGCTTTGCCGGCATGCGCAAGATGCAGATCGCGCTGGAAGTGGATTCGGTCGAAACCGTCGCGCAGCGCATCTCCGAGTATCTGGAAATGCGCATGCCCGAAGGCCTGATCGGCAAGCTGAAAATGTTGCCGAAGCTGGCCGAGATGGGATCGTTCTTTCCCAAAATCGTATCGAAAGGGCCGTGCCAGGAGGTGGTCCGTACCACGGGCTTTTCACTCGCCGATTATCCGGTGTTGAAATGCTGGCCGGAGGATGGCGGCCGCTTCATCACCCTGCCGCTGGTCTACTCGCGCAATCCCGATAGCGGCAAACGCAATTGCGGCATGTACCGCATGCAGATCTACGACGAGCGCACGGCGGGCATGCACTGGCAGACGCATAAGCAGGGGGCGGAGCACTATCGCCGCATGGCTGCGGCGGGACGCAAGCGCATGGACGTCGCGGTGGCTATCGGCGCGGACCCCGCCACCATGTTTTCGGCTATCCTGCCGCTGCCGCCGGACCTGGATGAAATGATGATCTCGGGCTTCCTGCGCGGCAGTCCCGTGGAGATGGTGAAGTGCCAGACCTGCGATCTGGAGGTGCCCGCGCAGGCCGAGATCGTGCTTGAAGGCTACGTGGAATTGGGCGAGTTGCGCACCGAAGGCCCGTTTGGCGACCACACCGGCTTTTATTCGCTGGCCGATGAATACCCGGTGTTTCACGTCGCCTGCATCACGCAGCGCAAGGATCCCATTTATGCCACGACCATCGTGGGACCGCCGCCCATGGAGGATTTCTACATGGGCAAAGCCATCGAGCGGATCTTTCTGCCGCTGATGCGCATGCAACTGCCGGAAGTGCGCGACATCTGCATGCCGGCCGAGGGCATCTTTCACAATCTGATTCTGGTGGCGATTCGCAAATCCTATCCGGGGCATGCGCGTAAAGTGATGTCCGCCATCTGGGGGCTGGGGCAGGCGATGTTCAGTAAGTGCATCGTGGTGGTGGATGAAGATGTGAATGTCCAGGATGTGCGCGAGGTAGCCTGGAAGGCGTTGAATAACATCGACCCGGAGCGCGATATTCAATTTACGATGGGGCCGGTCGATTCGCTGGACCATTCGAGCCGGCTGGCGAACTACGGCTCGAAGATGGGGGTGGATGCGACCCGTAAGTGGCCGGGGGAAGGATTTAGCAGGCCGTGGCCGGGCGTGATCCGGATGTCGGAGGAGGTGAAGCGGCGGGTGGACGAGTTATGGCGGCGCGCGGGGTTGTAGAAGGGCTATTCCAAATCAGACGATGACGCCGGCGTGGCCGGCTTCGCGGCATGTAGCGCAATAATGGCGCAGCCCGATTGGCTCTGCCGCTTTCGCGCACCGTCAGGACATGCTAAACCAGTCGCCATCAAGCGCCTTCATTTTCGCGGATCTGGTTATCGATCTCGGGCCGGTGGGAACGAACATAGGCCCATGCATTGGCAAGATCCTCCGCGCGGAGCGCCGGGTACGACCGCAGCAGATCCTCTTCGCTCACACCCAATCTGCGTGCCTGCTCGAGAACCCAGATTGGGACGCGGGTGCGCACGATGCAGGCTTCGCCCCCGCACACTCCGGGGACAGACTCTACGCCGGTGGAGGGCAACGGATTTTCCACGTTTCAGTATAGCCTTCGTTCGGTCTGGGGCGCCTATGATACAGTATGTACCCATAGGCGCGTATGAAACCCCGATGGCCCACCGTGCTGTTCGCTGTTGTGCTGATCGTATTAGTTACGGCGGTGATCGGACTAAGCTGGTCGGCGGCCAGCCTGGGACTCCCGAATCACCGGGCGTTTAGCGTTCTAGCCGCGCTGATTGCCTCGATTGCGATCATCGCGATCGCCTACGCTAAGTTTTTTGGTCTCTCTTCGAGCCCACGCCCAAAGGGTCCACCACTGCCGGGCCCAACGCCGACGCCCACGCCTCACATTCCGGAGAAGCCAAAGCAGGACGACGATCCGATCGTCGCGGAGTCCATCGCGTTTAACCTGGTCGTATTCCTGGTTCTGGGCTTCGCCACCGTGGTGGTCGCCACACGAGACTGGCCGGTCGCCTTTTTGTGGGCCGGAGCGGCGTTGTTTGCCGGCGGCGTAGTCGGACTCATTTTCGGGATGCCCCTGAGCGACGCCGGACCCGCAAAGCATGGCGCGGCGGGTACAACTGCGAGCGGCGGTGCCGGTACTGGATCGGGACGGACGGTGCTCAGCGATGCGGCCGGCACTTTCCGGACCTTTGTTTCGGGTGCGCTGGTGGCCACTGCGCGAGACCTGTTCGGCGTCTTCAAGGATGCCGCGAACAGCCTGGCCAAATGTCTGGATTGCTGTACGCCGGGCAATAGCAGCCTGGCCGGCGGTCTTATCGTATACTTCCTGAGCTTAGGCTTCGTCGCGGGCCTGGTGTTGCCGAGGTACTTCCTGGGCCGCGTTCTGGAGGCGCTGGGATCGGTGGGCGGAGGACAGCCTACTCCGACGCCGCGGCCCTAGTCCACACAACGTGCCCGCCCTGGGCCGGAACGTCGCCCACGCGCTGCGGAAAGTAGCGGGCTGCGATCTCAGGCGGTCCCAGATCCTGGATTTCCCCAAAGCCGAGCGCCATCAGCCTGGCGCGCAACACATCCGATTCGAAATAGCCGAGCCAGGCCTCGCCGATCTCCGCTACACGCGCCGCGCGCGCGTCGTGGCGGGCCCGCGCCTCGGGCGGCAAGGAGTCCGGGGGATTGCTGTAGTCGAATACCACTTCCGCGCCGCCCGGCAGGCTGCCGATAAAGCGCAACGTGCCGAAGGCGGCTTCTTCGGTCAGATAGGGTACGACTCCCAGCCAGGTGAAAAACGCCGGTTTCAGACAATCGAAGCCAATGGCGGCCAGGCCGGAATCCAAAGTATCGCGCTCGAAGTCCACCGGCACGAACGTGAGGGCGGCGGGGATGGGAATGCCCGCTTCCGCCAGCCGCTGCCGCTTCCAGGCTTGGGTCGCCGGGTGGTCCACCTCGAAAATGCGGAGCCGCTCGCGCATCGCGCCACGATAAGCGTAGGTATCCAAGCCCGCGCCCAACACCACGAGTTGCGCCACGCCGCGGTCCACCGCGGCCACCAAAGCGTCTTCGGCGAAACGGGTCCGCACGGCGATGAACATGCGCATCTTCCGGCTCTGCGGGCTTTGCTCCGCTTCGCGCGCTAAGGCGCCGGCGTCCTCACCGAGGATCGGCACGGCCAGCGGATCGGCGAAGATGCGGCCCTGCTCCAGCAGTTGGTGGGCGGCGCGATGGACCGCGGCCGCCCGAGCGGTCCGGCTGGGTTGTCCCGGTTCGTTCACTGGCTGCCCGTATCCACCTGTTGTTTCGGGTGCCGGCTCAGATACCAGCACGGAACATCGCCGAAATGCGGAAAGAGCGAATACACGCACTCCTGCGGGCCAGGCGGATCGAACGCATATTGGGTCTTCCCGTTTTTCATCGGGATCACCCACATGCGCTGCACGGTGACGCTGCCGAACTGCGCCCGGTTGTGCGGGATTCGATAGCGCAACGCGGCGTAGTCGCCCACATATACCAGGGCCGCCGCCAGCAGGATCGAAACCAACGCGATAGTTAATTGACGTTTCAAATTTTGAGAAACAGCTTGCGCCGGTACATCCAGTATAGGATGAGCCAGTAGATGAGCAGGACGGCCGATCCGAGCAGGAACGGTTCCAGGCCGGGGCCCAGGATACGGAAGGCATCGGGACCCAGGTGAATGCGGAGCGAACTGAACGTGAAGCGTTCGAACAGGTGGGCGATGAGGTACGCGGCGATGGAATTCATGCCGATCACGACCAGCGGGAAGGCCCATTTCCGGTAGCCCTTCACATCGATCACCCAACTGAAGGCCGCCGTGAGAAGGAAACAGATCCCGCCGCTGAAGAGCGTCCAACTGGGAGTCCAGATGCGTTTTACGATCGGGCAGATGCCGGTGAAATGCAACAACAGACCGGCGGCGACACCGATGGCTCCGGCGGCCAGCAGACGCCGCATCGGAATGCGCGGCGCGCTGGCGCGCAGCCAACGTCCGGCCGCCAGTCCGAGGATCATGGTTCCCAGCGTGGGAATGAAGCTGAGCGTCAGGTATCCGCCGTCGTTAAAGACGAACGGGTGCGCGCGCGGGAACAAGTTCAGAAACCACCGATCGAAGGCGTTGCCCAGATTGGCGTTCTTGTTCCAATGGGCGGCGAAACCCGAGTAGAGGTGCGGCCAGTTGGCCGGCACGCCTGCCAGCCAATATCCGGTCAGGATGGCGGCCAGCGCGACCCACTGCCAGCGCGGCTTGCGGAACCCCAGCAGGTATAAGAAAGGATATCCCAGCCCGATCTGGGTGAGCGTGTCTTCAAACGTGAAATAGGTGCGCGCGCTGTACATGGAACGCAAAAAGACGCCCAACGCGATGAGCAGAAACGAGCGCCAGATGGCATGCGCCCACATCTTGCCAAACGCGCCGCCCTTGGCCAGCCGGCTGGCGATGGAGTAAGGCAGGGCCACGCCTACCAGAAAGGAAAACGAGGGCTGAATCATGTCGTGCAGGGAGCACCCGCTCCACTCCACGTGGGTCTGATTGTATCCGAGAAAAGCCCAGAACGCGTTGCCCGGAAAAGCGTGCGCCACGCGCGCGAGTTCCAGGACTTCGGCCATCATCAGCAGCATCACCCAGCCGCGATAAGCATCCACAGCGATGTTGCGGGCGACCGGCTGCGGTGCGCGGATCGAGTCCGGCGCCGCGGCTACGGGATTGAGAGTTGCTTGCAAGGGTCACCTCCTTGGGCAGGCATTTCGGCCGCCTGCGTCACTGGAAAGCGATAGTCACCGGGTTGGCAGTGGAGCCGCTCACCGTCACATTCACCGTCAGTTGGCCGGAACCCGCGAGCGAGGCAGGCAACGGGGCGACAATCTGGTCCAATCCGGCATATTGGCCTTGGGCGCCGGAAAAGAGAATCGACAGCGTAAACCCGGCAAGCGGCGTGCTGAGGGACACGTTAGTGCCGCCGGCGGATGCCGTATCGAAGCCCGTACCGTAGAGCAGCAGATAAAGATTGTCTCCATTGAAGGCGATGGGCGAGGGGACAAACTGGCTGCTGGATGCATCGTAGGAAAACACATCTTCGTAATCGTAAGAGCCATCGGGGTGCACGCGCTGGATCTGGGCCGCCGGCACACCCTGCCCCGTGGAGTTGGCTGTGAAGATTGTGGGCGCGATGGAGGAGACCTCCAGCAAACCCGTCGCGACTGTGGTGGTACCGTTCAGAACAGCTACGTTCGCGAGACCCGCCGCCACGCCGGAGGACGGAATCTGGTAGTTGATTTGCGTCGGAGAGACGTATAACAGCGGGGACAGGGACACGTTCCCGGTGCTGTCGGTCAATTGCACCTGGGCCCCTTCGAGGTCGGTGGATAGAGGCAATTCCGTGGCGACTCCCGTACCGGTCGCCAGACCGCTGCCGTATAGGGCCACGAGTTCGCCCGGCGCGCTAGCCCATCCGTAAGAAGCGGCCGCGGAAGCCGTGCGGACGGTATTTGGCGGCAGGTGTCCCAGGAGCGTCGGCAACTGCTCCGCGTCGGTGGTGAAATTGTTCGAAGGCTGGACCGAGAGCAGGCTGCATGAGCAGGTAGGCACGGTGGCCCATAACTCGCCCGCCGCCCAATAGGTTCCCGGCATTTTGGCAATATCCAAGGTATTCAGGAAGTTGTTCAGCACGGTGAGCCAGCGCGCATCGTTGCTGGGTATGCCGTACTCGCCGAGATAGCAGGGGACGTTGTTCGCAGCGCACCAGTTGGCGAACGGCAATAGCCGGGTGGCGCCCACATCGGCCAGTTGCGGATTGGCGGCGAGTTCCTGATCGTAGGTCTCGGCATAGCTTCCGCTGAAATCGGAATCGAAATAAAGATGCGCCTCGTAGTAGTAGTTGTTGGCCGGGTCGGTGATGAAGGGCGCGGCGCCGTTATAAGTGGTCCAGTAAGTCGCATTGCTCCACCCGTCTCCGGGGATCATGATGGTCTTGTTATCGCCGTTGGCGCGAATCGCGGTCAGCACTTTCTGGGCGATCTGACTCCAGTTCGCTACGCCCATGTCGTGCGGCTCGTTGGTCAGGTCGTAGGCGATTACGGTGGGGTCGTTCACAAAGACGTTGGACATCTTGACCCAGAAGTCCACCAGGTCGTCCGAAGTGACCAGGACGGGGCTGCCCGGGCACGGATTATCTACGATGCAGGCGTCGCTATCGTAGTTGGCCACCTGGCTTTCGAGGGTGGCATAGCGGGCTTCGTTGTGCGGCACGATGCTGACCAGCGCGCCGGCGGCTTTGGCGTAGGCTACGTCATTCTGCAGATAGGTGAGCTGGTCCGAATTGAGGGGGCCTCCCAAGGTGGGCTGCAGCCGCTCCCACTTTACCTGCAGGCGGATGAACGGCAGGGCGCGGGCGGCGAAATAGTTAAAGGTGGGCGCAGTGGCATAGGCGTAATTGCCGGGACCCTCGGTGAGGTTGAGCGGGTCGCCCCATTCCGCCTGCGACACGTTCACGCCGCGGAGGTATTGCCCCGCCGCGGTGCCCGCAATCATGACGATCAGAGCCGCGATTCCGCCGGCCCGCCTGGAAATTGCGCAAAGCGCGCTCGTGGTCCGCATGATGCGCAGTATATCAGGGCGCGGTTCACTTGGCCGAACAAAGCCTATGTGGTTGATTCAAGGGTTATGGGTGGTGGGTTGTTGTTGGTGGGGTATCGGTTGTGGGTTCCAGGTTTCGGATTCCGGGTGTGGGTTACCGGAGTGGGCTGATTTTTGGGGACAGATTGGGCGGACCGGTTGGGGTCGTTTGCCAGGTTGTCAAAGATCAAGGGGGGCGGAAGGCTAGCGGGTATCGGTGGCGGCCGCGGCACAGGAGAGCGGATGGATCTCGACGGCTGGGGACATCACGTAGGGCGGTGGTGGAACGCGGGGTTCGGCGGGCATGGGGATGGGGGCCTCGACGGGCTGTTCCGGTGGCACGGTTTGGGCAGGCTTGGCGGGCTCGGCGGGCGATTGGCGGCGCTCTTTTTGCTGCTGCTTCAGGGCGTGCAGGGAAGTCAGGAAGGAACGCTCCAGGCGGGCGCGCTGCACGGCGACGCGGTCGAGGAGGGCAAAGCGCTGGTGAATTTCGAGGGCGGTTTCGTAGATCACGTACTCGTTCTTGCCGGCGCGCACGAGAAACCACTGGGCCTCGACCATCTGTTCGAGTAAGATGCGTTCGGTGGAGTCCTGGGGCTGCCATTGGGCATCCAGCTCTTCCCAGATCTGCTGGTAGTCCATGGGATCTTCGTTGGGGAGGATGACGGTCTGGGCGCGGAGGCTCCAGGCGAGGGCGTTGAGGCGCACGGCTTGTTTGCCTTCGGGGGTTTTGGGACCTGTGGAATGCTGCGCATTCAGCAGGTTGGCTTGGTGTTGCTTTTCGGAAATGAGCATGAGGAATTCTCTTTCGATTTCATTCTAGGGCGCAGGCGCGAGGAACCAGGCCGGTGCGGCGGACGGGTGATTGGGGAAGCGATTTGATTAGATGGCTTTGCGGGGGATGTATTTATTTTGGAGACTTGTCACCGAAGCGGGACTTAAAAGTCCCGCCGGCACGCTAAAGCGTGCGCCACGCCGCCGCGATGTACCATCGGTTTCCGGCGAAGTCCTGCACGCCCGCCAGACGGTCGCCGTAAGGCTGATCCACCGGTTTGGTAAGCGAAACCGCGCCGGCCGCGATGGCCCTCTGGTAGACC
>JBEKIM010000137.1:0-15200 GCA_050011755.1 Bryobacteraceae bacterium | reverse complement strand
TCTGAGCGGAAGCCGTGATCTGCGCCGCTAACAATAGGCCGCCAAGCACTCCGGCCGATCCAATCTTCATCGTAACGTTTCGTCGCATTTTGATTCTCCGGGGGCGTAGATTTTGAAGGTGTTCCGCACCCACTAGCGGATTATGAGGTAGCTCCGCGGCCCGCGCACCACCTACGCAGGTAGTGTCGTGCCGCGGTTCGCTAGTCACGGGCGGCTGGGCGGCAGTTGATCCATGATGATGGAGTCGGAGATCTTCCAGGAACCGTCCCTCTTCACCAGCACTTCCAGGTAATACGAATGCCGCGGAAGCATCGGCTTCCCGGTTTCGTCGTCGATCTGGCCCGCGCTCGATTCGTCGCTCCAGACAACCGCCACGCTGGACGAGAGAAACCGCAAGTCCAGGATTTTCGGTTGGCTGGTGTCTTTGGCCGCCCGATAGCCCGGCCGCTGGAACAGATTGGTCAGGAATTCCTCAAGCTGCGCGCTGCCGCGGAGACGCACTCCGAACGGATTCTGCCAGATGGCATCGCTCGTGAATACGGAGGCGGCCTCCTTAGCATCGTACTTCGCCCACCCTTCAACCTCTCGCGCCACTACTGCGCGGACGTCGCTTTCGTCGCTGGCGCGCGCCCGCGGAACCAGAACCAGACAGAGTGGCAGCGCGAGAACCGCAATATTCCGAAGCACCGGCCTAATTCTCCTGAGGCTCGATGGCAGGGACTTCGTCACCCGTCTGCGCGACGAGCGTGATGCCATCAAGGCCGTTGTAGTTGTCGCCCGCCGGATCGCCGTTGATGAAGGCGATGCTGGTCTGAGGAGTAAGCGAAGTGATGGTAGCCGTGAACTTCTGCCAGACCACGGAACTGCTCCCGGCGCCGAGGGAGTTCGTCGCCGTGTATACCCGGACGCCATTAACCAGAACGTTGACGGTGCTGGTGACGCCGTCAGAGCCACCTGTATTGACAACGTTGCCCACCCAGAAAGTTAACTGATACGCCGCGCCGGGTGTTGTGGCAACGGTCTGAGATACGCCCGTCGCCATGTTGCTCCCATAGCCGGTCAGGTCGATGGATTGCGCGCCCGCCTCAGGCTCGACTGTGAATCCATTGGCTGTGTACGTTCCGCTGATCACGCACACGTTCCCCGTAGCGCCCACAACCGTCCAGTTAACGAAGGTTTGCCCCGTGTTAAAGCAGGTTAAGCTGCCTGCCGGGGCTAGTGGCCTCTCGAAGCTGCCGTTCTTAATCAGATTGGCAGCATGGGCCGACAGGGCCGAAGCCGCCAGTAAAGCCGCCAGAGCGGCGGATGGTGCAAACGTTTTGGTGAAGGTCATATGAGGATTGTGCGGCAGTTTGAAAACGGAGTCACCACCTACGCAGGTAGTGTTGTGGCGCTACCGCAGAATCCCGCTCTGCAACGCCTTAGCCACGGCTTCGCTACGCGAGTGGACGTGCAGCTTATCGTAAATGTGGCGCACATGATAGGAGATGGTGTTCACGCTGACACTCATCTTCACCGCGGCCGTCTTGTAATTCTCGCCGCGCACCAGCAGGTTCAGAATGCGCAATTCGTGCGGCGTCAACTGGTAATCCGCCTGGGGAGGCGGCTGCACCCGGCGAAACAACTCCACCACCCGGCGGGCCACTTCCGGGGACATGGGCGAGCCCCCCGTGGCCGAGTCGCGGATGGCCTCGAGTAGCCGGACCGCCGGCGTATTCTTCAGCAAGTAGCCGTTGGCGCCGGCGCAGAGCGCCTCCAGGATGCGCTCGTCGTCGTCATAAACTGTGAGCATCACCGGAGAAACCGCGGGCCAGCGTTCGTGAATGCGGCGGATGCCTTCGATGCCGTTCATGCCGGGGAGCCCGATGTCGATCAGGGCCACGTGCGGAGGCTCAGCCCCAAGCTGCCCGAGCGCGGCTTCCATGGAACCGAAGGATCCGGCGCATTCAAACCCCGGCGTACCACCGATGAGCGCGGTCAGGCTATTGCGTATTTCCGGCTGGTCTTCCACCACCCAGACGCGGGTCACTGCTTCGTCCATTGTGTTGGAAGTCCCCGGCACGTAAGCCCTCGGTGCGAAAATAGCATGAAGTGTATGGCACCGGCACCACCTGCGTAGGTAGTCGCATGAGGCGGGTTCTTTACCTGCTGCTCTGCGGCGCGCTGCAGCTCGGCGCGGAACAACTGATCACGCGCACGTTTTCCACCGCGGATGGACTGGCGGGCAACACCCGGATTGGTTCCATCATCCAGGATTCGCGCGGATTCATCTGGATCGCCACCCTGCTGGGCGTCTCGCGGTTCGACGGCCAGCAATTCCAAAACTTCACCACGCGGGACGGGCTGGGGTTTCCGATGGTGAACCACGTCATCGAAACACGCAATAAAGAGATCTGGGTGGCGACCAACGGCGCCGGAGTCGCGCGTTACGATCCGCATGGCAAGGCAGGCCGCCAATTTGTAAGCTATCCGACCGGATCCGCATCGGATTCCAACTCCGTGAACACGGTAAGGGAAGGCCCCGACGGCACGCTTTGGGCGGCCACGGATGGCGGCGTATACCGTCTGGACCCAGGTAGCCGGGCGTTTCGCTGCGACTTCATTCCGCCGGCCCTGCCGGGATCGACGTCGACTCAGGAGGTCGTCGATACGCTCCCGGAAGCCGGGAACGTGCTCTGGATTGCCAGCAACTACCAAGGACTTTTCCGGCGCAATGCCGACGGTTCGAGGGATCAGTGGGCGGCGCGGGAAGGCATCCCGCGGCAGCCCGGCAGGCTGTTCCGGGATCGCGGAGACGCCATCTGGCTGGTCACCACCGCGGGCGCGTTGAGGATTGACCGTCATGCGCGGCCTGGCCATTCCCCGATTCTCGACCGGCTGGAGCCGGCCGCCGGAAATCGCGGCCACATCATGGCGCACATGATTCAGGATGTCCGCGGCGACTACTGGATCACAGGCCAGGGTGGGTTGTTTCATTCGGAGGGCCACGAACTGCGGCTTCTGGGACGCCGCGAGGGCGTAACCGGAGAGCTCACCTGGGGATTGGCGGCGGACCGCCAGGGCAACGTGTGGGTCGGCGTGGAGGGCTCCGGCGTCATGCGGATTGTCCGCGACCCGTTCACTGCCTGGTCGGTGCGGGACGGATTGGCGAAACACAGGGTAGTGGAAGTGTCCCCTCTCTCGCAAGGCGGCGTCGCGGCAGTCACCTGGGACCAGGCCGGCCTTCGCATACAGCGGTTTCAGGATCCGGCTTTTCAAGATCTCGCGCCGCCCATCCCGGTGCCGGGCGTGCCGGAATATTGTCCAGTCCTGGCGGACCATGCCGGCGAGATGTGGGTGGTCACCCCACACGGTGTCGAGCGCTTCCGGCAGGGGCGCCTGGTCCATCATTACGGCCCGGCCGAAGGGTGGCCGGAAGGCGCCCAGGGTAGTCTCTATGAAACCCGATCGGGCGATATTTGGCTGGCCCGTTGGCAAGTCAGTTCGTTCCTCGGGCGCTGGCGACGGGACTCGAACCGGATGGAGACGCTGGCCGGCCTTCCGGGCAGTCCGGTTGCGCAGGCCCCCTGGATCCTGGCCGAGGATGCGGATCGCAATATGTGGGTGGTCACCCTTTACGGCGGATTGTTTCGTTATCGCAACGGGAGTTTCGCGCGGGTGCCGTCCCCATTTCCACCGTCCGTGAAGTCCCAGATTTTCAGCTTGCACGTGGACGACGGCGGCCGTATCTGGGTCGGCTACACAAGGGGCGCGCTGGGCGTGATTGAAGGTCCCAGCGAGTCTCAGCCGCGCATTCGCCCGGTGGAATTGGGAGGCGGTTTGGTGGAGAGCGCGATCTTAAGCCTTACCAGTGACAACCGGGGCCGCTTGTATATCGGATCGGCCACCGGACTCTGGTCGTACGATCCCCATACGGGGCAGTCCGCGTCGTATGCCGCCGAAATACCCATCCTGGGCGGGTCGATCCGCTCGGCGGCGCGCGACCGGAACGGCGATCTTTGGTTCGGCACGGACGAGGGCCTGGTGCGCTTCTCCCCACCTACAGAAACACGCAGCCCCCGGCCGCGGGTCCGGCTCACGCAAGTGCAGCTTACCGACGGCCTCTACCCGATTTCCGGATGGGGCGAAGAGATGGTGCGCGCTCCGCGTTTTCCGGATTGGCAGAATCGCCTGGAGTTCTCGTTCAGCGGCATCGGCGGCTTCGGTCGGCTGCGCTTTAGCTACCGGCTGGAACCACAGGATCGCGAGTGGAGCGGCGCGACTCCGGAGCGCACCGTGATCTATCCGCGGCTGCCCGCAGGCAATTATATTTTTGCGGTACGGGCGATCGATCCGGCAGGGAACACCAGCGCAACCCCGGCCTCGTTTCGTTTCGAAATCGCGGCTCCGGTTTGGCAGCGATGGTGGTTCCTGCTGCTGTCGGCGTTTGCCTTGGCGGCTTCCATCTATGGCGTCTGGCGCTTCCGGCTGAACCATCTTCTGGCCGTGGAACGCGTCCGCATGCGCATTGCAACGGACCTGCATGACGACATCGGATCGGCACTCTCGCAGATCGGCCTGCTAAGCGAAGCGGCGCGGCGGCCTGCCAGCGCCCCCACCATGCCGGATGCGTTGGCGCGCATCGCCACGGTATCGCGGGAAACGGCCGCATCCATGTCGGACATCGTCTGGACCATCAATCCGCAGCGCGACTCGCTCGGCGATCTTTCCGTGCGCATCCGTAGATTCGCCGGCGAACTGTTCAGTGCGCGCGACATCGACTGCGTGGTGGTCACGCCGGAAGCGGATGAAAACCTAAAGCTGGGCATCGACACGCGCCGTCAACTGCTGCTGGTGGCCAAGGAATCGATGCACAATGTCATTCGCCACGCGAACAGCACCCAGGTTTCGATCGAATTGAAACACGACAACCGTTGGGTGGTTTTCCGGATCAGCGACAATGGCGAAGGATTCGATCCGCAAGCGGGGGCAGAGGGGCACGGGATCGCCAGCATGCGGTCGCGCGCGGAAGGCTTGGGCGGCAGGCTGACGATCGAATCGAGGAAAGGCCACGGAACCAGGCTGGAGGTTCGGATACCGAAGTGAAAGCCCGGCCTATTGCATTTCTCCGCGCGCGTTGAAATGCACGGTGCCCGCCAGGGGCGTCCCCGAGGCCAATACTTCCCGCACGCGGCCGCGATTGGCTCCCGCTTTCGCCGTGGCTGCCGTCATGGTGTGAATCGCCTGCTCGATCGACGTATCCGGCGGCATGCGAAAGATCCAGGGGATATTCAGCGCGGTCAGCGAGCGGTCGGCCGACAGCGCGATCAGCGGCACGAACATCTTCACCGCCAGTTGCTCCGCCAGGTGACTGGAACTGCGGTCTGTGGAAATCAGCCCGATCAGCCGATCCTGCCCCATCATCTCGACCAGTTCCGACGAAGCCTTGCCCCACGCGCCTTCCGACGCCACGCCCACCAGCGTGTAACCGCGGCCGGCGGCGCCCTGTAAGGCCGGATCGGCGGCCAGTTTATCGGCTTGCGGTCCGAAGATGCCGATGCGGATCTCGCCCGCGGGATTGTCCGCCAGCGGCGGTCCCGCGTAGCTGACAGCCTCTTCGTCAATACTGGCGTAGGCCTTCTGCATGGGCTCGCGGCGGAACTCCGCTTTCCCGTTGCGGATGGTCCCCAGGAACAGCGGCGCAATGTTCTTAGCATTGGGATCGAAGATCATTTCCCCGGTCACGCCGCGATAGCGTTCCAGGCCGTAAAGCGCATCGCGGATGCGCGCGCGGTTCAAGCCCGCCCGGCACATCGCATCGAGCAGGATGCGCATGCCGTCGTAGCCGAGCGACGCGAACGCGTCCGGCGGCTTCTCGAAGCGCGTGGCGAAGCGGGCCGTGAAATCGAGCCACGCGGGGTCGTCGCGGCTGGGATCGTACGGGAACACAAATTCCAACCCTTCGGCGGCTGGTCCGGCGATGCGCAACATCTCATCCCCATACACACGATAGGCGCCGAAAACCCGTTGTTTCATCCCCATCTCGCGCATCTGCTTCAGGATGTTTCCAGCCGGGATCTGGTCCGCCCAGAGCACAATCGCGTCCACGTTGGAATCCTGGATCACGCTGAGTTGGTGATGGAAGTCCGTGTCGCCGGGCATGTATTTCTGTTCGAGAACCAGCGGATGTCCCAGGCGGCGGACCGCATCCTTGAATTTTCCATTCCCGAAACGGCCATACGGTTCGTTGACCCGCAGTAAGGCGACGCGACTCAGCCCCAACTCGCTGAGAATACGCCGCGCCAGCGTGTAGCCTTGGACCCGGTCGTCTTGGAGGGCGCTCAGCAGCCAGGGAATCGTAGTCTCCGGGAGCGTGGGATCGGTGGCGGCGGTGCTGATAATCGGCATCTCCGATTTCAAGGAGACGCGTAACGCGATATGCGTGGTATTCGGGTCGATCGACCCCAGCATGGCCCACACATTTTCGTCATAGATCATCTTGACGATTTCGTTGCTGGAAGCCCCCCAAAGGGCCGAATCGTTGTGCACCATCAGCTTGAAGGACTTGCCGCCGTAGCCACCCCTGGCATTGGCCTCCTCGATGGCCAGGGTCGCGCCGTTGAGCATCATGCGGCCGAGGGTCTGGTCGCGGTGATCCTGGATGGGTCCCAGGAATCCGATACGCACCTCGGTAAGGTCCTTCAGATCGGGAACGGGTAGGTCGCGCGCCGGCCCGTTATATTCGACGGTCTTCGTATAGTGCTCGTAATAGGGCTTGGTGTAGCGCGAGAACGGGCGCAGATCGTCGGGGGCGTTGGCATAAGGCGCCAGCGTGCGGGTCTCCGGCCGGCCCGGCGGATTGGCGCCGCAGGAGCAGGGGCCCGGCGATTGAGCCGACGCCACGCCCGCGGCTAGTAGTAACGCAATCGGAAACCGCACGATGACCTCCTTAGTGAGTGCCGTTAGAATTTTGGACGGGCCGCGCGGTGTTCCGGAATATGGCGATCGCTTCGCCTTCCACCAATAAGTCCGGACGGCACAGCTTGGCCTGAATGCCGGTCGAGGCTGGCAGGGGGTCCAGCTCTTGTTCCCGATAAAATGCCGTGCGCTCTTCGTTGAACTCCCGATAGTCGCGATCGATATCGCGCAGATAGAAGCTCGTGCGCACGATATCGTGCCACGTGGCGCCCTCCGCTTCCAGCAGGCCGGTGATGTTATAGAACATCCGCCGGCATTGCGCGCGGAAATCGCCCACGTGTACCGTCTCGCCGTTCTCATCGATGCTGGCCGTACCGGAAATCAAAAGCACGACCAGGCCGTTCAGGTCGATGCGCATGGCGCGCGAAAAAGAGCTCGGACGATCGTAATCGTAAGCTTCGTTGAGCACGCGCAAATCCGTCACGGCCCGCTTCTGGACGGCCGCGCCGCCGATCTCATCGATCATTTCTTCGAGTAACATTTTGACTAACCTCCTGTTGAATTAGCATCCCGTGACTCAACCCCTTGGCTGTGGCCACCCAGATGTCGTTCCCCTGAAAATCAACTCCAAAAACGTAGTTGTGAGCGGGAGCCGTATCGGTCTCGACCTGCTTCACCTTGCCCTGGGCATCGCGCACCAGCATCTCGGGTTTACCGGTATCGAGCGCGGGGCGGTAGACCGCCCAATTTTCGCCGTCGTAATAGGCCAATCCTTTGTCCGTGGAGAACCACGCCCGGTTGCCATCCACGCCCTTCACCTGATTAATGAAGTTACCAGGCAGTCCGCTGTCCTTCTCCATGAAGTTATGCCAGTTGCGGCCGTCGTAGCGGCTGGCGCCAAAGTAAGTGGCGGCCCACAGGATCTTGTCCCGCTCTATCCAACTCACCGACGTGGTTATTTCGTGAATGAGCCCTTGATCTTTATAAAGGACCATCTCGGTCTCGCCATCGGGATCGTGGTAGTCTTTCCAGCGCTCGTTCTTGACGTCGTATTCGAGTACGCCGCCGCCCCACACGGCGTAATACACTTTGCTGGTTCCGGTGCTCACGGCATAAGTCCAGATCTCGTGCATGGGCGTGTTGCGTTCGTTATAAAGGGCCCATTCGCCGGTGCGCGTGTTCAGGCGGCTGGCGCCGGCGGCCGTGGCCACCCACACGAAATCGCCCTCGACGGCTACGCCGTAAACCACGTCGTTGCTCAGTCCGCTGTTGAGTTGGGTGAAGTTGTCGAAACGGCCGGCGGAATAGCGGCTCAGCCCGCCCATGGTTGCGGCCCACACCTCGTGCGTCCTCTTGTCGACGGCCACGTACGTCACGGCGCGATGCGCCAGCCCATCTGCCGTACCGAAGACTTTCCATTTGCCGTTTTCATACAAACCTAAACCGTTTTCAGTGCCGGCCCAGATGCGCGCGCCGTCTACCGCCACGCTGAAGACGCGATTGTCGGGCAGCCCGTCCGCGGTAGTGAAATTCTGCCAGTGGTAGCGCGGCATAGGCTGAGCCGAAACTGCCAGCGGCAGCGACAGGAGAAGGACCCAGATCTTGTGCGTCATAGTGTTTTCAAGTACTCAATCAAATCGTTGAGTTCGTCTTTGTTCAGGTCGTTAGTTACCCCGTGCGTGTCTTTGGGGTTGAATACAGTCCAGATCTCTTCCAGGGTGCGCGCCGACCCATCGTGAAGATAGGGCGCGGTGAGCGCGATGTTCGTCAATTGCGGAACATCGATGACGGGCGAACGATCCGACCATTTGCCGCTGCCCACATCCACCTGCGTCTGATTGGTGTAGTGACGGCCCGCGTGGCAGAATCCGCACTGGTTCGTCTCCGGAATCGGCGTGCCGTTCTTGCGGCGGGTGCGCTCGAAGATGTCTTTTCCGCGTTCTTGCGCCGCAGTCAACTCGCCGTTCGCTAGGCGGAACCGGTTGGGACGCAGCGGTATCGACTTGACATAGGCAACGACATCGCTCAATTCCGGCGGCGAAAAACTCTGCGAGCGGTAGAAGAACTTTTCGGTCCGCGGCCCGCATTCGGTTTCCAGGTCCGGATTGCCGCCATTCCACTTGAAGGGCTCCGTGCCATCCACGTCTTCGAGCAGGCGGTTGTCCACGATATCCTTGCCGAATCCGTCCGGCTCCAGGTCCCATTGCAGGCCGTCGAAAGTAGATTCGATGTGGCAGTTGGCGCAACTGAAGCCATTGTGAAAGGCAAAGCGCGCATCGAAGAACAACTGTTCGCCACGGCGCTGCGGTGTGAGTTCGGCCGGGCCTCCGAGTGCGATCGTGCGCGTCACTTTGCGGGTGGCCGTGTCGATCACCGAAACGGTGTCGTCCAGGCGATTGGCCACGTATAGGGATGCGCCATCGGGCGAGAGGGCGATGCCCTTGGGCGCACGGCCCACCGGGATGCGCGCCGCGACGAAGTGCGCCGATGCGGACAGGTCGTTGGCCAACGCCTGCCGCGCCTGCGGGGAGGCCGCGCGGACAAAATCGAGCAAGCGCTTGATGTCGATTACCGTCACGCTGTTGGCGCCGGTGGTCGAGATGTAAGCTGTGCTCTTATCGGCGGCGATGACTACGCCGAACGGCATCGTGTAATAGCGTTCCAGTTCGTCGATCAGCACCTGCACCGGCTCGCCCACGTCCGTGCCGAACAACGTCAATGAATCGCCGAACACCCAGCCGTGCTCGACGTGCGCCAGGGGCACGAGGTTCTTCGGGCGCAACTGGCAGGCGATGCCCAGACGGCCATCGTTCGAGAAAGCGACGTGGAAGACGCCGGCCACGTTGTCGATCGGCCGGCGCTCGCGGACGATCTGGCGCACGGCATCGATAACCGTGATCTCGGACTCCGGCGGCGTGCGATGGCGTCCGATGTTCGGATAAATATGCGTGCAGTAAATCGACTGGCCATCGGGCGAAGGGGTCAGATAGCTGGCGCCGCGTCCGGCCGTCAAGCGGCCGGTTTCCGCGCCCGTGGCCAAGTCGATTACGGAAACATCGTTACCGATGCGATTCGCGGTATATAGTTCCGATCTGGTTGCAAAGACCGCGTTGGGTTCGAAGCCGGCTTTGAGCGTGCGCGTCACTTGTAGCGAGGCGGTGTCTATTACCGAAACCGTGTCGCTCCACGAATTGGCGACGTATGCGGTGTTGCCGCTGAGCGACAGCCCTTTGGGCACTCTGCCCACCTGCACGCGCCCCACGACTTCTCCCGAGCGCGCATCGATGACAGCCAGTTCATCGTTGCCTTCGCACAGCACATAGAGCCGTGTGCCGTCTGAGGACGCGGCCAGTTCGATGGGTGAAGCGTATCGCGGCGTTGCCGCGCAAAGAACCCCGATGCCGCAGATGAGGGCCAGGAATATGCGGGGCATCCTATTTCTCTTCCACGGTGACGACGCGGTCGGCCGGCACCTCCCGCAGCGTCTGCACGATACCGCTTGGCCACCTGATCGTTACGATATCCGCTTTCGCCGCCGCGCCTAAACCGAAATGCACGCGCGCATCGTCCTGCGAAAGATAGCCCGACCCCGCGACGCGCTCGGCTTGCTGCTTATGCCCACCGGCTGCCACCTCGATTTTGGCGCCGATCCCATCGCGATTGCTCTTCCGGCCCACCAGTTTGAAAGCCAACCAATGGTTGACGCCCGGCGACGTGTTGTGCAGCAGATAGCCCGGACCGCCGAGGTTCACCATGAAAGCGTCCACTTTGCCGTCGTTGTCGTAGTCGGCGAAGCATGCTCCGCGTCCGACTGTCTTCACTTCGAAGAAAGGTCCGGCCGTGCCGGCGACATCGGCAAACCGGCCGCCGCCCAGATTCCGGAAGATGGAGTGCTCCTGCGGCACCATGTGGATCAGGCCGCCGTGCGCGATGAAAATGTCGCGCAGGCCATCGTTGTCGAAATCGTAAACCCCGGTGCCCCAACTCACGTACTGCGCGGTCAACTGCGAGATGCCGGCCGCCTCCGTGATATCGGTGAAGTCCGCGCCGTTGTTGCGCAGCAGACGGTTGTAATGTGAATCTGTGACCCACAACCCCACGCGGCCCGTATTCTCGAAGTCGGCAAATGCCGGTCCCATGGCGGAGGTGGATTCGCCATTCTGTCCATAGGCGACCCCGCTCTGCACGGCTTTTTCCGTGAACGTGCCGTCGTGGTTGTTGTGAAACAGAAAGTTCTCAGTCTTGTCGTTAGCCACGTAAATGTCCGGGTAACCGTCGCCATCGAAATCGCCTGCGGTTACGCCCATGGCGCGGCCCATGTACTTTGAGATACCCGACTTCTGGCTCACATCCGTGAACGTGCCGTTGCAGTTGTTGTGGAATAGCATGTTGGTGTTGCCGGCGTAATCGAGCGGCCCGGGGTAGTTATCCGCCGCGTAATAGGCGCGGTACTTGGGATCGAACTTCACGTAGCGTCCGATGAAGAGGTCCACGCAGCCGTCGCGGTCGTAATCCAGCCAGGCTGCGCCGATCGACCAGCCCGGCACGTTCAGGCCCGCCTTGGCGCTGACGTCTTCGAAGGTGCCGTCGCCTTTATTTCGATACAGCGTGACGTGGCCGTAGCCGGTGACCAGCAGATCGACAAGCCCGTCGTTATCGAAATCGGCCGCGATGGTTGCCATGCTGAAGAGGTCCCCGCCGACGCAAGCCTTGTCTGTCACGTCCGTGAATTTGCCGTTGCCGTCGTTCCGGTAGAGATGATTGTGCGGCGGCGTAGCGGGCGCCTGGCGCAGCGGATAGGGATGGATGTCATCGCCCAGCGGCCGGCCGTTGGCTACGTAGAGGTCGGGTAATCCATCGTTGTTGTAGTCGAACCAGACGCAGCCCGCACCCGTGCTCTCGAGCAGCGAGCCCAATTTGCGCGCGCCGAATGTGTGGGTGAACTGGATGCCGGAAGCGGCGGTGGCGTCTTCGAAACGGATGGTGACGGCGGCGGGCGGGTCGGCGGGCCACGCCAACCCGGCCAGCAGGAGAGCGCAGCATATGATTCTGGTCATTTTGTACTCCCTGTCATAGCCACCGGGACGTCCGCGCGCAGCAGCACTTTCGGCACCGCATTCTCTGGCGTACGTTCCGGACCCGCGTGGCAGCCGACGCAGACGCGCTGCTCGCCGCGCCGCATCCAGAACCATCCCCGCTCGGCTTCAAGCACCCGGCCCGACCGGTCCCGCAATTCCATGCGCAGCGGCTGTTCGCTCGGCACGTGCAGGAAAAACGAGCCGTCGCTTTCTACCGCAGTCTCGCCCAGCAGCGCGGGCGTGCCCGCGGCGCCCTGGGAATAGAGACGAATGCTTCCGATGGCGCCTTCCGTAATGTGGGTCTTCGACGTGTAGGCGTTGAGGCACAGCAGATTGGCTCCTGCCCAATCGTGCAGACCCGATGGAAATCGCAGCGGGGCTTCCCGCGCGGCAAGCAGCACCGGCTGGACGCCCGGCGCATCCGCCAGCCTCGCGAGCCCGCCGTTCGACGGATTCAGGCTGTGGATGGCGTACGGCGTCCGGTTATTCGCACGGAAGGCCACCAGCCATTCCGCCGCCCCGATCTCGGCCATGGGTCCGGCGAATTCGCCACCCCGCGATGGCACGTTATCCGTCTGCACGGCCAGCGCGGACGTGAACCGGGCGAGACCTTTGTCCGTGGTGAACACGATATCGCCGCCGGCCAACTGCCGCGCGGCATGCCGGCTTACGCCGTGATCGCAACGGTAGGCTTCCACGCCGCTCCCGTCTGGATATACCGTATATAAGTCGGATGTGCCGGATGCCGCCGCCGCATGCGGACCTTCGTAGAGCACGCGGCCGTCGTGCAGGACATCGCACGTCATGTAATTCCCGGGCGCATAGGTGATCCGCAGCGGCTGCCCGCCCGCCAGGGCCATCACTTCAATCTGGTAACCTTGCGGCGTTCGCCGCGCGTAGACGATTTTGCCGTCCGGCAGATACAGCGGCCGGATCGAATCTTCGGGCCACGCGCCGATACGCCGCGATTGGGCGGTGCCGGAGGGCGCACTCACCGTGGTTTCCCAAATCTGCCAGGGATCTCCGCGCCGCGGTTTGCCCGCAAAGAGGACGCGTTGTCCGTCGAACGAAACTTCCGGATCGGCGGAAGCGAAAAAGCCCGGCGCGATGTCCCGGGATTCCGAGGCAGACACCAGCCGGATGGCCGCTCCTTTGGGGAAGCGATCCTGCCCACACGTCCATGCATCGGGATCGAATCGCGGTGTCGCCGTGTAGACATGCGCGGGCGTGTGCGCGGCATCGCCGGAAGCCGGCGCCAGCAGAAGTCCGAATGACAGGGCGGTTCCGGCTACTGCCCAACAGAACTTCAAAATTCGCGCCGATTGGCTCCCCATGGTAAATAGTTTCAGATCTGGTTATGTCTAATACCTGAAGTTTGAATGGTATCTTGGGGTAGACGGCTTTACAATAGTCTTTTGATATTAGTGGGTTATGGGTAGCCGTCGGCGCACCACAGTACACTCCCGCGGCGTGTGGCTTGGCGTCGTATACCTTGCGGCGACTTCGGGCGCTGCCGGTGAGTCGCCCGGCGACGGCCAGTTGGCTCGATTCCAGGAAAGAGTCCGGCAGGATATGACCACCATTCCCAACTACACCTGCCTCGAAACCATCGAGCGCGCACATCGCGACCCGCATTCCCGCGCTTTTAAGCCTGTCGATACGGTGCGGCTGGAGGTCTCCAGCGTGGCGGGGAAAGAACTATTCGCATGGCCTGGCTCCCACCACTTCGAGGATCGGGACGTCACGTCCATGGTGACCAGCGGCGCCATAGGCACCGGCATGTTCGCCATGTTTTCGCACAAGCTGTTCGTCGCAGGGAAGGGCACTTTTGAATGCTTGGGCGCGGAGAAACTGGCCGGGCAAGCCTCCATCCATTGCCAGTTCCATCTCACTTCACAAGACAGCGGTTTCGAAATCACGACCGGAACCGGTTCAGAGGTAGTGGCCGCCAAGGGCTCGTTTTGGTTCGATCCGCTCTCTTTGGACCTGATGCGGCTCGACGTGTACGGCGAGGCTATGCCGTACAGCCTGCGCCTCGAGGAGGCGGTGTTCCAAACGAACTATGCGCGCACGCGCATCGGCGCCGGCGCCGCGCTGCTGCCAAAACGCACCGAACTCACGATGACGCATTTCTCCGGCGAGGCGAGCCGCGATGTCATCGAATTCTCCGACTGCCGCGAGTACCGGAGTGAATCGACGATTCGCTTCGATGCGCCTCCCGCCAGTCTTCCGGAGAGCCCCAAGGCCACGCGCGAAGTGGATCTTCCGGCTGGCCTGCTGGTCCCGGTCGAGTTGGAGGCCGCCATCGTTTCGAAGACCGCTTCGGTAGGCGATCCGCTGCGTGGGCGCGTGGTTGAGGACGTCCGGCAAAACGGCGAGTTGATGTTGCCGCGCGGCGCCGTGATCACCGGCCACATCCGCAAGCTGGATCGCAATTCCGGTGCAAAGCCTTTCGCCGTGGGAATCGAGCTCTCGGACGTCGAATGGGCCGGCGCACATGCTACGTTCTATGGCGAGATGGTGGACCTCGACGCCAAGTCCGCCGGTACCACCGTCCGCTCACCTACTTCGACAACCACGCGCAGAAAGTCGCGATTGACGCGCTTCCCGGCGCCGGCGTGTTCTATATCGACGGCGGGAAATTTCATATCCCGCCGGGCTTCCATATGGTGTGGCGCACCCGCGTCATTTCACGGTGAAGTCCGTTTTACTGGTTGCCGTGCCGTGTGGGGTGGTCACCGCAATCGGACCGGTGGTCGCGGCGGCGGGAACCGTGGCCGTTATTGTCAGGACAGTATCCACGGTGAAACTGGCGGGCACGCCGTTGAAGGTCACGGCCGTAGCACCGATCAGGTCGTTCCCGTGGATTGTTACCGTGGCGTCCACTTTGCCTTTCTCTGGGGAGAAGCTGTTGACCTTGGGTGCGTCCGTAGTTTGTGACATCGCCGTGACTCCCAGCAAAATCGGGTCCTGGTTGTCGGCCGTATCCGTGAGGATGATCTGCACCAGCTCCTGGCCGGCGAAAGCGGCATCCAGCGCATATTCCTGTTCGTCGAGGTTGTAGGTGCCGGAGAACCCGTCGTTGACGTTGCCGGTTCCCGAGGCGCCCAGGCAGGTGGCGGGAGCTACGCACGTGAAGGCATTCACGGCGGTCATGTTCGGTATTCCGTTATTCAGCGAATTAGCGAAACTTCCCTGGAAGAAGTCGCGGATGTTCGCACCGCC